>NZ_JAGFEV010000019.1:0-5349 GCF_039655985.1 Acinetobacter sp. BWR-L5 | reverse complement strand
GAATTAATGAGCTGGCGATGACTTACTCTCACATGGATAACTCCACACTACCATCAGCGCTAAGAGGTTTCACTTCTGAGTTCGGGAAGGGATCAGGTGGTTCACTCTTGCTATTGTCGCCAGCACAACTGTTTATGACTATTCGTTGGGTCTTATTTACACATTGTGTATGCCTAACTTTCATCAAATGAGTTATTAACAGGTATATTTGAGTTGGATATTGTATCTAGCTTTATAACTAAATCAAGTTGTTTGCAGTGATTTGAACCACAACACCAACTGTTTGGGTGTTGTATAGTCAAGCCTCACGAGCAATTAGTATTGGTCAGCTTCACATATCACTATGCTTCCACATCCAACCTATCAACGTCGTAGTCTTCAACGGCTCTTTAGAGGACATAAAGTCCTAGGGAAATCTTATCTTGAGGTAGGCTTCCCGCTTAGATGCTTTCAGCGGTTATCCCTTCCGAACATAGCTACCCGGCGATGCGACTGGCGTCACAACCGGTACACCAGAGGTTCGTCCACTCTGGTCCTCTCGTACTAGGAGCAGATCCTCTCAAATTTCCAACGCCCACGGTAGATAGGGACCGAACTGTCTCACGACGTTCTAAACCCAGCTCGCGTACCTCTTTAAATGGCGAACAGCCATACCCTTGGGACCTGCTTCAGCCCCAGGATGAGATGAGCCGACATCGAGGTGCCAAACACCGCCGTCGATATGAACTCTTGGGCGGTATCAGCCTGTTATCCCCAGAGTACCTTTTATCCGTTGAGCGATGGCCCTTCCATACAGAACCACCGGATCACTAAGACCTACTTTCGTACCTGCTCGACTTGTGGGTCTCGCAGTTAAGCGCGCTTTTGCCTTTATACTCTACGCGTGATTTCCGACCACGCTGAGCGCACCTTCGTACTCCTCCGTTACTCTTTAGGAGGAGACCGCCCCAGTCAAACTACCCACCAGACATGGTCCTCGTCCCGGATAACGGGACAGAGTTAGAACCTCAATATTACCAGGGTGGTATTTCAAGATTGGCTCCACCGAAACTAGCGTCTCGGTTTCAAAGCCTCCCACCTATCCTACACAAGTAAGATCAAAGTTCAATGTCAAGCTGCAGTAAAGGTTCACGGGGTCTTTCCGTCTAGCCGCGGGTACACCGCATCTTCACGGCGAATTCGATTTCACTGAGTCTCTGCTGGAGACAGCGCCCCCATCATTATGCCATTCGTGCAGGTCGGAACTTACCCGACAAGGAATTTCGCTACCTTAGGACCGTTATAGTTACGGCCGCCGTTTACTGGGGCTTCGATCAAGAGCTTCGCTTACGCTAACCCCATCAATTAACCTTCCAGCACCGGGCAGGCATCACACCCTATACGTCCACTTTCGTGTTTGCAGAGTGCTATGTTTTTAATAAACAGTTGCAGGGGCCTGGTTTCTGTGGCTGCCAATAGCTCAAGGAGTAAATCCTATCACCGTCGGCAGCGTACCTTCTCCCGAAGTTACGGTACCATTTTGCCTAGTTCCTTCAGCAGAGTTCTCTCAAGCGCTTTGGTCTACTCGACCTGACCACCTGTGTCGGTTTCGGGTACGATTCCTATGTAACTGAAGCTTAGAGACTTTTCCTGGAAGCATGGTATCAGCCACTTCACTGTACAAGTACAGCTTGCTATCAGTTCTCAGCATAGAGTACCCCGGATTTGCCTAAGATACATGCCTACAACCTTCCACCTGGACAACCAACGCCAGGCTGACTTAACCTTCTCCGTCCTCTCATCGCATTACATAGAAGTATTGGAATATTAACCAATTTCCCATCGACTACGCCTCTCGGCCTCGCCTTAGGGGTCGACTCACCCAGCCCCGATTAACGTTGGACTGGAACCCTTGGTCTTTCAGCGTGCGAGTTTTTCACTCGCATTGTCGTTACTCACGTCAGCATTCGCACTTCTGATACCTCCAGCATACTTCTCAATACACCTTCATCGGCTTACAGAACGCTCCCCTACCACTTGCAATAAATTGCAAATCCGCAGCTTCGGCATATAGTTTTAGCCCCGTTACATCTTCCGCGCAGGCCGACTCGACTAGTGAGCTATTACGCTTTCTTTAAAGGGTGGCTGCTTCTAAGCCAACCTCCTAGCTGTCTATGCCTTCCCACATCGTTTCCCACTTAACTATAATTTTGGGGCCTTAGCTGGCGGTCTGGATTGTTTTCCTCTTGACTACGGACGTTAGCACCCGCAGTCTGTCTCCCGGATAGTACTCATTGGTATTCGGAGTTTGCATCGGTTTGGTAAGTCGGGATGACCCCCTAGCCGAAACAGTGCTCTACCCCCAATGGTATTCGTCCGAGGCGCTACCTAAATAGCTTTCGGGGAGAACCAGCTATCACCGAGTTTGATTAGCCTTTCACCCCTATCCACAAGTCATCCCCTGGCTTTTCAACGACAGTGGGTTCGGTCCTCCAGTTAGTGTTACCCAACCTTCAACCTGCTCATGGATAGATCACCCGGTTTCGGGTCTACACCCAGCAACTAAACGCCCTATTAAGACTCGATTTCTCTACGGCTCCCCTATTCGGTTAACCTTGCTACTGAATGTAAGTCGCTGACCCATTATACAAAAGGTACGCAGTCACCGAACAAGTCGGCTCCCACTGCTTGTATGCATGCGGTTTCAGGATCTATTTCACTCCCCTCACAGGGGTTCTTTTCGCCTTTCCCTCACGGTACTGGTTCACTATCGGTCAGTCAGGAGTATTTAGCCTTGGAGGATGGTCCCCCCATATTCAGACAAGGTTTCACGTGCCCCGCCCTACTCGACATCATCATATAAGCCCTTTCGTGTACAGGACTATCACCCACTATGGTTGCACTTCCCAGAGCATTCCACTAGAACTTATATGACTTAATGGGCTTTTCCCCGTTCGCTCGCCGCTACTGAGGGAATCTCAATTGATTTCTTTTCCTAAGGGTACTGAGATGTTTCACTTCCCCTCGTTCGCCTCGTATGACTATGTATTCATCATACGATACCTGCCTTATGACAGGTGGGTTTCCCCATTCAGAAATCTCCGGATCACAGGATATTTGCCGCCTCCCCGGAGCTTATCGCAGGCTATTACGTCTTTCATCGCCTCTGACTGCCAAGGCATCCACCACATGCACTTAATTACTTGACTATACAACCCCAAACAGTCGTAGCACCTACAAGTAGCACTAGGACAGATCGATTGCTCGATCATACAGTTTGTTGTTCTGTGTACTTAAACACTGTACAGCTTCAATTCAATTCACATACCAAAACGCTTGATTCAGTTAATTTCGCTAGTAACTCATTTCTTTAATCTTCATCAATCAGTAATAAATCACTGTTAATGTCGATCTTAAAAACGAGTATGAACAAATTATTTCAACTCAAATATATTCTGTTAATGATTTTTCCAGCCTTCGTCAGGTCAGGAAACTGCGATAAATCACAGAAGTTAATAAGCTTTAACTTACTAAGTTCTATAATCTATGGTGGAGACTAGGAGAGTCGAACTCCTGACCTCCTGCGTGCAAAGCAGGCGCTCTACCAACTAAGCTAAGTCCCCAGCTTATCAATAAGTCAATGTTTCTGTTTTTCTGTATTCAGCATTTAACAATGCTTGTTAGTCAGATTTGGTGGGTCTGACAAGACTTGAACTTGTGACCCCACGCTTATCAAGCGTGTGCTCTAACCAACTGAGCTACAGACCCTCAGATACATCGTCATGAAGAACAACTTGTTGTGGATTCTTACCAATCGTCAATCTTTCGTTAAGGAGGTGATCCAGCCGCAGGTTCCCCTACGGCTACCTTGTTACGACTTCACCCCAGTCATCGGCCACACCGTGGTAAGCGTCCTCCTTGCGGTTAGACTACCTACTTCTGGTGCAACAAATTCCCATGGTGTGACGGGCGGTGTGTACAAGGCCCGGGAACGTATTCACCGCGGCATTCTGATCCGCGATTACTAGCGATTCCGACTTCATGGAGTCGAGTTGCAGACTCCAATCCGGACTACGATCGGCTTTTTGAGATTAGCATCCTATCGCTAGGTAGCAACCCTTTGTACCGACCATTGTAGCACGTGTGTAGCCCTGGTCGTAAGGGCCATGATGACTTGACGTCGTCCCCGCCTTCCTCCAGTTTGTCACTGGCAGTATCCTTAAAGTTCCCGGCTTAACCCGCTGGCAAATAAGGAAAAGGGTTGCGCTCGTTGCGGGACTTAACCCAACATCTCACGACACGAGCTGACGACAGCCATGCAGCACCTGTATGTAAGTTCCCGAAGGCACCAATCCATCTCTGGAAAGTTCTTACTATGTCAAGACCAGGTAAGGTTCTTCGCGTTGCATCGAATTAAACCACATGCTCCACCGCTTGTGCGGGCCCCCGTCAATTCATTTGAGTTTTAGTCTTGCGACCGTACTCCCCAGGCGGTCTACTTATCGCGTTAGCTGCGCCACTAAAGCCTCAAAGGCCCCAACGGCTAGTAGACATCGTTTACGGCATGGACTACCAGGGTATCTAATCCTGTTTGCTCCCCATGCTTTCGTACCTCAGCGTCAGTATTAGGCCAGATGGCTGCCTTCGCCATCGGTATTCCTCCAGATCTCTACGCATTTCACCGCTACACCTGGAATTCTACCATCCTCTCCCATACTCTAGCTTCCCAGTATCGAATGCAATTCCTAAGTTAAGCTCAGGGATTTCACATCCGACTTAAAAAGCCGCCTACGCACGCTTTACGCCCAGTAAATCCGATTAACGCTCGCACCCTCTGTATTACCGCGGCTGCTGGCACAGAGTTAGCCGGTGCTTATTCTGCGAGTAACGTCCACTATCCAAGGGTATTAATCTCGGTAGCCTCCTCCTCGCTTAAAGTGCTTTACAACCAAAAGGCCTTCTTCACACACGCGGCATGGCTGGATCAGGCTTTCGCCCATTGTCCAATATTCCCCACTGCTGCCTCCCGTAGGAGTCTGGGCCGTGTCTCAGTCCCAGTGTGGCGGATCATCCTCTCAGACCCGCTACAGATCGTCGCCTTGGTAGGCCTTTACCCCACCAACTAGCTAATCTGACTTAGGCTCATCTATTAGCGCAAGGTCCGAAGATCCCCTGCTTTCCCCCGTAGGGCGTATGCGGTATTAGCATTCCTTTCGGAATGTTGTCCCCCACTAATAGGCAGATTCCTAAGCATTACTCACCCGTCCGCCGCTAGGTCGTATAGCAAGCTATACTTCCCCGCTCGACTTGCATGTGTTAAGCCTGCCGCCAGCGTTCAATCTGAGCCATGATCAAACTCTTCAGTTAAAA
>NZ_JAGFEV010000018.1:0-15621 GCF_039655985.1 Acinetobacter sp. BWR-L5 | reverse complement strand
TTATTAATGCACTGTTATAAGAAGACCAATTGGTTGTACGATAGATTTTAGGTGTGGGCTTATTCATTTGAGAATTATATTGTGGAATAAGCCTTTATAGATAGGTTTGTGCAACAAAGCCGTTACCAGTTTTGTTTTTCTTTGTGACCTAAGTGTAAAACATATTGACCTTAAAGTTAACTTTAATGTTATTGTCTTTTAAGTGATCAGAAATTCATATTTGCATATTCTGATTCAATATCAATAAAAATATGGAGATTCTAAAATGAGTTTTGTTACTACAAATGACGGCGTCCAAATTTTCTATAAAGATTGGGGGCCAAAAGATGCTCCAGTTATTTTCTTCCATCATGGTTGGCCACTGAGTGCCGACGATTGGGATGCACAAATGATGTTCTTCCTCGGTGAAGGTTTCCGTGTCATTGCAACGGATCGACGTGGACATGGTCGTTCGGAGCAGGTTTGGGATGGACATGATATGGATCATTACGCCGATGACACTGCTGCTGTGGTCAAGCATCTTGGTGTTCAAGGTGCTGTACACGTAGGACATTCAACAGGTGGTGGCGTTGTTGCACGTTATATCACGCGTCATCCTGAGGATCCTGTATCTAAAGGTGTTTTGATTTCGGCTGTGCCACCGCTCATGGTTAAAACAGATGATAATCCAAATGGCATCGACAAATCAGTCTTTGATGATTTTCAAAAGAATACTAAAGAAAACCGTGCACAGTTCTTCTATGACGTGCCAGCAGGACCATTCTATGGTTATAACCGAGATGGCGTAACACCATCTGAACCAGTGATCCAAAACTGGTGGAGACAGGGTATGATGGGTGGAGCAAAGGCACATTATGACAGTATCGTTGCCTTTTCGCAGACTGATTTCCGTGATGATTTGAAGAGTATTACCATTCCGATGATGGTGATGCACGGCTTAGATGATCAGGTCGTTCCGTTTGAGTTGTCAGGTCAAAAATCGGCTGATTTGCTACAAAACTGTGTACTAAAGACCTATGAAGGCTTCCCTCATGGCATGCCGACAACTGAAGCTGAAACCATTAACAGAGATTTATTAGCGTTTATTCGAAGCTAATAATCAGTGTCTAAATAAAATAATTAGAGCCCAACAGGATAGGCAAAATAAATTTTGGCTATCCTTTTTTATCGCATTTCCACTCAACGTTCTTTAAGCGATAAGAATTTTTAAGGAACTAGATAATGAATAATGATCAAAAAAAGTATCCCGTCACTCACCTCACAACTGATTTTGGTGCGCCTGTAGTTGATAACCAAAACAGTATGACCGCAGGTGCACGCGGCCCCCTCCTCGTTCAAGATCTATGGTTAAATGAAAAGCTTGCCAACTTTGTTCGAGAAGTGATTCCTGAGCGCCGTATGCATGCCAAAGGTTCTGGTGCATTTGGTACCTTTACGGTTACACATGATATTACCCAATATAGCTGCGCTAAAATTTTCAGTGAAATTGGTAAACAAACCCCTATGTTTGCACGCTTTACCACAGTTGCAGGTGAACGTGGTGCTGCCGATGCTGAACGAGATATTCGTGGTTTTGCCCTTAAGTTTTATACCGAAGAAGGCAACTGGGATATGGTCGGAAATAATACTCCTGTCTTTTTCTTACGTGACCCGCGTAAATTCCCAGACCTGAATAAAGCAGTAAAACGCGACCCAAAAACAAACTTGCGTAGTGCAACTTATAACTGGGATTTTTGGACATTGCTTCCTGAAGCGCTGCATCAAGTGACGATTGTCATGTCAGATCGAGGTATTCCAAAAAGCTATCGTCATATGCATGGTTTTAGTAGCCATACCTATAGTTTTATTAATGCAAATCATGAACGGTTTTGGGTGAAGTTTCATTTCCGTACTCAACAAGGGATTGAAAATTTAACCAATAGTGAAGCTGCTCAAGTCATCGCCGATGATCGTGAAAGCAATCAACGTGATTTGTATGAAGCGATTGAACGTCAAGATTTTCCAAAGTGGAAAATGTACGTGCAAATCATGCCTGAAACGGATGCAGAAAAAGTACCGTATCATCCTTTTGATTTAACCAAAGTGTGGCCACATGGCGATTATCCACTGATTGAAGTGGGTGAATTTGAACTGAATAAAAACCCTGAAAACTTCTTCTTAGATGTTGAACAATCTGCTTTTGCACCAAGCAATCTCGTGCCTGGCATCAGTGTTTCACCTGACCGCATGTTACAAGCACGTTTGTTTAACTATGCAGATGCGCAACGTTATCGTTTAGGCGCAAATTATCAACAAATTCCAGTCAATGCTGCGCGTTGCCCTGTACATTCAAATCACCGTGATGGTCAAGGCCGCAGTGATGATAATTATGGTGGCTTGCCACACTATGAGCCGAACAGTTTTGGTCAATGGCATGAACAACCGCAGTACAAAGAGCCTCCTTTGAAAATTACAGGTGATGCAGATTTTTGGGATTACCGTGAGGATGATTCTGACTACTTCAGTCAGCCACGTGCTTTGTTTAATTTAATGAATGATTCACAAAAACAAGCACTGTTCAACAATACCGCGGCCGCAATGGGTGATGCTTTAGATTTTATTAAGTACCGTCATATCCGTAATTGTTATGCATGTGATCCTGCTTATGGTGAAGGTGTCGCTAAGGCTTTAGGCATGACTGTTGCTGATGCACAAGCTGCTCGTGAAACGGATCCAGCACTTGGACAACCTAGTTTATTGTAATTTAAATCATTTTTGATATCTGATACTCCTGTCTCAGATATCAAAACCATAATATTTGCGATTAAGCAAATGAATTTTAAAGCGTTAAATTACCTAAATTTTCCGCACCATTATATAAAAACCTATTTTTTTATGACGAGTAAAACAATGCGAAACTTTTTTCTTTATTTAACTCCTCTTCTTTTACCAAGCATCGTTTATGCATCAGACCCATTAGCAGGCTCAACATGGAAAACGATCGATGATAAAACCAATCAGCCTGCAGCAATTGTCAAATTTACTGAAATAAAGGATGGACAATTCACGGCGAGTATTCAGAAATCACTCTTACCAAATGAAGAAAAAAGATGTACAAGCTGTCAAGGCAAATATCACAATCAATCTCTAGTAGGTTTAGTCATCGTTAAAGACCTTAAAAAACTAAAACTGAATGAATATGGAGAAGGCAAAATTCTCGATCCTCAAAATGGGAAAACATATAGTTTTAGTGCAAAAATATCACCAGACGGGAAAAAATTAAACGGGCGAGGTTATATTGGTATTTCTGCTCTTGGACGCAATCAAACATGGTATAGAGTAAACTAGCTACTCATTTAAAATTCATATTTCAAAGAATGTAAGTGATGAATTTAAATATTTATGACTTACATCTTGAAATTCAGTCGCTTAATCGTAGTATGAAAGTGTAATTCATCTAATCAATTATGAAATTTAACACAAAATATTAATAGCCACTTTTCTATTCAATGCGAATCCATGTTTGGTTTCGACCAATTAATGCAGTACCCAAATATCCTCTCAAAATAAGACGTTTACCGCCACCAATTAGCTTGATTTTTCCTTTATATGTCTTTCCAGAAATAGGGTCAAAAACTTTTCCATTAATATATTCATCTGGATTTTTAGGGTTAGGTGAGAAATGGCTAATCACTTGCATTCCAGTCAAAGGCTTATCTTTAAACTCACCTTTGCATTCTTTACATATTCCAGTAGTGGGTTTACCTGGTGTAGGGCGAATTATTAAAATTTTTCCACTATAGATATTATTTTCATTTCTCATAATCAATACATCTGCACGAGAGAAACCAGATTTATCATCAACAGTTTTCCACTTACCTGAAATATCCTGTGCGAAAATACTTTGAATTGATATAAAAAGTACTATTCCTAAACCATATTTTATAAATTTCATTATTTAAGGTCATCCTATCATTTTTATTTATCATCTAATGTCAGGAATCTAGCTTTACATTGCCTAACATTGATTTGGTTTGACTATAAATCTAAAGTTCACTTTAATGTCAATAGAAAAATGATAACTAACACTCAAGAATAAAGACAGAATATGTAACTAGTAACATGTAATTTCAGCGTATGGATATCCTCACTCAAACATACCTATTCAATGTGCCGTAATGACTTAACATTAGAACAACTGAAGGGTAAGAATTTATTGTTCTTGTAAAAAAAATGATACATTTCAGAAAAGATCCCCCTTTATTTCCCACATAAGGAAGAAAGTACTTGACCTTTAACCCAACTTCAATCTTATTATCATTAATTGATAAGCTATTCATGAACTGAATATTAAGCTTAAGCAGTTTTTATGTATCACCCTATATTTAGCAAATGTTAAGCTGTAAAGGATAAGTAAAGATGAACATTAGTGAATTATCTAAACGTAGCGGTTTAAGCACACCGACAATTCGTTATTATGAACAGATTAAGCTTCTCCCTAAAGCAAAGCGGAAATCAAATGGTTATAGAGAATATAGTGACAATGATCTCAAGCAGCTTTTACTCATTCAACAAGCCCAACAAGTTGGATTTTCACTAGCTGATATTAAAGCATTTCTGCCTTCGAATGTGATGGGGTGGAATCATGATGAATTGATTAGAACGCTCAAAGACAAAATCATTGAGATAGAAAATATGGAAAAAAAATTGGCATTGAGTAAGCAAAATCTGCTCATGATGATTACTTCTATCAATAGCAGACCTGATGATATCAGCTGTGAAGAAAATGCAGACCGCTTATTTAACCTTTATTTTTCTGAAACGAGTAAATAATGTTAAGTGATAGAATCTATGTACATAGATCTATTTTCTTACTTAATCATATCAAATTACAGTTGATTGAATGAACAGTTTTTTATGTTTTAATCAAAATTCTGGATATTAAATAAATTCTCTATTTTTAAGTTTTTAATATCCAGCCATTTCTTTTTAAATATATAAACAAGATTCCATAGGTATATATGTATTCTAGGATCAAGCTATTTATTTTTCATTTTTCCGCATAGATCATCACTCACAATACTAAAAAATATTTCTTATAATTATTATTCGCGAACCACTTGACATTAAACCTCACTTCAACCTTAGGATGGGCTTTGTATAGAGGAGAAAATCTATGTTCAATACACTCAATTTAAGTCGATCGATTTCAGTATTATCCGCAAGTTTATTATTAAGCTTATCTGCACATGCTACTGAATCAAATATTAGCCAAGCCAATACACCAATGAATACAGCCAAACAAACCACTGTTGTTGAATTTGGCCCATACAAAGTAGATGTACCAAAAGGTGGATATTACGATCGTTTTCGAATGAATCCGAATTTAGATGAAGTTGCTAAAGATCCTGCTGCGGGTAACATTGATTATTTCCGCAGCATTCCTAAAAAATTAGTTGAAACTCGTGTTGGTCAAGTTTGGTCACCTAATTTCTATTATCGTACCAGCAATGTACAACTTTTGATGTTAGCCCCTATTTCCAAGTTAAAAGCTAAACTTCCTGCTCAACTGGAGCCATTGCAACCTTTTCCAGGTTATGGATTAGTTTCATTAACATTCTTCTCTTATACCGTAAATGATGTAGATCCGTATGATGAGGTGTCTGTTGCCGTTGTGGTGCGTCAACCAGGTGCTCACCATTTCAATACAACCGAATTACTAAGCTCTATGCGTAATCATAAATATTATGGACACGTGCTTGCGCTGCCTATAGATACAGAAATTGCACGAGTTCGTGGTGTTTATGGCTATCAACTACCAAAATGGTTGACTCCGATCGATATGACTATTGGTGACAAAGAAGTACATGCGCAAATTTTTAATACAAATGGTACATCTGATCTGAGTTTGACTGCACCCTTACCTAAAATCAAAAATGTGAAACCTCAATCACGTATTGAGACTAAAACCATGTATCAACTTGTAGATGGTCAATGGCATAGTACCTCTGTTGAATCCAATACTCTTGCCTTTGGACAGAAGTTATTTCCTAAGAATGTCCAACTTGTAAAAAGTGGTGGCCCACTGAGCAAATTGCTTGATGAATTAGGGGCAAATAAAGTCTTACGCTTTGATGTGGTCAAAGATGCACAGTTAGCGTTGAATATGCCGATTCCATATCCTGCTTTAGATAAAATCAAGAAGTAATGAAATAAAAATGAGCTTCTCTTCTTATTAATAGAGGAGAAGCTTTAAGCATAATTCATTATGAGAAAAGAATTATGCTTAATCACCAACAATATCCAGATAATATAAAATTGTTTTATATTCAAATCCTTAGAATAAGATTTCTTGAACTTTAATTTATTATTTTAAACGAATTTTTGAAGATGAGCTTTGTGTTAATGTACCAAAATCCATATCCAATAAAGGTATAGCTGCATCGGGTAAACCAAATGCCTCTTTATAAGCTAATTTTGCTTCAGCCGTTAAATACAGATGAGTCAGCTTTTCATAGCTTTTAAACCCGATTGGAAATCGATACTTAAATGTTAAAGGGGTTTCAATACTAAAAGTAAAAATCGGCAATTGTAGTAGTTTTTTATCTGTATCATAGGTCGCATCTGCTAATACATTTTTGTGAGTATAATCTATTGAAAAATTTGAAAGTGTTAAGCTTTTCAGATTTCCATCTTCTCCAGTACGAGAATACACCATTACTGTACCTTTTGCCCGCCCAAGTATTATTTTCATTTTTGGACCGATCACGATGCTTGTAACAGGATAATTAAATTTACTCGAATTTCCGCCAATGCCTGGCTCATCAATCGAAAAGGCTGTGCCTTTAGCTTCTGCCTTAATTCCCAACTTTTCCCAAAAATCACGTTTTAATGTTTCTGGAAATGTATGTATAGAGTCTGATGTCGTAATTCCCATTGGTATTGCTAATCCAGCATGCACATTAATAGGAAGTAAAAGCATTAAAGTCGTTAGCCTTAGAATCAAAACAATTAATTTCACACACACTCCACAAAAAACATATAAAAATCAATAAAATTCCATATAGCGATATTTAAAATATGAATAAAAAATTCATAGAGTACAGATATGAAGTTCTTAACCCTACCTCACAGCTGTCCTGTATACATAAGAAAAGGAATGTAAATAAATTTCCTAAGTCAGATTAAGTTATAGTGAACTGTCCAGAACCTGGGATTTTGGTGACTAGATCTGAACCCATTAAGTTCGCGGGTGTGAATGCTCCTCCTTGAACGTTATGTTCTAATAAATATTGAACCAAAATTAAGGAGCCATTTATGGTGAGACTATAAGTATTATCTGTCTTAATACGAACCGTTTTAGTATTTCCCTTCGCATTTCTCGCTTCGCCCCAAACATAAGTTGGCAACTTTGCTCTAACCTGTTCATCAGGTCCAACTACTGATTTTGAAATACGGGACTTTATTGCATTTTGCACAAATTGAAGTTTTAAGAATGGACGTATTAAGTTTAACATTTTCGCACCAAAAATCATTTTCGGCGGCGCTGGAACAAAAACCTCAATATTCGGAATACCAGTGGTATAAAATGCTGTCGAGACATCTCCCCATGGAATGCTCATAGCACTTTTTTCACCATCGCCAAAATCAATATGACGAACATGATGTGCTAAGGCAACCTTAGTAATTTTACCATCTTTGCGAATTTTCCCACCTTCCGCCATTCCTTCAGTACTCGTTTTTGCTGTACCCGGAGAAAAGCCAGACTTTGAATCAAAACCTAAAGCAAGATATGTTGCATCAGGCAATACTTCTTTTAGTTTAGCAGCAACACAATCGGTTGGAATCACATCAAAGCCAACACCAGGGCATATAACAATATTAGCTTGTTGTGCTTGATAA
The DNA here is from genome assembly GCF_039655985.1 of Acinetobacter sp. BWR-L5. Taxonomy (NCBI): domain Bacteria; kingdom Pseudomonadati; phylum Pseudomonadota; class Gammaproteobacteria; order Moraxellales; family Moraxellaceae; genus Acinetobacter; species Acinetobacter sp. BWR-L5. The sequence continues at coordinate 7,740 of NZ_JAGFEV010000018.1, read as the reverse complement.
TTTAAAGATTGCGCGAATTCAAACACTGCTATTTCCCCCGTTATATCTAAGTAATGCGCACCTGCTTTTAAACAAGCTTGCATCATTGGCTTAGATGTTGAGGAAAATGGCCCTGCACAATGCATCACGAGTTGTGAACCTTTCAGTTGCTCACTGATTTGTGAAATATCTTCCAAATCAAAAGCACGAAACTCTAGCCCAAGCTCTTGAGCAAGTGTTTCAACTTTTGCTGAATTACGTCCTGCAAGTATTGGTTTTAGCCCTTGGCGAACTGCCTCACGGGCGATCAGCTCACCCGTGTAGCCATTTGCACCATAAATCATCCAGTTCGAATTACGAATATTGCTCATACAAACCTCTTCTTAAGATGCAAATGAATAATCACGCATACGATTTTTATATTGGCGAGTACGGCGTGCCATCGCAGCTTGCTGTAAAATCAAAGCCCATAAAGGTGAAACTTTTGGATTTGGTATTTTTCCAAGGCTCAATTTACGTAACTGGTATTTCACCGTCGCCATATTCGCCAGTGAAGCTAAAGTTTTATTTTCCCAAGTAATAGGTTTCAACTCTGGTGTAATATTCTGCCCTTGCTTCCATTGATTAGGTAAGCTCGGATCAAGAGCCAAAGCTGTTGCGATACCGACCATATCGACACCACTTTCCACAACTTGTTCTGCAACTTGTTGACGACGAATTCCACCAGTCACCATGACTGGCATTTTGGCAACTTTACGAATTTCTTGTGCAAATTCTAAGAAATAAGCTTCACGTGCTAATGTACGCCCATCTCTAGCTTGTCCTTGCATCGCTGGTGCTTCATAACTTCCGCCTGAAAGCTCAACCAAATCAACTGGATAATCATTGAGCATTTTCACAACTTGTTGTGCATCTTCCGCACTAAAACCACCACGTTGGAAATCTGCTGAATTGAGCTTGACTGCAACAGCAAACTGAGGTGAAACAACTGCTCGAACAGCTTTCACAATCTCGATTAAAATACGTGCACGATTTTCTAATGAACCGCCCCATTGATCTTGACGCTTATTACTCAATGGTGAAAGAAACTGGCTCAGTAAATAACCATGTGCAGCGTGAATTTCTACACCTGTAAAGCCAGCTTTTTCACCTAAACGAGCAGTATTGGCAAAGCGTTGAATGACTTCATCAATCATTTCTTGGGTCATTTCAATAGGTCTATTAAAACGATCAGACATTTTGCCTAAATCCAAAGCAACTGCTGATGGTGCCCATGTCTGTTGACCTAAATTTGACTGCATTTGACGACCGGGATGATTGATTTGCAACCAGAACTGTGCGCCCTTAGCACGACCGATTTGTGCCCAGCGTTTGAAAATATCTAAATACTTTTCATCTTCCAGTACTACACCGCCCGGGCCTGTCATTGCGCGACGATCAACCATCACATTCCCTGTGATAATGAGGCCCGCTCCGCCGTCAGCCCAAGCCTGATACAAACGCATTAATGCCTCAGATGGTGCCTGATTCAGATCAGCCATGTTTTCTTCCATCGCCGCTTTTGCAATGCGGTTTAGAATACTTGTGCCATTTGGAAGTGTTAACGGATTAAATATACGCATGATCATCACACCTATTTGGTTTATGAGATCACTATAAGATTAAAGCCAACTTTAATGTCAATACATTATTTAATATTTATTTATAAAAATAAATTAGCAATAAAATTCAACAACCTAAATCAACAGGTTGTGACTAACTTTCTTATTTTAATGAATATCAAAAGTTATGACATGAATGCTTCCTTCTTTATGAGTAGCTCTACAACTTTTCTTCTTTTTTAAATTATTCACTTGACATTAAAGTTAACTTTAAACATATAGTGATCTTACAGACGGACAAAGACCCTACTTTGAAGGCACCTTTGGTCACTCAGTCAATCCATACAAAGGTTAACTCACATGAATACAAATAAGCAGTTTACTGAAGTTAAATTTGGACAACAAATAGTCAAAGTCCCACAAGGTGGTTACTATGATCGTTTTCGCATGAATCCTAATTTGGATGAGGTGGCTCAAGACCCTGCTGCTGGAAATATTGATTTTTTCCGTAAGATTCCTAAAAAACTGGTTGAATCAAGAGTAGGTCCTGTTTGGGCACCTAATTTTTATTATCGTACTGCGAATGTACAAGTTTTAATGTTAGCGCCGATTCAACAGCTCAGAAAAAAACTTCCCGCACCATTGGAAGTCTTAGAGCCATTCCCTGGTTATGGATTAGTTGCGTTGACGTTTTTTACATATTCTGTATGTGATAATGACCCCTATAATGAAGCATCCGTTGCAATTGTTGTACGTAAACCCAATGCACATGGCCCACATGTCTTAGAGTTGATGAATGCTATTCGAAAACGCCACTTCTATGCGCATGTATTAGCACTACCAGTAGATACTGAAATCGCAAGAGTACGTGGTGTCTATGGCTATCAATTGCCAAAATGGTTAACTGAAATCAATGTGGATATTAACTCAACTGAAGTAAAAGCCAATCTTACAGATACGACAGGAAAAGTGGATTTAAGTTTAGTTGCACCCACGCCTACTTTGATGCAGGTTCCATCTGAATCACGGATCAACAAAGCAACTATGCTGCACATGGTGGATGATGTATGGCATCAAACTTTAGTTGAATCAAACACACTCTCATTTGCTCAGAAACTTTTGCCAAGAAAAGTAAAACTCGTTCGTCATGGTGGTCCATTAAGTCAATTACTAGATGAACTTGGCGCATCCACCATTCTTCGTTTAGATGTTGTTAAGGATGCACAGGTTGTACTTAATCTACCTCGCCCTTTAAAGACCAAATGATCTGAACGGGTTTAAACCACCAAACAAACAGATCCTTGTTAATCCATACGTCGTTTCCAGAATACGATAGAATCATGAGGTTAAAGATGAACACTTTTCTTAATGTGACCAATGCCGTAGATGCTTCTGAAATATTGGAACGTCAACGTAATGCTTTTCTAAACACAGAACCACCTACACTCACACAGCGAAAAAAACAACTTGCAAAACTCCGGGCAGCTGTCCTTGAGTATCGTGAGGAATTACAAATAGCGGTAAGTGAAGACTTTGGACATCGCTCATATCACGAAACAGATGTAATGGAACTGGTTGGGATTGTTCAATCTATAGATTATTTATCACGAAATTTACGCCGTTTTATGAAACCTGAGCGTCGCCACGTCAGCTTGTTTTATCAGTCAGGAAAAGCACATGTTGAATATCAACCTAAAGGTGTCATTGGCGTAATGGCACCGTGGAATTACCCAATTTCACTGACACTTATTCCTTTAGCAACAGCATTGGCATCAGGTAATCGTGCCATGCTCAAACCTTCTGAGCTTACACCACGCACCAGTGCGGTCATTCACCGAATGCTTGCAAGTATATTCACAATCGATGAAGTAGCTGTGGTCTTAGGTGGTCCTGAAGTAGGTGCAGAATTTAGCGCTTTATCTTTTGATCACTTAATCTTTACAGGTAGCACACCTGTTGGTCGTAAAGTGATGAAAGCTGCAAGTGACAATCTCGTTCCACTCACACTTGAATTGGGGGGTAAAAGCCCTGTCATCATTGCAAGAGGCCATGTAAATCAAAGGACAATGACCAGTATTGCTTATGGGAAATTATCCAATAGTGGACAAACTTGTGTAGCACCTGATTATGCCCTCGTCCATGAAGATGATTTAGCAGAATTTATTCAACAATATGATGCGACCGTTACTCGTTTTTATCCAAAAGGTCCTGACAGTGAAGATTACACATCGATTGTGAATGAAAGACATTACAGCCGTTTGCAAGGTTTGCTGGATCATGCTCGTGAAAATGGTGCACAAGTCCTTGAAATGGGTGTCAAACCTGAATCTGCAAAAGATCGTTTACGCACACTCACCCCGACATTAGTGATTGGTGCAAAAGATGATGATGCAGTTATGCGTGAAGAAATCTTTGGTCCTATTTTACCAGTACGGACTTATCGTGACATAGATGAAGTGATTGATTATATAAATGAACGTGACCGTCCACTTGCCTTGTATTATTTTGGTGAGAAAGATGCAGAATGTAAAAAATTGCTTCGACGTACAACATCTGGGAATGTTGGTATTAACAATACCATCATTCATGTTGCACAAGACGATTTACCTTTTGGTGGTGTCGGTCCAAGTGGTATGGGGGCTTATCATGGCATTGAAGGATTCCGTTCAATGAGTCATGCAAAAGGTATTTTTGATCAAGGTCGTTGGAATTTTCCTAGTTTATTAAGTGCGCCTTTTGGAAAATTTATGGAATTAGCTCTAACCATAACCTTAGGTAAAAAGAAGTCAAAATCTTAAATCATGCTTTTATTCCATGCAGAGTAAAGAAATAGATCTAAACTCTGCTTTATTTAGTAAAAACATCGAATAAGGAAACAACGCTATGAAATGTATTACTTTTAATGGTGCTGGTGGTCCTGAAGTCATTACTGTAAGTGAAAGACCAATACCTGAATTAACAGATGACGGTATTCTCATTGAAGTCGTAGCAGCAGGCATTAATGGGCCAGATGTCATGCAACGCCAAGGTCTGTATGCCCCACCTCCAGGCGTGACTGATATACCAGGTTTAGAGGTATCCGGTGTAGTCAAGCAAGTAGGTAAGTTAGTGACCAAATTTAAAGCTGGCGATGAAGTTTGCGCCTTGGTTCAAGGTGGTGGTTATGCTGAATATGTAGTTGCTCATCAAGACAATGTGCTCTTTATTCCAGATGGGCTTACTTTAATTGAAGGTGGTATTTTATTAGAAACCTTTATGACAGTTTGGTCTCATCTGTTTCAACATGCCAAATTCCGTCCGAATAGTTCAATTCTGATTCATGGCGGTACTTCAGGCATTGGGACAACAGCCACCATGCTGACTCGTGCATTTGGCGCCACTCAGATTTTTACGACTGTTTCCAGTGCAGCACAGCAACAAGCGAGTCTGAATATTGGTGCTGATGTTGCGATCAATTACAATGAGCAAGATTTCGTTGAAGAAGTTAAAAAACATACCAATGGTAAAGGTGTTGATTTTGTTCTAGATATTATCGCAGGTGATTATATCCAAAGAAATTATGATGTCGCTGCAATGAATGGCACCATTTTGCAAATCGGTGTACTAAAAGGGCTCGCACAAAACGTGAATATCTTTCCAATGCTGGCAAAACGTCTTACGCATACAGGTGCAACTTTACGCTCACAATCTGCCACGGCTAAAGCAGAAGTTATGGCAGCACTTCAGGAAAAGGTTTGGCCTTTAATTTCTAAAGGAGAGTTAAAACCATTGTTGTATAAATCATTTGACTTTGAAGAAGCTCGTCAAGCACATGAGTTTCTCACTAAAGGACAGCATGTGGGTAAATTGGCACTGATTTTTAAAAAGTAATCTAATTTAAGTATAATTTTTCGCTTTAATTGATATAAAAAAATTGCGTATAAACAAAAAAGCTAGATACAAAGTATCTAGCTTTTTAATAAGTGATGTTTCTATTATTTAATTGTACTTAAACGTTTCACGACTTCTTCACCAACCTCTCTTGGTGATTGCGGGTTTTGACCTGTAATAATGCGATCATCAACAATCACGTAAGATGTAAACGGAAACAAACCTTGTCTATAGTCTGCACCTTTAGATTTCAAATTATCTTCTAGGAAAAAAGGGACTTGTTTTTTCATACCAGATAAAGATTCTTCAATATTCGAAAAACCTGTAATTTTACGATTTGCAATTAATGGTTGACCTTGTTCATCTTTCAATGCAAGTAATCCCGCAACACCATGACATACGGCTGAAACAACTCCACCTTGACGATAAATTTGTTCACTCAGCATAGTTAACTCTGGGTTATTTGGAAAATCCCACATCACACCATGGCCACCTGTAAAATAAATCGCTTTATAATTAGATGCCTTTACATCACTAGGTTTCATCGTATGATTTAGTCGTGACATAAATGCTTTATCTGCCAAATGTGCACGTGCTTCTTTATCCATATAAATCCATTTTTGGCTGCGTTCATCGAGAGGAACGACTCCGCCTTTTGGACTAATGAAATCCATTTCATAACCAGCTTGGCGCGCAACATCATAAAAATGAGTTAGCTCAGTTACCCAAAGTCCTGTTGTATCCTCTCGTGATGGGTATTTCGCATGGTTTGTCATTACTACTAAAATCTTACCTTTAATCGGTGTAGCTGATAGATTGCTATTATTTTCAGTAGATGCATAAGCAAAAGGCATGCTGAATAATGATGCAATGAGAACCAATAAACTTTGTATTACGCGATGGTTCATCGCTTGAGGTATAGCCATGATCGTTCTTCTCTGTATTCATCCATGATCAACTATAAGCTTAAAGTTTAGTTTAAGGTCAAGTGATATTTTTATTAGCGCTATATTCTTTAGTACTGCTTTTACTTTCTACTGTACTTATCTATAAATTACATCCAATGATTTGTAATTTATATGTTTTATCTTAGTATTAAACCCTACTTTTGATAAGTTAATTGAAAAGGGCTTTGTTGCATAAAGCCTTTGACGGCAGAGTTTTCCTAAGTTGCTAAAATTTAGGTTACAACTTGGGTGTGAGGTCGGCCTAATTCTGTAAATTTATTTAATACAGCTACGCGTGCATGGATCTCATTCACTTGGCTGTCAAAATTCCTAGCACTGAGTTTATCCCCCAACAATTTAATGCAATGCATCTTAGTCTCAACCAAACTTCGCCGATGATAGCCTGACCATTTTTTCCATAGTGTCCTGCCTAAACGTTTAACTGTTCGAAGTAATTCATTTCGCTCTAGCGAACTGATCTTTGTATCTTTCCAAGGTTTCGCATTTTTTCTTGGCGGAATCACCGCATGCGCTTGCCGATCTGCAATAATCTGACGGCAATGCTTAGTGTCATAAGCTCCATCGGTATAAACAGAGTCAATCTGTTCATCTTGTGGAATCTGATCAAGTAAATCACCAAGTACCTGTGAATCACTTACATTATTGGTTGTAAGCTGAACTGCTCGTATTTGCAGGGTTTTGGCATCTATACCAATATGAAGTTTACGCCATTGGCGACGATATTCGGGCTGATGTTTCTTACGTTTCCATTCACCTTCACCCAAAAACTTTAAGCCAGTAGAGTCTACGAGTAGATGAAGCCCATCACTGTTTTTCTGATAACTAATTGCAATATCAATATGCTTTTGTCTTCTGCAAAGGGTGGAATAGTCCGGAGCTATCCAATTTCGACCTCATAGTCTAATGAGGCTTTGCACAAAACCTGTGACCATGCGTAAAGAGAGTCTGAATAAAGATTTGATCATTAAACAGCATTGAATCGCTATGTCGGAGTAGGTTTTACTTCGACCTTGTTTGCCTTGTGGTTCTGCATACCATTGTGTTTTTGGATCGAACCAAATGGCAATATTCCCACGATTAATGAGAGCTCGGTTATATGCGCGCCAATTGGTTGTGCGGTAGATTTTGTGTGTAGGCTTCTTCATTTGGAAATTATATTGCCGAAAAAGCCCTTAAGAACAGCTTTGTGCAACAAAGCCTATTGATATTGCAATTAACTATCAAAAAAGCAGTAATGGTCTCCAGCTACTCGTCGATTCTACTGGCTTAAAGTTTCTAGGCGAAGGTGAATGGAAACGTAAGAAACACCAACCTGAATATCG
>NZ_JAGFEV010000017.1:0-20490 GCF_039655985.1 Acinetobacter sp. BWR-L5 | reverse complement strand
AAACTAAGATGCATTGCATCAAGTTATTAGGCGATAAACTCCGTGCGAGAAACTTTCAAAGCCAAGTGAATGAGATCCATGCACGCGTAGCCGTATTAAATAAATTTACAGAATTAGGCAGACTTCATACCCAAGTTGTAACCTAAATTTTAGCAACTTAGGAAAACTCTGCCGTCAAAGGCTTTATGCAACAAAGCCGAGCTCTACTATAAAAATAATCAAGCTCAAAATAATCTTTAGTCTTAATTCATTATAAAAGTGGCAGTAAAAATATTGACCTTAGACTAACTCCATAGTTTTAAATCAAAATGACTATATTGGAGAGCTGAGTATGCAAAGGCTATTAGAACAGACGCCGATTTTAGATTATTACCATCCATCGATTCAAAATTTGATTGAACAACGCAAATGGAGAGATCTTGATGAAGTTAATAAGGTGAGGAATATTTATAACTTTGTTCGTGATGAAGTTCAATTTGGCTATAACACGGGAGATACGATACAGGCATCTCAAGTCTTAAGCGACGGTTATGGTCAGTGTAATACCAAAGCAACGTTATTGATGGCGTTACTTCGAGCGGTGGGTGTAGCCACTCGGATACATGGGTTTACCATCGATAAAGCCTTACAAAAAGGTGCAATCAAAGGCATTTGGTATAAGTTATCGCCCAAGAATATTTTACATAGTTGGGTCGAAGTTCATGTGAATGGACAATGGTATATTTTGGAGGGTGTAATTCTTGATCGACTTTATCTAGAAAAATTACAAAGTATAAATAAGCATCAAACAAAAACTTTTTGTGGTTTTGGGGTATTTACCGAGAGTTTTGGAAATCCACCTATTGATTGGAATTTGAATGATACTTTTATTCAAGACAAGGGGATTAATCAAGATTTCGGTTTATTTGATAGCCCAGATGATTTTTATAATATGCACCAACAAGAACTTAGTCCGATACAACGTATGGTTTTTAAATATGTAGTCAGACACTTAATGAATCAAAATGTCAATAAAATTAGAAATATACAAAAAGCCTCTTTATGAGGCTTTTTGTTCGGCCATAGAAATAGCTTAACTTATAATTGAAGTTAAAGTATGACTGACTATGATAAGCATTACTCTAAAGTAATTTTGCTCCATGACTCATATAGTTTAACTGCGGAAGAAAAATCGCTGTCTGCTTCAGATAAATCACTGGCAGTTTGAATTAAACTTTGAGCCAGTCCAATCACAGGTGCGGATAGTTTTGCTTCGCGGACTAAATCAACGGCAATGCCCGTATCTTTTGCTAATAGAGGGAGTGCAAAAGTAAGCGGGAAGCTGCGGTTCAGAATGCGCTGTGGTAAAACAGTTTCAGTTACGCCACTTTTACCACTCGACGCATTAATGCAATCTAATGCTTCATTTAAGTTTACGCCATGGGCTTTTAGGATGGTAAACCCTTCGGCAACAGCACAGAGGTTCACAGCCAAAAGCATATTGTTTACGGCTTTAACTGCAAAACCAGCACCCGATTCGCCCACGTGTTTAATCAGTTTACCAAACGCTTGAATAGCTGGTAGTGCGCGTTCAAAAGCAGCTGTATCACCACCGATCATAACCGTAAGGGTTGCATTATCAGCGCCAATAGTTTGACCACTCACAGGTGCATCTAAAAAGTCCACACCATGTTGTTTAAGTTGTTCAGCTACTTTTTTTGCAGAAGAGGGTACACCGCTGGTGCAATCGACCCAAATACTGCCTGCTTTAAGCTCAACTTGCGCAAGTAAGTCTTCAATATCTTGACTGGTTGGAAGGCAAGAGAAGACTACATCGGCCTGAACGGCTTGCGCAAGTTCCACTGCCTGCGTGCCATAGGCTTCTGCATGTTGTTTTGCTTTATCAAAATTGCGATTCCATACCCACACGTGTTCAAAGTGTTTAGGTAAGTGTGATGCCATGCGATAACCCATGGCGCCTAGACCGATAAATGCAACTGACTGAATCATGTCAAACCTTAGTATTTAAATTTTACTTGAACGTTCACTTAACCACTGAGCCAGTTGTGGCCAAAATTCATCGGCACTACGCTTACTCGACATCAGTCCTAAATGTCCCCCTGGGATAAGAGTAAACGTGACATCGGTGCTACTTGTCAATTGGGTTAATGGTTGAGCTGCCTCTGCTGTAACAAGTTGGTCTGTTGTGCCCGCAGCCACAAGCAATGAGCACTGTATATTTTTTAAAGCAATGCTTTTCTCATTTAATGTGATTAGTCCAGTTTTGAGTGGATTACGCAGCCAAACATTAAAAAGCATGTCTTGGTTGATGCCGCCGGGATAATCAATCATACGATTGAGAAAACCGCCGATGGTAGCATGCTCATACAAGGTTTCATGGTCATCTAAATTAAGCAGTAGATTCTTATGACTTTGAAACCAGCCGATAGGATCAATGATTTTAAAACCAAAAGTATTTAACCCTCCAGAGGTATGTAGCAGACGCTTCGGTATTTTGCCCTGATAAATTTGTTGTTGTAATGCTTTGCTTTTTGAAATGATTCGATTGAGATATGCAAAGAACTGACCATTTCGCCCAGATTTATAACTGTCAATTGGACTCCCTAAAACCATTAAATTTTTCACAAAATTGGGTTGATGTAAGGCGGTATACAAGGTCACGAAAATGCCAGCCATACTCCACCCATGCAGAGAAATTTGCTCGCTGTGGCTATGTTTTAAAATGCTTTGTATACAGAGTGGAATATAATGATCAATAAACGTCAGAAAGTTAAAATGACGGTTATGAATATTTAATTTCCCCCAATCAATCACATATACGGCAAAGCCTTGCTGTTGGAAGTACTTCACCAGTGAGCGATAAGGATAAAGGTCATAAATAGACATATTGATGGCTAGCGGGACCACAAAAACTAAGGGTTCTTTATATTTACGCACTTCAGGCGCGTAATAGCGAATTTGGGTCAGATCAAATGTTTCAATCACTTCATAAGGTGTGCTTTGTGACAAAATGAGTGACTTTCCATTAAAAATGCGCGTAGAAAGATTCTTTAATTTATTTTGATGCGTTGAAATTTTAGTTTTTAAAGAGTGCATATAGGTCTTAGATCTCAAATAAGCAGAAAGTTTGATCGAAGTCTAATCAATATTCGCGTATTTTACCTTGACCTTAAATAGCCTAGACGCTCAAAATGTTGGCAATTCTTTACAAAGGCAGTCTGTCGACTGAACCAGAGCCATGAGCCTACAAGACGAATTTGAATACCAATTAGATACCTTAGCCATTCGTACTGGGCATACGCGTAGTTTCGAGGGAGAACATGGCGAACCTATCTTTCTAACTTCATCATTTGTCTATGAAAATGCAGCAGAGGCCGCAGCAAAATTTTCAGGTCAAGAGCCAGGGAACATCTACTCGCGTTTTACCAACCCAACTGTTGCGATGTTTGAAAAACGCCTTGCAGCTTTAGAAGGTGCTGAACGTGCAGTGGCAACCAGTTCGGGTATGGCCGCAATTATGGCCGTGGCAATGTCATTTTTAAAACTAGGCGATCATGTGATTTGTTCACGTGCGGTATTCGGTTCGACCGTATCTTTGTTTGAAAAATATGTGGCTAAGTTTGGTGTAACTGTCGACTTTGTCGATTTAACAGATTTAGATGCATGGAAAAATGCCGTTAAGCCTGAAACTAAATTACTTTTTGTTGAGTCTCCGTCAAATCCTTTGGCTGAAGTGGCAGACATTCAAGCACTTGCTGATATCGCACATGCCAATGGCGCACTTTTAGCAATTGATAATAGTTTCTGTACGCCAGTATTACAACGTCCAATTGAGTTTGGTGCGGACTTGGTGATTTATTCAGCGACGAAGTATTTGGATGGTCAAGGTCGTGCTCTTGGTGGTGCAGTAGTGGGTAGTCATAAACTACTCGAAGAAGTGTTTGGTTATGTGCGTACTACAGGGCCTTCAATGAGTCCTTTCAATGCATGGGTATTCTTAAAAGGCTTAGAGACTTTACGTTTACGTATGCGTGAGCATTCAGCAAGTGCGCAAAAGCTAGCAGAATTCTTAAATACACACCCGAAAGTCGAAAAAGTGTATTACGCAGGTTTACCAGAGCATATTGGGCATGAACTTGCAGCGAAGCAACAAACAGGCTTTGGTGGGATCGTTTCTTTTGAAGTGAAAGGCGAGCGCGAAGGGGCTTGGACTGTTATTGATAATACCCAATTTATTTCAATTACAGGCAACTTGGGCGATGCTAAATCGACCATTACCCATCCTGCAACGACTACCCATGGCAAACTTTCACCAGAAGCGAAACAATCCGCAGGAATTCGTGAAGGTTTAATTCGTGTTTCTGTTGGTTTAGAAGATATTGATGATATTATTCGCGATATCACACGTGGTTTAGACTTAATCTAATTTTTTAATTTTATGTTCGGAGATTTTAATGAACATTAATATGTTAATGCAGCAAGCTCAACGCATGCAAAAAGACATGGAAAGCAACATTAAAAAAGCTAAAGAAGAGCTTGCGCAAACTGAAGTGCATGCTGAAGCTGGTGGTGGTTTGGTTAAAGTGACGATGACTTGCCGTAATGTGGTAAAACGTATCGAAATCAATCCTGAATTATTGCAAGATGATGCAGATATGATTGAAGACTTAATTGCTGCGGCAATGAATGATGCTGCACGTCAGGCCGAAGTAATCACTGAAGAGCGGATGAAAGCTGCGAACTCAGGTGCAGGCTTACCACCGGGTCTTGCTGGTTTATTCTAATTAAGGAATACGTATAGTGTTTAGCGATCGTTTTGATCAATTGGTACAAGCTTTACGTATTTTGCCAAGTGTTGGGCCGAAATCGGCTCAGCGCATGGCGCTTCATCTGATTATGAAAAATCGTGAAGGTGCTGTGGGTCTTGCACATGCTTTAAACGAAGCCACCAGCTATATTCACGAATGCAGTTTGTGTCACTCACTGACTGAAAACGAAGTTTGTGATATTTGCATCTCGCATGAACGTGACGATCAACTACTTTGTGTGGTTGAGTCACCAGCAGACGTGATGGCGATTGAGCAAAGTGGCAGTTTCCGCGGTAAGTACCATGTATTGGGTGGGCATTTATCTCCACTTGACGGTGTTGGGCCTGAAGAGATCGGCATTCCTTATCTGATCCAGCGTTTGGGCGATGGTAAAGTAACGGAAGTGATTTTAGCGACCAATGCAACGGTAGAAGGTCAGGCCACAGCGCATTATTTGGTTGAGGCAACGAAACATTTACCGATCCAAATGACGCGCATTGCACAAGGTGTACCACAGGGTGGTGAACTTGAATATGTCGATAGTCATACCTTAAGCCAAGCTGTACATAATAGAATGCGAATGAAATAAGTATTTCGATACTTGTTTCATTTTTTAGTTGAGCTACAAGATTGAAATCTTGAGTAAGATAAAAAAAATATTAATTTGAATCTAGTTGTATAAAAAAATCACAAAAAACGGCAAATAATTAAAAAACCCTTAGAAATCTTGATAGCTAAATGATCTTATTCAGGTAAGATAGCCCAAAGAGCATCTAGCATTAGACGCAGTAGGATATGTTTCAGTTTATTCAGCAGCAACAAGACTTAACACCAGTCTTAGAAAAAATGGATCGTAACGAAGTCTATGGACTCGATACAGAATTCATCAAAGTCGACACCTTATGGCCGAAGTTAGGCGTATTTCAGATCAATGTCGAAAACAATGTCTATTTACTCGATGGTACGACACTCGATTTATCTGAATTTTGGAATAAACTTTTTCGCGCACAGCAAAATGTCTTTCATGCATGTAGTGAAGATATCGACCTGATTTATCACTATGCACAGCATAAAACCTTAAACAATGTATTTGATACCCAAGTGGGTATGTCTTTTTTAGGACATGGTCTACAAGTCAGCTATCAAAATGCATTGAAACAAATGTTGGATGTCGATATCGACAAAGGGGAAACGCGCTCTAACTGGTTGGCGCGTCCATTAAGCCCTGCACAATTGAGCTATGCGGCAAACGATGTACTGTACTTGATGAATCTCTCAGAAAAAGTTAAACAAGAACTAGATTCAAAGTCACTCTTAAATTTTGCACTTGAGGACTGTCAGCATCTGACGCAAGAGATCGCGACAGAAACGCCTTTGCATTTACTCTATCAAGATATTGGTAACTATCGACATTCACGTCGTCAGTTAATGCAGTTGCAGCAGTTGGCTGTATGGCGTGAACAGATGGTGAAAGCGCTAAATACACCACGTAGTTTCATTTTGAAAAACTCAAGCATGATTGATTTGGTTGAGAAAAATCCAAAAAATGCTTTTCAGTTATCGGGTGTAAAAGACATACGTCAAAACGTTGTCCGCGAGCACGGCAAAACCATTTTAGATTTGGTGAAGTTCTTGCCTGAGCAAGCGGATTGGCCACTACGTATGGCACGTCCGATCCGTCATTCTTCAAAAGATGTGGGGGAGAAGATTGATCACTTAATTCAAAATGTGGTCAATGAAACCAGCATTCCTAAAGAAGTGTTGATGCGCAAAAAGTGGATGAATGCACTGCATCAACATGTGGTTTTTCATAATAATGAGCAAGACTTGCCTGATTATTTATTAGGTTGGCGCTATGATTTGCTAACCCAACCTTTAATTCAACTCCTACGCCGTGATGAAAGCTATCTTTCGACGCAAATGAAAGTCATGGATTAATAATTAGTCAATTGGTCTGAAGTTTGAATATTTATACAAAATCACGACTGATGCGTTAATCATGACTAATGTCAGCTGCTTTTATTTGATGTATCCTGTGGCTTGAGTTATTTGAGTGCTGTTTTAGATATGCAATGTTCTATTTATAAATCAAGCAAAAAAGATGAAATGTATCTTTATATTGCTTGTCCAACTGAAGCTGATCAAGCCGCTGAAGATTTTAGCCCATTGAATGTTTTACCTGAAGCTGTTCGTGTTGCATTTGGTCGAGCGACTTTTGTGATGTCATTAGAGCTGAGTGAAGCGCGTAAATTGGCCCGTGTAAATGTATTGCATGTCATGGATTCGATTCAAACTCAAGGCTTCTTTCTACAAATGCCGCCAGAAGGATTAATCAATCCGAACGCTGCGGCACCAGAAGGCCTTCGTGGCGCATAAAGCATAATTCAGGAGTTGCACCGTGGATAGTTTTCTTTCAATGCTCGATTCAATTCCTGAAGACAGTATTGCTGTCACAGTTTACCTTTTGGGCAGTTTGCTAATTTTGTGGTGTTGGTATTCCATTGCTACACGCCTGCCGAAGCTGTTGGGTGGCATCACATGGATGATGATCTTTGCCATTTTATTGACGCCAACGGTTTCCGAAGGTCCAAACTCATCGATTGCACCGGCTATTTTTGGCTTGCTTTTCGGTGTGTTAACGAAAGAATCAGCACTCATTTGGTCAAATTTGTCACTGATTCTCTTTGTCATGGGTGTGGGGCTTGTGATCGGTTTCTTTTGGTCAAAATATGTGGCTAATAAAACCAAAGCAGTTGTCAGTAACAATCATTCACCGCTGTAATTAATAAAAATAAGGTTTAATCATGTCTGTTGAAACACAACAATTTACGGGTACAGATCAGTACATCGCTACCGATAGTTTAAAACTTGCTGTAAAAGCTGCACGTAGCTTACAAAAGCCTTTGTTGGTCAAAGGTGAGCCGGGTACGGGCAAAACTTTACTGGCTGAACAAGTGGCTGAAAGCTTAGGCTTAAAATTATTGACTTGGCACATCAAGTCAACCACAAAAGCCCAGCAAGGTTTATATGAGTATGATGCGGTTTCACGTCTACGTGACAGCCAACTGGGTGACGACCGTGTTTATGACATTAAAAACTATATTAAACCGGGTAAATTGTGGGAAGCGTTCACCAGTGAAGAGCGTTGTGTTTTATTGATTGATGAAATTGATAAGGCGGACATTGAGTTTCCAAATGACTTGTTGCATGAATTGGATAAGATGTCTTTCTATGTCTATGAGACGGGCGAAACTATTACTGCATCACAACGTCCTATTGTGATTATTACTTCAAATAATGAAAAAGAACTTCCTGATGCATTCTTGCGTCGTTGTTTCTTCCATTATATTGAATTTCCAGATTATGCAACTATGCGTGAAATTATTGATGTTCATTTTCCGCAAATTTCAACGGCATTGGTCAATGAAGCATTACAAGTTTTCTTCAAATTACGTCAAGTTCCGGGTCTAAAAAAACCACCATCAACTTCTGAATTGATTGACTGGTTAAGCTTGCTCATGGCTGATGATATGCCAGAAGATGTACTGCGTAATCATGATAAGTCTAAAGCCATTCCACCTTTATATGGCGCACTCATTAAAAACGAACAAGATGTACAGTTGCTTGAACGTTTAGCCTTCATGTCCCGTCGCTAAAGGAGAAACACGCATGTTTGTGCGCTTGTTTTATACCTTACGCAAATACGGTGTTCCCGTCTCGACGCGTGAACTAATCGATCTGAATGAAGCTGTTGCTTCAGGTTTGGTCTTCGCCGATCAAGAAGAGTTCTATCAACTCGCCAAAACCATTATGGTGAAAGATGAACGCTTCTTTGACAAATTTGACCGAGGGATGAAAGACTACTTTGATGGCATTTCAACTTTTGATTTAGATGATTTACTCAATAAAGTTCAAAAGTTACCGAAAGACTGGTTTGATTTGGAACTCTTAGAAAAGCATCTAAGCCCTGAGCAGCGTGAAGAATTAAAGAAAGCGGGTTCATTAGAAGAACTCATGAAAATGCTGGAAGAACGCTTACGTGAACAGCATAAGAAACATCAGGGTGGAAACAAGATGATCGGCACTGGAGGAACGTCTCCATTTGGTGCTTATGGTGATCATCCTGAAGGGGTGCGTATTGGTGGGCCAGGACGTAAACGTTCTGCTGTAAAAGTTTGGGAACAACGTAAATATCAGAATTTGGATGATGATCAAATTCTCGGGACGCGCCAAATGCAAATGGCATTGCGTCGTTTGCGTAAATTTGCCAGACAAGGTGCGGCTGAAGAGTTAGACATCGACGGTACAATTCGTGAAACAGCGAAGCAAGGCATACTCGATGTGCAGCTCGTGCCTGAACGTCGTAATCGTATTAAGGTGCTGATGTTGTTTGATGTGGGTGGATCAATGGATTCACACATTGCACAATGCGAAAAACTGTTTAGTGCGGCGAAAACTGAGTTTAAAACTTTAGAGTATTTCTATTTCCATAACTGTTTATATGACTATGTTTGGAAAGACAATGTACGCCGCTCAAGTACCCGTATGAATACGTGGGATTTATTCAATACCTATGGACGCGACTATCGTGTAATTGTGGTTGGAGATGCCTCTATGGCACCTTATGAACTCAATTCTGTGGGTGGTTCAGTTGAATATATGAATGATGAAGCAGGCAATGTCTGGCTACAGCGCTTACGCAATCATTTCGAAAAAACAGCATGGTTGAACCCAGAAGAAGACCGTTATTGGCATTACACTCATACGATTGGTTTGATTAAGCAAATTTTTGAAGACCATATGTACCCAATGACCCTCAAAGGCGTTGAGGATATGACTAAGTATTTAGCACGATAAAGCTGGAAAGAAAACACATTTTAAGAATAAGGATCATAAAAAATGGATCATCAAATTAATGGTATTGCTTTGCCTAATGAAGAGGGCTTTTTTGGGAAATATGGTGGTCAGTTTATTCCACCTCACTTAAAAGCGGCAATGGATGACATTAAAGTCGCTTACGAGCAAATTCGTGTAACAGAAGAATTTCAAACTGAACTTGCTGAACTGTTTGCACACTATGTTGGTCGTCCAAGTCCGTTGTTTTATGCAAAACGGTTATCTGAACAGTTGGGCGGGGCAAAGATCTATCTAAAGCGTGAAGACTTAAACCACACAGGCGCACATAAAATTAATCACTGTTTGGGTGAAGCGCTGCTTGCAAAATATATGGGTAAAACCAAAGTGATTGCAGAAACGGGTGCAGGTCAACACGGCGTTGCATTAGCAACAGCCTGTGCTTTGGTGGGGATTCCATGTGAAATTCATATGGGGCAGGTGGATATTGAAAAAGAACATCCCAATGTCGTCAAAATGAAAATCCTTGGAGCAACACTCATTTCAGTGACACGTGGTACTGCAACATTGAAAGATGCTGTGGACAGTGCTTTTGAAGAGTATTTAAAAGATCCAACCCATTATATCTATGCTATTGGTTCGGTTGTTGGGCCACATCCATTTCCAATGATGGTGCGCGACTTCCAGTCGATTATTGGTAAAGAAATTAAAGAACAAACCCATGAGCGCTTTGGTGCGAACCCAGATTATGTGGTTGCATGTGTCGGTGGCGGTTCAAATGCTATGGGGGCTTTTACCGCATTTTTGAACGATGCAGATGTGAAATTGATTGGTGTCGAACCAGCAGGTCATGGTCTAGATACCGACATGCACTCGGCAACCTTAACTTTAGGTAAACCAAGTCAGATTCATGGTATGGCCTGTTATGTACTTGAAAATGATCAGGGTGAACCGTTACCAGTACACTCGATTGCTTCAGGTCTAGATTATCCTGGCGTCGGGCCTCAGCACAGTCTGCTGAAAGACTTGGGTCGTGTCGAATATACCACTGCGACTGATCAAGAGTGCTTGGATGCGTTTATGAGGTTGTCACGTGTTGAAGGGATTGTCCCTGCACTTGAAAGTTCACATGCCGTAGCATGGGCGCTTCGTGAAGCTCCAAAGTTGGCCAAAGATATTAAAATTGTGGTGAATGTATCTGGTCGTGGCGACAAAGATGCAGACTATGTCGCTGCAAAATTAGGTCTGAACTAAGTTTTGAGCCTTTCATAGTTGTATAAAAAATCCCTGTTTAGAGCAGGGATTTTTTATATGATTTCGGCTTTATATTTTTATCATTAGTAGCCAATGCTGAGTATACGTTCATGATTGAACACGTAAAAATTAAAACTTAACCTGAAATATACTGTTGTAGTTGCTCAATCAGTTTCTTTTGATCATCCATTGCCGCTTTCACCAAGTCACCAATAGAAATGAGTCCCAATAATTTATCTTGCTCAACCACGGGCAAGTGACGTAGGTGGCGGTCTGTCATCAGGTCTAAACATTCTTCAACCGTAACTGCTGTTGTGACTGTCAGTACTTTGGCTGTCATAATTTCATTGACTGTGGTTTGCTTCGAACTACGTTCCATCAACATGACTTTGCGCATGTAGTCACGTTCGGACAATATGCCTACAACTCGTTCTTCGTGTGTGACCACAAGTGCACCAATGCCTTTATCTGCCATAAGTGAAATTGCTTCAAGAACAGTGGCTTCGGGACTGATGGTGTAGATTGCTTGATGTACTTTATCTTTTAATACTTGAGCAACATTGGTCATAGGGCATATCCTCGGTTGTGGTTATTGTTTTATATTTAAATTAGCGCGATTTAAAAAAAAAGCAAATACTTTACAGTCACAGCTCTCAATAAAATAACAAGTTAATTACGTCTTATTGTTCTTAATGAGCTTTAAGCTGGCGCTAGAATAGGGTCATTGAAGAAAAAGTGGCGCATTTGAGACGTACTGAGCTTCATGCGTTTTGTGCCGTTACATAGCGCTGGTGTGACTTTTAAACGTGACAGAGTAGGCAGTAATGCGCTCTGGAAATCCTGCGGCGTGATTTTTTTAGGAATATAGTTTGGCCAGTGCAATTGAGCGTATTGGTGTGCGTGTAAACCATTGAGCCAAAAAGGGAAAACATAGTCATCGTGATCTGAGGTCATCGCCCAGCCTTGCTGTTCAGTGTTGTAAAGCCCCCAAAGAATACCGCAGTACATCATGCCTCTTAGAATATTGATTTTTAAATATAATTGATTTGAAATCGGTTGTAGTTTCAAAATTTTGTACATAGCGTTATGTCATTAAGGAACATGACGCTATTTTAAATAATTAAGATGAAAGTTCAGTGTAAGCTTTGCATAACTATGTAAATAAATATGTCATATCAAAATGTTAGGCTCAAAAAAAAACGCCACCTAGGTGACGTTTTATTATGCTTTCATGGTGGCAAGCTGTTGCCAGTATTGTGCTTTCAGCGAGTCGCGTTCTACGCGGAAACCTTGATAATAAAGTTCTGCTAAAAACAGTGCTGCTTTACCGTGGCCAGCGCGTGCAACGCTTTCTAACTGTTGTACTGCTTCTACGAAGTTCATTTGTGATTGAATGGTGTTTACTGCATCCGCATACGCATGTTCTAAGTCATGATGAGAGATTTGTTGAATCATATTAAGCTCCTTATTCTAATTATGATCACTTAAAGGTAATTTTACCTTTAGATATAAATATCACGCTAATGTTAAATATTTATTACAAATTGCTGGAATTGTCAAATATATTGTCGAGTATTCTTCATCTTATTTTGTTTACATGATTAAACAATGAACAATCAAAAGATTGAATATGATAATAAAACAGGAAACTGTATTTTATAAGGAGAATAACATGACAAATACATTAGACGGTTTTGATTTTGATATGCCTCCAACTGTTTCTCAGATTGTAGCGTTGGCGCAATATCACCGAACACTATTAGATGAAGCAGTTTTCCATCAAGAAATTCATCTTGGGGATTTTTGTTTGGCACAACGTAAACGAGTTTATGATTTCACACGTCAGCTTGATGAAAATCAACGGGTTGATTTTTATGAAACATACAATGGGGAGCTAAGACGTATTGCAGATGACGATCCTGCACACCCTGCAGATGCAGAAAATGGTGTTGGGGCTTTCGCCATTATGATTGCATTGGGGGTAATTGCCTTGGTGCTCTATTTTGCAGTTATTCGTAGCATTGTTGGTTAGACTTTTGCTTTACAAACACTCTGACTTGCTGAAATTATGTCCTCTTTAGCATTAATGGGGGCATTTTTCAGCATTTCAACTTGTGATTATGCAATTCGCTACTTACACTAGTTTCACTAGAGGTAGGTTATGCATATTGCGATCCAAAAAATTCTTAAATTAAAATCACAGATTACGCTTGTACAAATTTATAATGGTCTGATGGTATTGATCATTATGCTTATTGTCATTTTATCGAGTATTGCTTTATCTCGGCCCATTTCTCCAAGCCAATTTGAAAATGTAAGTCGCTTATCTCATCAAGCGACTTTTCCAGAAACACAAGAGATGGCTCAAGATCTAGTTTTGGAAAACCAGATTTCCTATATTGATTATTTTAGATTAATGCAGGCTCATCAGTTTGAGCAGAATCGGGCGAAGCAGCTTCCGGCATTGGCTCCGGAGGTTCAATAATCGCAGGAATTTGATCAGGATGAGGTATGCTTTGCTTAATATTCGGGTCAAGATTCAATTCTAGAATATGTCGAAGTTGCTCTTTATCTAAAGCATTACTGACAATCACAAGGGTAAGACTTTCAGGGTGAATGTGTTTACGTATTGCATTTTGGACATCTAAAGGCGTGATCGCAGCTAAACGTTTTGGGTAGTCTGCTAAATAATTCGCATCTTGCCGATAAAACCCTATAGAGCCCAGTTGTGCATTGATGTTTGCATTGCTGCTATAGCTGTTAGGTAAACTGCGTAACATACCAGCTTTGGTTTCTTCTAACTGCTGTGCATCAATTGGTAGATGGACAAAGTCAACTAGGGCTTTATGCGCCACTTGTATGCTGTCCATGAGCTGATCTTGCTGGGTTGAATAACTTAGACTAAAACTTCCAGCCGCTTGGCTAAATGTAAATGCACTGTTTGCTCCATAGGTGTATCCACGTTTAACACGTAGTTCTTTCATTAAAATGGAGCTAAATCCCCCCCCACCCAACATACGGTTAGCCAGTTCGAGTGCTAAACGATCCGGATCATCCCGCGTGGTTGATAGATGTCCCATGGTGACATGGGCTTGAGTTGAATTAAACAGAATGTGTTGAATATCAAAGTTAGGTTTATCTTGTGGTATAGCAAGTGGCTTTGCTGCTTCACCTTGTGGGATGGCTGCACTTATTCGTTCAGCCAGTTTCTGTGCTTGTTTCACACTGAGTTGGCCTGTCAGTGCAATATTCATATTTTGACTAACCAAAAACTCATCTCTGAATTTTTTTAAGTGCTGAGTCGTAATTTTTTTAATACTGCCATTGGTGCCTGTAATCGGTTCCGCATAAGGGTGCGAACCGTAGAGCGCGCGATAAAAGCGAATACTCATCAATCGACTCGGACTTTCTTTCAATTGCTTCTGACCCACTTGGGTATTGCTCACCATCAAACTAATACTGTTATTTTTAAAAGTAGAGTCTTTTAATACTTCAAGCATCGTACTTACCGCAGCATCTAGTTTTTTAGGGTCAGACAACGAACGCAGTCGAACCACAAACATGTCACGGTGTGCAGCTACACTAAAACGAGCCCCGACTTGTTCAAAGGCATTCGCGATTTCAACTGCATTATGTTGCGTGGTGCCTTCATCGATGAGTTGTGCCGCCATATTGGCAACACCATATAGGCCTTTTTCTACTTCTATATCTCGTGCAGAGCCTGCATTAAAGGTAAGTTGAATATCCACCATAGGTAAGGCGGGTGACTCAACAAATAGACTTCGAACTTTGTATTTGTTTTTAAGTTCGTGTACATGTGGTGCTGTATAAAAGTCGCTGGCTTGAACTTGTTTTAAGCTTTGTAGAGAAGCAACAGACTGTAATGTACGTGGGTCATCATTGCTAATACTGCTTGTACTTACATCTGCAATTACATTGGTAGTGCAAAAGGTAGACATGGTAATAAATAATAGGTGAAAGATGGTCTTTTGATTTTTCATTATTTTGTGGCCTTCTTTTCTGGTTGAAGGTACAACGTACTTAAGTTATTACGAACAAAAGCAGTTTGAGCAACGTGCTGAATATCTTCAGGTGTAACCGCTTCAAAATGCTGTGGAAGCTGATCCATCAGTCGATAATTCAAGCCATTCACGGCTAAGTTTCCAATCATCTTTGCTTGCCCGATAATGTCATCTTGACCATAAATTAAGTTTGCAACGAAGCGTGTACTTATCCGTTCTAGCTCTTGTGGTTGAACAAGTTCTGTTTGGAGTCGCTCAATTTCATGTTCAATGGCTTTTTGTAGTTCGGGAAGTTCCACGCCAGTGACAGGAAGTGCAGAGATACTAAATAGACTATCTCCACGGTTATAAGGGTCATAACTGACACTCAGTGCGGTCGCTAATTTTTTGTCGCGTACAAGGCGCTGTTGTAATCGAGAGCTGATCCCGCTATCTAACAAGCTTCGAATAAGTGTGAGTGCATAAACATCTTCTGGATTGCTTGCTGTTGCAAGCGATTTCACATTCCAAGCCATATATAAATTTGGCACTTCAACATTGGTATTTTGTTCCATGTGACGGTAACCAATGTTCTCAAACTCAGTCACATCATTGCGTACAGGTGTTGGATGACTTTTGATGTCGCCAAAGTATTTTTGAACTTGTCTGAGGGCGGATTCTGCATTGACATCACCCACAATCACCAAGATCGCATTGTTTGGGCTATACCATTTTTGATACCACTGCTTCACGTCATCTAGACTGATGTTTTGCAAGTGTTTCATGTGCCCAATGACGGGTTGACGATAGTGACTTGTGGGATACGAAATCCATTTGAAACGTTCGAAAGCGAGTGAGCGTGGGTTGTCATCGGTACGCAGGCGTCTCTCCTCCATCACCACTTTAATTTCAGGGTCAAAGTCTTGTTTCCGTAGTAAGAGATTGCGCATACGATCTGCTTCAAGCTCTAGAGCCATCGGGAAGTAAGTTTTAGGATAAAGCTGATAGTAATTGGTGTAATTGGTAAATGTTGCTGCATTTACTGTGCCGCCATAGATTCGGCTTAAGCGACTGAATTCGTCATTGGGAACTTTGGATGTGCCTTTAAACATCATATGTTCCAGTACATGCGAAATACCCGTTATATTTCCAGACTCATCGGTGCTGCCAACTTTATACCAAATTTGGGTCATGACCATTGGGGAGCGGTGATCTTCACGGATAATCACCTGCAAGCCATTGCTTAAAGTAGTTTCAAAACTACTGCGGGTAAGTTCACTGCGTATTTGTGCATGGGTAGTTATAGGTAAACAAAGTAGAGTTAAACCCAGTGCAACTAAACTTTTTTTATAAGAATGCGTGACTAATAAGTGATGCATATAAAATTTGGGCTCAGGTTGAAGTGAAGTTAAAGCATTTCAATAAATAACCATTCTTAAGAAAAATGCGAAGTAGATCAAGCGCCAGAAGTATTGATTTGTTAAGTGTTTACATAAAGTATTGTTGCTAAGCGAAAGCCTATCTTTTATGGTAGAATCCGTCTTTTTTAACGCAGTGCTTTTCAAGGATTCGGCATGCAACAGCAATCTAATGAGCAGAACAAATTTTTGATTGATGCTGATATCGGGGATGACGATGTCACACTACCAAGTTTACCTGTGGTCAATGTGCCAATCGTTGAAACAAAAGAGCAAACAGTTGTTAGTCCAGTTGTGGTTGCTGAAACAAGTACAGAAGAAGCAGATGCATCTGTAAAAGGCGGTTTCTTTAGCCGCATGAAAGAAGGGTTAACCAAAACCCGTAAAAACCTTGCCGATGGTATGGTCAATATTTTGATCGGCGGTAAGGAAATTGATGATGAACTACTTGAAGAAGTTGAAGAGCAGCTTCTAGTAGCCGACATCGGTGTAGATGCAACGAAAACCATTATTGCTAACTTGACTGAACGTACTGCACGTGGCGATTTAATTTACTCGCACTCATTATATAAAGCACTTCAGGAAGAGTTGGTGGCTTTACTAGCACCACGTGTGAAACCTTTACATATCGATCCGAACAAAACGCCTTATGTGATTTTAGTGGTGGGTGTAAACGGTGTGGGTAAAACTACAACCATTGGTAAATTGGCAAAACGTTTACAAGGTGAAGGCAAGAAAGTGATGCTTGCTGCGGGAGATACTTTCCGTGCGGCAGCGACTGAGCAGCTTCAAATTTGGGGTGAGCGTAATAATATTGCCGTAGTAGCCCAAGGCCATGGTGCTGACAGCGCTTCCGTAATTTTCGATGCGTTTGAAAGTGCGCGTGCGAAAGGTGTTGATGTCTTGATCGCAGATACCGCAGGTCGTTTACATAACAAAGGTCATCTCATGCAAGAGTTGACCAAAGTAAAACGTGTTATGCAAAAAATCGATGCGACCGCGCCACACGAAATTATGTTGGTGGTCGATGCAGGAACGGGTCAAAATGCGATTAATCAAGTAGAAATGTTTGATGAGGCAGTTGGCTTGACAGGCCTGACGATTACTAAACTCGATGGCACTGCGAAAGGTGGTGTACTATTTAATATTGCTAGTCGTACGCATGTTCCAATTCGCTTCATTGGTGTTGGTGAGAAAATTGACGATTTACGTCCTTTCTCTGCAAAATCCTTTGTTGCTGCTTTGTTCGAAACAGAGAAATAAGACTCAACAATACTGTTTTTAAAGTGTTAGATCAGTCACATAAACTCCGCTTAATGCGGAGTTTATTTTTTGATTCAATTTGTTTGTTTTAAAAACAAACATTTAGAAATCACGTAATGAATATAAGTGATTCTCCTGCGATTACACTAGTACCTAACACAATAGGCATCACTGTACATTTTGGGGAACACGGTATGGCTTTATTACATAAAATTGGACAAGTTCTAACAACGGATTTAACCAAAGACTTAAAATTTAAAAAAAATCACGAAGAAGACCTAAAACAAACCACATTTATCGATCAACTAAAAAAGCGACGTAGTATTTATGTTTTAGGGAAGCGTGTACATTTAAGTCAGGTGTATTTAGCTGAATTGATCCAAGAGGCTGTGCGAAGTTGTCCTTCGGCACATAATTCACAAAGTACTTGTATTGTGATTTTAATGGGCGATTCACATCATCACTTTTGGAATGTCGTAAAAGAAGTGCAGCGCAAGTTAGTCCCCGCGCATATTTTTGCTGGTGCAGAATTGAAGGTTGATCAATGCTCGGCAGGATTTGGTACAGTTCTATTCTATGAAGATCAGCAGATCATTCAAAAATTACAAAAGAAAATTCCTTTTGATGCGGCAGAATTTCCAGTTTGGTCAGAGCAAGTTTCAGGTATGGCCCAATATGCTGTATGGACTTGTTTAGCAGATGCAGGTTTGGGTGCGTCATTACAACATTATAACCCGAGTATTGATGCTGATATCTCCAAGGTTTTTGAGATTCCAAAACATTGGCTGTTACGTGCGCAATTAGTCTTTGGTTCGATAGAGGAAAAAGCCGCTGAAAAAGAACATTATAAAGATGAAGAGCGCTTTATGATCTATGCATAATGACATGAGATAATCTTTAGTTATTTCTAAATCAAGTTTTGTAATGTTATGGCATATTGTTCTATTTTTAAGACACTATGTCGCTGAATTAAGCATGTTCAAATTTGAAATTATAGCTATGATGAGTATGAATCTGCATATAACAAGATCGTGAGATCCCTGAGGAAAATAACATGTCATTTTTAGACCACATCAAACAACGTCGTACCATTTATGCTGTTGGTAAAAATGTAGCATTAACACCAGAACAAATTGAATCTGTAATTAAAGAAGCGGTAAATCACAGTCCTTCTGCATTTAACTCACAGACTTCTCGTATTGTGACTTTGTTTGGTGAGTCGCATTTGCAGTTTTGGAATGTGGTGCGTGAAACTTTACGTAAAATTGTTCCAGAAGCTGCTTTTGAAGGTACAAATACCAAAATTAATAGCTTTGCTGCAGGCTATGGTACGGTTTTATTTTATGAAGACCAAGACGTTGTAAAATCATTGCAGGAACAATTTGCGCTTTATGCAGATAATTTCCCAGTTTGGTCTGAACATTCTTCTGCAATTGCTCAATTTTCCGTATGGACTGCGTTATCTGAACAAAATATTGGTGCGTCATTACAGCATTACAATCCAATCGTAGATGCTGAGATTGCAGAGATCTTCGATATCCCTGCGAATTGGAAACTTCGTGCACAACTTGTTTTTGGTTCGATTGAAGCACCTGCGGGTGAGAAAACATTTATGGCGGAAGCGGACCGCTTTAAAACATTCAATTAATAACTGGTTTTTAAAATGAGAAAGAGCAGAGTAAGTCTGCTCTTTTTTTTGTTTAGAGATTTATCTTTAAAATATCAAAGCTTAGCACTATATATTGTAGTGCTGAGTTAGTTCTAAGCTCAGAAATTGTCATAAAATTGTCATTTATACACTGCATAGTGCAACTAAACTTTAATAAACCATCGATAGAGTGTAAAAATGACCTTACGCATAACCCTTGCAACAGCAGCATTGATGTTGAGTACTTCAGTATTTTCAGCAGTGACTATTACTGCTCCAGAGGAAATAAAAATTGAAGGCTTAAATGGGCAAGAGGTTAAGAGTCGTTTATTCAGTTCTGACAATAAATATAAGATTGATGCTGGTGAAAATATTATCAGTGTTCGCTACACCCAGTTTTTTGAAGAGCATCCAGGTATTGGCTCCCACGACATCGTTCGCTCAGGGATTGTAAATATTAAGACCCCAATTTTACAAGACCAACAGTCTTACCGTTTGGCACTGATCAATCCTCCGCAAAACCATGATGATGCCAAAGCTTATGCCAAGCAGCCGATCTTTGGTCTCTACAATGCCAAAAATCAGTTACTGGTTGAGCAAAAGGGTAGTAAAACTCAGAATACAGGCATTCTTCAAAATTTATTTAGCGATGCACCAACCGATCTAACTCAAAAAGCAACTACAGTGGTACAACCTGCACCAGTCTATACGTCACAAGCTGTTGTTGCGAAAGCTGGGTCAGAGAAACAAAAAGATTTAACAAGTTCTGGCAATGCTCAACAATTAATTAATACTTGGAAAAGTGCATCTAAATCTGAACGCCAAGCGTTTATGGCTTGGCTTGCTGAACAAGCACAGTAGCTGGTACATTCTAAAAAAACAGCGTTAGCTGTTTTTTTTATTTAGATAGCGCATTTATATGGTGGATAACTTGATGGTATTGGCTATAATTTAATCTAAAACGTTTATTTTGATTTAAAAATAACCGGTCGGGTGGATTTTTTAAATTATTTATTTAAATGCACTTGCGCTGCAAATAAAACTGTATAGAATACGCAGCACACCAACGCAATGTAGTGAATAACTTAGGGCGAAGGTCTTGCTGATGACGAATCAGCAAGAAGATCATTAAGAGATTATGAAGAACAACTTGTGTGGATTTTTACTGATTGATCGATCGAAAATATTTCATTGATTGAATGGTAAGAATTACTCGAAGTTTATTTGAGAAATATTTGTCAGAA
>NZ_JAGFEV010000016.1:0-43659 GCF_039655985.1 Acinetobacter sp. BWR-L5 | reverse complement strand
GATCAGTAATCAATTTTACAGCTTCATCTTTAAATTCTGGGGTATAACGTTGTCCACTCATAATGTTTTCTCCTATGCAAAAAGAATAGACCATATTTGTCTAGGAGAGTGGTGGCAGTCCAATTACGCTATACCGTAGTCTATTCATTCGAATGTACTTTAAACGACTCATTCAAGCTTATCTCTCAGCAAATTCGTCTAAAAAGCTTTGAGCGATTGGTCATAATTATATTAATGCTGTTGTTAAATTTAATATCAGAATTGAACGGCAACATCTGCTGCCGTTCAATTTATTGGGGAAGCAACTAAAAATACTGCTACAGAATTAAGGCACAAGCACTTTTAATTCACGCAGAATATGACACAACTGAATCATAGGCATACCCATCAATGTAGTTTGATCTTGTCCTATCATTTGTTCAAATAAGCTGATACCAAGGCTTTCACACTTGAAGCTTCCAGCACACATCAGTGGTTGTTCAACTTCAACATAACGCTGAATTTCAGGCAGTCCCAGTTTACGGAACTTAACTTTATAGTGCTCAACCAGACTACGTTCAAAACCTGTTGAATGTTGCTGCACGCTGAGTGCGGTACTGAAGTAGACAATCTTGTCCGAATTGGCCTGTAGCTGTTTAATGGCTTTTTCAGTACTCAATGGCTTCCCAATAAAAATATCGGGTGCACCTTCACGCCATGCCACTTGATCTGAACCAATCACGATTGCTTCAGGATTTTGTGACGCAATGACATGCGCTTTTTCAAAAGCCAGTCGCTTGGCTAAATCATCGGCGTGGCTTTCACCACGAGGCGATTCGTCTATATCAGGGACAACGCAGCGGTAGTCTAGACGTAAACGGTTCATGAGGTCTTTACGAGTTTGACTGCTTGATGCCAAGATAATTTCTGAAGTATTCATTCGACTGCATATTCCATAAGCACATTCAGCGGGACATAGGACAGTACAGCTTGATGGCAAGCTTGAACTTTAACAGGAGGCGCAAAACCGGCCTGATATGCTTCTACCCAACGGGTCACACAAATACACCAAAAATCGCCAGGTTGTAGACCTGGAAAGTCAACTTCAGGTACGGGGGTAATGAGATCATTACCCACTCGCTGAGAAAAATTTAAAAACTCAGAGGTCATTTCGACACAGATCGTGTGTTGTCCCAAATCGGAAG
Source organism: Acinetobacter sp. BWR-L5 (assembly GCF_039655985.1). Lineage (NCBI taxonomy): Bacteria > Pseudomonadati > Pseudomonadota > Gammaproteobacteria > Moraxellales > Moraxellaceae > Acinetobacter > Acinetobacter sp. BWR-L5. Next base: position 42,475 of record NZ_JAGFEV010000016.1, on the reverse strand, counting down.
GTGCTGTATGACAAAAACCATTACGGAAATAACCCGTGATCGGGGAATAACAACAGCTGGATAAAGGTTCACCCAAAACGTTTAAACGGTTTAGATTTGGATCAGGATGAATAGACATAAGTGCTAAATCTAGTGAGACTTTTCACTATGATAGCAAAACTTTGCCTTTCGTTTGCTTTTCTGAAAAAGAAGCTAACCTTTTTCTGCATAATCATTTAAAATCGACGCGATTTTTATATATAGAAAGAGAGCTCTACATGAATTTTCAGCGTATGACTGACCTCGATTTAACGGGTAAACGTGTTCTTATTCGCGAAGATTTAAACGTTCCTGTTAAAAATGGTGTGATTACAAGTGATGCACGTTTACGTGCCGCTTTACCAACAATTAAAGCAGCGTTAGCACAAGGCGCAGCCCTAATGGTTTATTCTCACCTTGGTCGTCCAGTTGAAGGTGAGCCAAAACCAGAACAATCATTAGCACCTGTTGCTGCGTATTTGACTGAAGCATTGGGTCAAGACGTTCAATTAGTGACGGATTACCTTGATGGTGTTGAAGTTGCAGCAGGTCAAGTGGTACTCCTTGAAAACTGCCGTTTTAACGCGGGTGAAAAGAAAAACAATCCAGAACTTGCTGCAAAATATGCAGCACTATGCGATGTATTTGTGATGGATGCATTCGGTACAGCGCACCGTGCAGAAGCATCAACTGAAGGTGTGGCACGTTTAGCGAAAGTTGCGGCGGCTGGTCCTTTATTGGCGGCTGAGTTAGATGCACTTGGCCGTGCATTGCAAACGCCTGAAAAACCAATGGTTGCTATTGTTGCGGGTTCTAAAGTATCAACTAAGTTAGATGTGTTGACATCACTTTCTGATATTTGTGATCAATTGATCGTGGGTGGTGGTATTGCCAATACGTTCTTGGCAGCAGCAGGTTTCAATGTCGGTAAATCATTGTGTGAAAATGATTTGATCGATACAGCAAAAGCAATTGCTGCAAAAGTTTCTGTACCGCTTCCAACGGATGTTGTAGTAGCTGATGCTTCTGAAATCGATTTTGCAGACTTCTTGGGTTCATTGGCAGCAGCAAAGGCTGTCGTGAAAAAAGTTGAAGATGTCACTGACAATGACATGATTTTGGATGTAGGTCCAGAAACAGCAAAAGCATTTGCAGACATTCTAAAAACGTCGAAAACGATTCTATGGAATGGTCCAGTAGGTGTGTTTGAAGTCGATCAATTTGGCGAAGGCACTAAAACATTATCTTTAGCAATTGCTGAATCTGCTGGCTTCTCTATTGCAGGTGGTGGTGACACTTTAGCTGCTATTGATAAATACGAAGTTGCAGACAAAATTGGTTATATCTCAACCGGTGGTGGTGCTTTCCTTGAGTTTGTCGAAGGTAAAACACTTCCGGCAGTTGCAGCGCTGATAGAGCGTGCACAATAATTATTGTGTGCTCATGCTGTTGTAAAAAGGTTGACTTCGGTCAACCTTTTTTTATGGGCTTAACAAATCTATTCATCATTCAGTCATGAAAATGAAATAATGCTGAAATAAACTACAGGGCATTAAATCATCTGTTCTAGGAAAACATTATGAATTTAAAAATGACCCTTGCTGCACTTTTGTTAGCACCATTGGCACTGACTGCTTGTAAGAAAAATGAAGCACCAGAGCAAACTGCTGCGGCATCTGAAACAGCAGCAGTTGAAGAAGCTGTAACGGCTGAACAACAAGCGGCAATTGATGCGATTGATCAGCCAGAATTGGATGAAAAGAACAAAGACATTCCTGCTGAAGTTGCAAATGCACCTGCAGATGCTGCAACTGCGGATCCTGCGGTAGAGGCTTCGGCAGCCACAGCACACTAAATACATGCGAATTTCGTAAAAAGTCCCTGCAATTGCGGGGATTTTTTTTAAATAGTGTTATTTGTTGCTGAATTGAAACCTTTGAGCATGTAGAATATGTCGCATCAACTGGGAGGACATTATGGCTCTTATTTCATTGCGCCAGCTCTTGGATCACGCCGGCGAACATGCTTACGGCGTACCAGCATTCAACGTAAACAACTTAGAACAAATGCGCGCAATCATGCTTGCAGCAGATGCGACAAATTCACCTGTTATCGTACAAGCATCAGCGGGTGCGCGTAAATATGCAGGTGCTCCATTCTTACGTCATCTTATTTTGGCTGCAATTGAAGAATGGCCACACATTCCAGTGGTAATGCATCAAGACCATGGTACAGATCCAGACGTTTGCCAACGTTCAATTCAATTGGGCTTCTCATCTGTGATGATGGATGGTTCATTGGGTGCAGACGGTAAAACACCAACAACGTATGAATACAACGTTGATGTAACTCGTCGTACAGTACAAATGGCGCATGCATGCGGTGTTTCAGTTGAAGGTGAAATCGGTTGTTTAGGTAGCCTTGAAACGGGTATGGCGGGTGAAGAAGATGGTGTTGGAGCTGAAGGTGTTCTCGATCATTCTCAACTTCTCACTTCAGTTGAAGAAGCACGTCAGTTTGTTGCAGATACCAATGTCGATGCACTTGCAATTGCAGTAGGTACTTCACACGGTGCATATAAGTTCACGCGTCCACCTACAGGCGATATTTTGGCGATTGACCGTATTAAAGAAATTCATGCGGCGCTTCCAAATACCCACCTTGTGATGCACGGTTCAAGCTCTGTACCACAAGAATGGTTAGCGATCATTAACCAGTACGGCGGCGACATCAAAGAAACTTATGGTGTTCCTGTTGAGCAATTGGTTGAAGCAATTAAGCACGGTGTTCGTAAAATCAACATCGATACAGACTTGCGTTTAGCATCGACTGGTGCAATGCGTCGTATGATGGCTGAACAACCAAGTGAATTTGACCCTCGTAAATTCTTCGCGAAAACTGTAGACGCAATGAAACAAATTTGTGTTGACCGTTACGAAGCATTTGGTACAGCGGGCAATGCCGACAAGATTCGTCCAATTTCTTTAGAGAAAATGGTTGATCGTTATAAATAATTCTTTTTGAATGATTTATATTGGAAAAGCCCACCCTGATGTGGGCTTTTCTATGTGTGTAATATAAGTGAAAATAATAAGAGTGTGCTATGGAACTGATATTTGCTGCGGCCTGTTGTAGTGTGGTGGTCTCCATTCTTTTAAAATGGGGCAAAAACAAAGGATTTGATCCGATCCAGATGATCAGCTGGAACTATGCTTCAGCCAGTTTACTGTGTTACTTCTGGTTTAAACCTGATCTAAGCCACGTTTCTATTTCAAATACTCCGTGGTGGCTGATTGTAGCGCTTGGTGTCTTGTTGCCGAGTGTATTTTTATTTTTAGCTAAATCTTTACAATATGCAGGCATTGTCAAAACAGAAATTGCACAGCGTTTGTCTGTGATTTTATCTTTATTGGCGGCTTATTTTATTTTTCAAGAACAGTTTAATCAGCTCAAAATTGTCGGGGTAGTCTTGGGGCTTGCCGCCGTGATGTGCATTTTATTTACCAATGCCTCTGGTGGTGGAGAAGGTCAAAAACAGGCCGTGTGGTATCTAGCACTAGTCTGGTTTGGTTATGCGCTGATTGATGTCTTACTCAAATATACAACAGGGCTGGGTGTGCAGTTTTCTGTTGCGTTAAACCTGATGTTTATTTGCGCTTTTTTATTGTCAGTCGGTTATGTTGCCGTGACTACGAAAAATATCGGCTTAACCAAGAACGTCGTGGCAGGTCTATGTCTTGGGGTGTTGAACTTTGCCAATATTGCACTTTATGTCAAAGCTCATCTGCTACTCAAGGATAGCCCAGCGGTGGTTTTTGCGGGCATGAATATTATGGTGGTGCTGTTAGGCGTATTCAGCGGACTACTTTTCTTTAAAGAGAAGCTCAAACTCGCAACAGCCATCGGATTGGTGTTGGGTATTACAAGCGTGGCTTGTTTAGCTTACGCAATGTCTGTTTAAAATAGTTCTGCACAAAGGAAAAAGGGTGTTTGAACAGATCTTCAATCACTGCAATTCCTAATAACAGCCCTGGTTGCTCACAACTGGGGCAATCAGGATAGTGGGGGCGCATAATATGTTGATACTGACCTAAATAGATTTTATTGCAATGTGCACATTCAAATTTCATCGGCATATTGGGCTTAACAGACATCAGCAACCTCACTTTTTTTGTTTTTGACATTGAACATGATGAAGCAATTTTCAGGCCCAAAATATAAAAGGGACTGAAGTCCCTTTTATATACAAATAGCATTACAGCTGCGTGAAAATATCTTCTTTGCTTAAACGAGACTTTGGCAATTTTGCATTGAAGTCGGCATCACTCCGATAGCCTAGTGTGAGCAATACAGAAGGGACTAGACCTTGTTCGGTTAAACCTAGCTCTTCACTAATAATGGATTCATCAAAACCACCAATCGGTGTCGCATCAATTTTTTCAATACCTGCAGCCAATAGAATCTGACCTAAAGCAATAAAGGTTTGGTTTTCAGCCCAGCGCTGTATGTCACCTTTCTCATTGCGGTAATAGTTGACATAACCAGAACGACTGTCTTTTTGGCCTTGCTTAGCGGCATCATCTTTAAAACGACCATGTAGGTCATCTTGATGCAATAAATTTTCCAAATGTTGCTCAGAAATATCGGCTTTGGTGCAAAATAAAATCGTATGTGATGAATCTAGCACTTTGGGTGCATTGTATGCGTATTTACCCACTAGCGCTTTTGCAATCCGCTCTTTGGCGTTTGTGTTTTCTGCAATGAAAAAATGCCAAGGTTGGATGTTTATAGACGATGGCGTTAAGCGGAGAATTTCTAATAATCGAGTAAACTGTTCATGAGGGATCTTTCTATTTGGGTCATAAGCTTTGGTGGTATAACGACTTTTTGAAATATTTAGCAGATCCATAATCGCACTCAATTTATTGTTGATGTCTCATTCTAACCGATGAAAGGAGACTTGTGATCACGCTACAACTCGAACAGACTTAGATTTTAGTTGAATATGTGTACTGGCTGAAAACGCATTTAAGCGCCTGTGAATAAAGTATTTATATGAAAAGTTTTTTATTTCAAACAGATAAAATAATAAAAAAGTCATTCTATTAAAAAATGGGCTACTTTTGCTTAAATCTTGACAACCTAGTATAATGCAGACTACGAGTAGGTATTGTTCCTACTTTTCTATGATATAGCTGATTGTGATCTATCTGAGTTCAGGCATTTGGCTTGAATATCATCGTTGTAACTACAGAATTATTATTCAAAACCCGTTTTATTAATCTCTTTGTTCCATCACAAAAAGCTCACTTAGTGAGTTAAAATTTTGAAAACTTTAGATACATGGCGTGTTGCTACAGCCGTAAATGGTAGTGAAATCAATGTAAAATTGGTGCCACTTAAACGTCAACAGAATACAAATCACGGTTTAATTTGGGTTGAAGTGGGGCATATGATTCAACTTGAATCTGGCGAAACTCTTCCAATGAACTTAGATGGTTTGAGCTTTTATACCGGTGTTAATCAATTGTATCGTCTAAATGAGTTGAACTAAGGCGATAAGTACTTGAGTTAAGCATTATGTATAATATTGATTGGTATAGTAAAAAAATGGCATTAATACTGCCATTTTTTTAATGCCAAATTTTGTAGATGACCATTCGCATTAATTTCTAAAATCTGAGCTGAATCTTCTTTCCAGTCACCGAGTACAATTCTCTTTTTCCCATCAATATCATGAATATTGGCACGATGGGTGTGTCCGTGAATCAGTAAATCAGCATTGCTTAATGCTGATTGAACAGCATCTTGATTCACATCCATGACTTCATAGCTTTTAAACTGTTGTGCTTGACGGCTTTTTTTACGGAATCCATTGGCCAATTTTTGTCTAAAGTCAAGCGGTGTACTTTTTAAAAACTTTAGCAGAAGTGGATTACGGATGATTTTACGAAAACGCTGATAGGATACGTCGTCCGTGCAGAGCAAATCACCATGCTCAATACGTATGATGTGATCTGAAAGTTTGAGTGTGCAAACTTCGGCTAACAGTTGACCATTAAATTGGTCGAGGAACTGTTGTCCTAGGGCAAAATCACGGTTACCTGTTAAGAAATAGATGTGATTGCCTGCATTTGAAAATTGTTTTAAGGCGCGAATGATTTCATCTATCCAAGGGGCTGTGTAGTCGTCGCCAATCCATGCATTGAACCAGTCGCCTAAAATATACAGTTGGGTATTCTGGTTTTTATAAGCATCTAATAAATCTAAAAACCCCCGAACGAGTCGAGGGTGATCTGGTGACAAGTGTAAATCAGCGATAAACAAATAGGTCACGGAAGTTTCCATTTTAATTTAATCTCCCTAAATCCCTCTTTTAAAAGAGGGACTTCTTCCCTTTTCTAAAGGGAGGTTAGGAGGGATTCTTATTCAGAAATGATCTTAGCAGATTCAATCACAACGTTTTCTAGTGGAACGTCAGCATGGTAGCCACGGTTGCCAGTACGAACGCTTTTAATTTCGTTTACTACGTCTAGACCTTCAGTTACTTTACCGAAAACTGCATAACCCCAACCTTGTGCATTTTTGCCAGAGTGGTTAAGGAAAGAGTTGTTACCCACGTTAATAAAGAACTGCGCAGATGCAGAGTGAGGTGCTTGTGTACGCGCCATTGCAATTGTACCAAGGTCATTGGTTAAGCCGTTATCAGCTTCGTTTTCAATTGCATCACGTGTTGCTTTTTCTTTGAAGTTTTCATCCATACCACCACCTTGGATCATGAAACCATCGATCACGCGGTGGAAAATTACGCCGTCATAGAAACCGTCACGTACGTATTCTAAGAAGTTAGCAACAGTAATCGGTGCTTTTTCGTTGTTAAGTTCAAGAACAATACGACCTTTATTGGTGTTTAATTCGACTTGAGGAAAACTCATTGTGTAATCTCCTAATCATGGACATCAAAGCCATGGGTTTTTTGGTTGTGAGAAGCATAAGCAAACTGTAAACTACAAGGCAAGTAAAAACGTTATTTTCTTTGTAAAATAGATCAAATATCGTTTAAGGGGCTGTAAAATATTCATAAATCGACTGATAGATCAGTTAGAATTATGCTCGTATAGCAGGACCCTATTTTTCCTTAATTTTTTTCATCAAAGTGATTTTTAAACTATGAAGCCGAATGATGTTGTTTCAACACTGCCAAATAACCCGACACCAAGTAACAATGCCTCTGTCGCAGCGCAGCAAGAACAACAGCCAGGCTTAGACTTTGTTCGCCAAGTGATTACCGATGATTTGGCTGAAGGTCGTACGCAAAAAGTAGTCACGCGTTTCCCGCCAGAGCCGAATGGTTATTTACACATTGGTCACGTGAAAGCGATTTGCTTAAACTTTGGTATTGCCAACGAGTTTGATGGTTTTTGCAACCTACGTTTTGATGACACCAACCCAGATGCAGAAGAACAAGAATATGTAGATGGGATCGCCAATGACGTTAAATGGTTGGGTTTTGAATGGAATGGCGAACCGCGCTATGCATCAAGCTATTTCGATCAACTTCATGCATGGGCGATTCAACTGATTAAACAGGGTGATGCTTATGTGGATTTGCAGTCACCTGAAGAAATTCGTTTGAACCGTGGTAACTTTATTGAGCCAGGTAAAAACTCGCCTTACCGCAATACTTCAGTTGAAGAAAACCTTGCGCGTTTTGAAAAAATGAACAATGGCGAGTTTGCAGAAGGTGAAGCTGTTCTGCGTGCCAAAATTGATATGGCATCTCCAAATGTGCATATGCGTGATCCTATTTTGTATCGTGTACTCCATTCAGAGCATCACCAAACAGGTGATAAATGGAAAATGTACCCAATGTACGACTATGCGCATCCATTATCCGATGCAATTGAAGGCATTACTCACTCACTGTGTACTTTGGAATTCCAAGACCACCGTCCGTTTTATGACTGGGTGGTTGAGAAAGTTCACTCGGAAGCAGTACCACGTCAGTATGAGTCTAGCCGTTTAAATATCGACTATACCATTACCTCTAAACGTAAATTACGTAAGTTGGTTGAAGGTGGTTATGTGAATGGGTGGGATGACCCGCGTATGCCAACTGTTGTAGGTATGCGCCGTCGTGGTTTTACCCCAGAAGGTCTACGTGACTTCTGTAAGCGTGTTGGTGTGTCGAAGTCAGATGGTATTGTTGATGTTGCAATGCTTGAATATTGCATCCGTCAGTCTTTAGAAAATGTTGCGGCGCGCGGTATGGCGGTGTTGAACCCACTTAAAGTTACGCTCACCAACTTGCCTAACGATATGGATTTAACCCATTCACGTCATCCAAATGTCGACATGGGTGAACGTGTAATTCCGTTAACCTCTGAAATTTACATTGACCGTAAAGACTTTGAAGAAGAACCACCAAAAGGCTTCAAGCGTTTAATTCCGGGTGGTGAAGTGCGCTTGCGTCATGCTTATGTCATTAAGTGTGATGAAGTAATTAAAGACGAAAACGGTGAAGTGGTTGAGTTGAAGTGTTCAATCGACCCTGAAACCTTGGGCAAAAATCCAGAAGGTCGTAAAGTTAAAGGGGTGATTCACTGGGTATCTGCGACTAAAGGCATTCCTGCTGAAGTGCGTATTTATGATCGTCTGTTTACAGAGTCAGACCCTGAAGTGGGTGATGATTTCTTAGCGAACTTGAACCCTGATTCTTTGAAAATTGTACAAGCAGTGATTGAGCCTGCATTGGCGCAAGCACAGCCTGAAGACCGTTTCCAATTTGAGCGTGAAGGTTATTTTGTTGCAGATCAATACGACCATACAGCAGAGAAACCTGTGTTTAACCGTATTTTAGACTTAAAAGACAGTTTTAAGCCTAAATAAGCGCTGTTTGCTTGATGTGGATATAGATATAAGGCTCAACTTCGGTTGAGCCTTTTCGTAGCGAAACCAATAGGAATACACTGTGATCGTTCGAGATAAAACCAATAGCTTTGCATTACTCTTTGCTTGGCGCGGCACCATTTTACCGAAAGTGTTTCCGGCACTGATGGTCGGTGTTTTAATTTCAACACTGTTGGTTTATCTAGCGACTCAACATTACGTGACTGCTCCTGCAGTGCCTGTCATTGGTTTTACTGTATTTGGTGTGATTCTTTCGATTTTCTTAAGCTTTCGAAATACAGCGTGTTATGACCGCTGGTGGGAAGGGCGTAAGCTATGGGGCGCAATGATTGCCAACGCACGGCATATAATCCGTGATAGTTATGTCTTAAATGATGCAGAGCGTACAGTTTTGATGTATCGCGTGATGTTATTTAGTCATTTGCTTCGAGATCGTTTACGGCAGCAAAGTCATACCTATGACCACTATCAAGCCAAAGTACAACTGACAGTAGAGCAGTGGGAGGTATTGGCTACGCATATTAATCCACCGCAATATCTATTAGAGCTTACGCAGAAAGATCTGGCGGTGTTGTATAAGCGTGGTGAGATTAGCGATATTATTTACAGTATGTTGACCAAGCATACAGTGGCAATGGGCGATATTCACGCTGGTTGTGACCGTATTTCATCTACGCCGTTGCCATTTTCTTATTCGGTTTTGTTACACCGTGCCGTGTACTCTTTCTGTCTCATTTTACCTTTTAGTTTAAGTTCCAGTCTTGGTTTTTGGTCGCCTGTGATCGTGGCCTTAATTGCCTATCTCTTATTGGGTTTAGATGCATTGAGTGCAGAATTAGAAGAACCCTTCGGGCTTCAGGAAAATGACTTGCCTTTAGATGCTATTGTACGAGGCATAGAGCGTGAAATGCTGAGTTCTTTAAATGAGTCCTTGCCAGAACCAGTGAGTGCGCATAGAGCCAATTTAAGTTAAAGCAGTGAACAAATCCATAACAGAAAATCAGCAGATTGCCTGAGCCATAACAAATTTTCGATATGATTGGTTTGTTGAGATGTGCTATCACTGTTTAAAAGTGATAGGAATATAACAATGACTACCGTGATCGAAACTCAGATGTTGATTCGGCGTTCTGTCAATATTGTGTTTAATGCTTTTGTTGATCCACTCATAACCACCAAGTTTTGGTTTAGTCAGTCTTCGGGCTATTTAGAAAAAGGTGCAATGGTCGATTGGACATGGGATAAATACCAAATTACACATTCGACTCATGTCCTACAAGTCGTTGAAAATGAGTTGATCTGCATCGAATGGGGCACGCCTAAAACTAAAGTAGATTTTGTATTTGAAAAAATCGACAGCATGAATACCTATGTGATCATTCGAAACTATGATATTGAGTTACAGGGTAATGAGCTGATTCATTATGTGATGGATGCAACAGGTGGCTTTACTACAGTGCTAGATGGTGCCAAGGCATGGCTTGAATACGATATCCAGCTCAACTTGGTTGAAGATAAATTTCCACCTTTTGAACTGCGTTCACATCAGTGATCTTTTTTAGAGCGCTCTTCTTTAAACTCAAAATAGTTGCCGAGCTGCTGTTTGGCCTTATCACGTAATTTCTTTTTGATATAAAGCACCAAGGCAAAACAGGTGGTGGTGAGCGTTAACATTAGGCTGTTCATGAAACTCATCATAGAGCTGACATAGCCAATGGTGGTAAGTCGGTTCATCATTTTGATGACTTGGGGGCTACTTTCAACGCCTGTAATGGCCCACGTGCATAAGTGTTCACAGTTATTAATAATAAGATGGTAGTTGTTTTCATGCATGCGTGAGCGCATACGGCGAACCACTTTACGGCCTTTATATTTGGGATCTTGGTACTGATTGACTGTAATTTTGCGTCCATGGCTAAAGTTCTCGATGGAAGTGATTTCAATCGGGTGCTTTTTAAAAAGATGTGCAAAACCTGAATAATGGATCACACGTCCACGCCCAGCATATATGCCGTGATGCGTATAGCCAAAATGTTTGACTATAAGATGAGCCCCCAAGGGGTAGTGGACTTTTTGTTGTTGCATGCCTAATACGTGCTAATTCATTACAGTTGTCTTTTATCTGTATTTTAAAGCTTCTGCTGGGAATAATCGACTGTTTAGTGGGTTTCGGTTATTTGAGTTTACGATGATAAAAAATAAAAGAGACCGATTGGAAAGGAGTATCTAGCTTTTCTGATCGCATTAAAAAGGATGCAAGCATCCTTTTTTTAGAAGCGATGTTTATTGATCCACTAGGCCTAAAAGTGAGTTTTGGGTACTGCACATACGTGTTGCTTCTTCAGTGTTCATCGCTTTCACGTCTTTTTCAAATTTCTTTTTTTGTTCTTTGAGTTGTTCTTCAGGTAGACCCATCTGCGCGGCAAGTTTTTCCATTTTTTCCCAAGACTCAACACAAGCTTTCGGCATTTTGCTACATGCTGTTAAAGATAAAAGTGTGATACATGTGCTGACCATAAGTAATTTTTTCATTGCTTAAACCTTTAATTTTCAAACATTATTGATTTTTATATTGAGCCTGTAAGGTAACAAAAATTTAAGGCTTTGTATAATATTTAAACGTACACAGTGTGCTGTGCTTCATATACCTTGGTTTTTTATAGGCAGAGTGATGTGCAGCCATTAAAAAAGGCACTTAGATCAATCTAAGTGCCTTTTTGATGAATATTCAGTGACTCTACTACTGTAGAGGTCGATGCTGAAGTTCATTTAACTCCTTACGGCCATAGCCACGAGAAGCTAATACTTTTTTAATCCCAACAATCACGTCTTCATCGGTCGCTGTTTTAAGCTTTTCGATGAGCTGTTCATTGGTTTTACAAGAGCAGTCATTTTCAACACAAGCAATTTGATTTTTATGCTCGTTTTGCTGTTCATTCGAAAACAGCTTTTGCCAAAAACTCATATAGACTTCATTTACAACCTAACATAGGGTGAAATATAACCAATCTGTAAAATAATGCAAGTCAGCATGAGAGATAAAAGCAGCGATCGATGTCGAAAAATTCCGATTATAGCGCAAGGTATTAACGTTATTATGACAGTTGAAATACTTGCATTTTATATAAGCTTATCTTTTTTCATGAAATTTAAAAAAGAAGCTCATTTGAGCTTCTTTGTTTATACGGTTTAAGTTGCAACAAATTGTTTAAATTTTTTCTAGTAGAACCCCAGACTCGACATGGTGGGTATAGGGGAATTGGTCAAACAGCGCAAACTGTGAAATTTTATGGGTTTGGCTAAGTGTTTTTAAGTTGTCATGCAAGGTGTCCGGATTACACGAAATATAGATGATTCGTTCAAAACGCTGAATCAATTTCAAGGTTTCATCATCAATACCTGCACGCGGTGGGTCAACAAACACCGTATCGAACTCATAGCTGCTCATCTCGATATTTGCTTCTTGTAAGCGGCGGAATTCGCGTTCGCCGTTATAGGCTTGCGTGAAGTCTTCTGCCGATAAACGCGCGACTTGAATATTATCGATGTGGTTTTGTTCGATATTCCACTGTGCTGCATACACTGAAGACTTAGCCAGTTCAGTGGCTAAAACACGGTTGAAGCGGGTGGAAAGCGGTAGGGTGAAGTTACCATTGCCACAGTAAAGTTCTAATAAATCTTTATTTGAATGCTGTGCAGCATTGCAGGCCCATTCGAGCATTTTTTGGCAGACTTGCGCATTGGGCTGCGTAAAGCTGCTTTCAATTTGTTTGTACTGATATTTACGCTCAAAAACTTGTAGTTCTTCCACCACAAATTCATCGGTGAGTACCACTTTTTGACCACGGCTACGACCAATCAACTTAATATTTAATTTTTCTGAAAGTTGTTTGGCTAAAACCTGCCATTGTTCATCGAGTGGGCAGCGATAAATCAGCGAAACCAGCATTTCACCTTTTAAGGTTGCTAAAAAATGCACTTCAAATAAGCGTTTTGAGAGGAGATCATTGCTTTTTAATTCTGCCAATAAAACAGGCATGAGCTGATTAATACTGGCATCAGCGATTGGGAAGTCATCAATACGAATGACTTTTTTCTGGTTGTCTTCATCGCGTTCAAACATGGCATAAAACATATCATCTTCGGTATGCCAAATACGGAATTCTGCACGCATGCGAAAGTGTTTTTCAGGAGAATGAAAAACTTCAAGCGAAGGTGGAGTGAATTCAGCAAATTGAGCTGTAATTCGTTCAATTTTGGCGTCAAGTTGTTGTTGATAAGAAGAAGTCATATGCAGTAAAAATCGCAAACATATTGAAAAAAGAGATGGTAACAAAGTTTGCTGAATTAGCCTAAAGATATTCAGCAAAAGCGTGGGGTTTATTCATGTTACAGATGGTTTGATACTTTGCTATATCGGAAATTTTCGAGCAGATTAAGTCAAACCGAGTCGCATAAAAAATGCCAAGTAAACAGACCAGGAGATGTTGACTTGGCAATAGAGGAAACACAGTAATAAACCTGCAGTCCCAATGAGGACTACAGGTTTAAATTGGGCTTAGTTCAAAGTCATGAGACTTGCATTACCACCAGCAGCTGCAGTGTTAACACTAATAGCACGCTCAATCACAAAACGTTCCAAAGGAATGGCTGTTTGTGATGGGCTAAGGTGAGTAATGCCTACAATCGCACCTTGACGCTCAGCAATCTGCTGTTGCAGAGCTAAAAGCTGCGCCGTTGTACCATGATGTAATACTGCATCAAAAGCATCAGTTTTGATGTCTTTGATGACATGGAACGCTTGAGCCAATGCTTTAGGCATACTTGGCATGTGTTTTAACACAAAGCTGTTATCTGCGAGTACTGCTGGACGGCTACCAACTGCAAAAATCGCATTCAACTGTTGTAGTTGATCCGCTTCTTGTTCTGCTAATGACAAGACTGCATGACGCGGAATTACCATGTATTGGTTGCTTTCACCTGTTGGACCTTGCAGCTCGTAATGATGGCCTGAACAGAAGTTCTCAATTTTTGCCAATTTTACAGCTGGGAAGGTTTTAGCTGCCCACTCAAGGAACAATGTAGAGTTGCTGAACTCGACTTGAGGGTTTAAGACAGCACCTGTTGCAAATGGTTTATTTAACTTTTTCGCAGAACAGTTTTGCATTAGGCGATATAGATAAATTGGACCACCCGCTTTAGGGCCTGTACCTGATAAACCTTCGCCACCAAAAGGTTGTACACCGACAACTGCACCCACGATGTTACGGTTGATGTAGAGGTTACCTACTTCAGCATGGGTCATGACAGTTTGAATGGTTTCATCAATACGAGTATGTAAACCCATAGTGAGGCCATAGCCTTTGCTGTTGATGTGCTCAAGTAACTGTTTGAGTGAACCTTGGTTAAAGCGAATCACGTGCAGCACAGGACCAAACACTTCGCGCTCTAAATCATTGAGATTTGGCAGTTCAATTAATGTTGGTGTAATGAACGTGCCTGCATCTAGTTCAGAGTCTTGAGCATCATTACGCATCAACTGGTGTACGCGATGACCTTTTTGGCGCATTTTGTCGATGTGCTTTTGAATGTTTTCTTGCGCTTCAGCATCAATTACAGGACCAATATCTGTTTTAAGTAGATATGGGTTGCCCACTTGGAGTTGCTGCATTGCGCCTTTAAGCATTTGAATCACAGCATCAGCATTGTCTTCTTGTACACATAGTACGCGAAGGGCAGAACAACGTTGACCTGCGCTGTCATAAGCCGAACTTACAACGTCGAGTACAACTTGCTCAGTTAGTGCTGATGAGTCAACGATCATGGCATTTTGACCGCCTGTTTCAGCAATCAGAGGAATGCTTTCACCAGTTTTGCTCAAACGTTTTGCCACAGTTTTTTGCAAAATCTTAGCAACTTCAGTAGAACCTGTGAACATGATGCCTTGAACTTGCTCGGCTGCACTGAGTTGTGCACCCACAGTTTCACCGCGACCCGGCATCAACTGTACAGCCGCTTGAGGCACACCCGCTTGCCATAAGATTTGAATTGCTTGCGCTGCAATCAATGGTGTTTGTTCAGCTGGTTTAGCAATCACGGTATTACCCGCAACCAATGCAGCAGCGACTTGACCTGTGAAGATGGCCAATGGGAAGTTCCATGGGCTAATACACAGCATCGTGCCTAAAGGTTCAACTTCTGCGTTTGCATCTAGATCAATCATTTGCGTTGCATAGTAGCGTAAGAAATCTACAGCTTCACGAACTTCTGCAATTGCATTGGCATACGTTTTACCACTTTCACGGCAAAGTAAAACAATCAGTTCTTCTAAGCGAGCTTCCATTAAGTCAGCAGCGCGAAGTAGGTAACTTGCACGGGTGTCTTTAGCCGTACGTGCCCAAATGTCTTGAACAGCTTGTGCATTGTTTAATGCTTGCTCAACTTGTTCAGTTGTTGCTTCTTGTACATAACCGACAACATCTGAGTGACGTGCTGGGTTGATAATGCTTTGTGGAGCAACGGCGTCATTGGTCTGAATGTGCTCACCCATTGGTGCAGCAGACCATTGGTGCTTAGCAAACTGTTGAGCTGTTTGGTTCAGCTGAACTAATGCAGAGTCATTTGCAAGGTCTAAACCTTTAGAGTTTGCACGCAGCTGCCCATAAAGCTCAGCAGGAAGTGGAATCGAAAGGTGCTTTTGACCCACGATATTTTCACGTTTTGCACTGCTTAAAATGGTTTGAGTTGGGTTTTCAATCAAATCATCAATTGCGAGTGACTTGTCTGCAATACGGTTGACAAAAGAAGTGTTTGCACCATTTTCAAGTAAACGACGTACAAGATAAGCCAATAGTGTTTCATGGTTACCAACAGGCGCATAAATACGGCACGGTACACCCAGCTTTTTATCTTGCTTTTCACCAACTACTTGTTCATACAGTGGCTCGCCCATGCCGTGTAAGCATTGGAACTCATACTGACCCACGTAGTATTTTTCTGGGTTGGCCATTTCATAAATGGTCGCCAAGGTTTGCGCATTATGTGTTGCAAACTGTGGGTAGATTTGTTCTGGTGCAGCCAATAATTTTTTTGCACATGCGATATACGACAAGTCTGTATGTACTTTACGAGTAAATACAGGGTAGTCAGTCATCCCTTCAATTTGCGCTTTCTTGATTTCGCTGTCCCAGTACGCGCCTTTCACTAAACGGATCATTAAGCGTTTTTCGCTACGTTTAGCCAAGTCTACGATGTAGTCAACCACGTAGAAACAACGTTTTTGATATGCTTGGATAACGAAACCAATGCCTTTCCAGTCTTTGAGTTCTGGTTCAAAGCATAGGCGTTCAAGCATTTCTAAAGAAATTTCTAAACGTTCAGATTCTTCTGCATCGATATTTAAGCCGATGTTGTAGCCGCGTGCTAATTTAGCAAGAGTAAAGACTTTGCCGTACAACTCTTCATGCATACGTGCAACTTGCGCGCGTTGGTAGCGAGGGTGTAGAGCAGATAATTTAATTGAAATACCTGGGCCGTCATAAACATCTTTGTCTTTTGACGCTTGACCAATGGCATGAATGGCATCGGTATAGTCTTTCATATAACGATCAGCATCATGATCGGTCAGTGCCGCTTCACCCAGCATGTCGTATGAATAGCGGAAGCCTTTTTCTTCAAGACGTTCAGCGTGTTGTAATGCTTCACCAATGGTTTCACCAGTCACAAACTGTTCGCCCATCATACGCATAGCCACATCAACCGCTTTACGGATGATGCCACGCCCACTACGTGCCAATAAGCCTGTTAAAGTGCCTGATAAGCTATTTTGTTTTGGTGTTTCCATCAGTTTGCCAGTCAACATGAGACCCCATGCTGCCGCATTGACAAACATCAGGTTGCTTTGACCAACGTGCTCTTTCCAGTTGCCTTGGTTGATTTTGTCTTTAATCAATAGGTCACGTGTCGCCATGTCTGGAATACGAAGCAATGCTTCAGCTAAACACATCAGCGCGATGCCTTCTTGAGAAGACAGTGCAAATTCTTGTAAGAGACCCTGTACAATACCTGCTTTACCGCTGCCGCTTTTACGTTCACGTAAAGTATGAGCCAAATCAAACGCAAGTTCATGAATGCGTTGATTCATCTCGTCAGAGATTTTGCTGTGGTCTAATAAGTTTTGAACACAGTCAGTTTCGGCACGTCGCCAAGCGGTATTGATTTCAACTTCAAGCTCACTTTTTTCTTTGAATTCGGTAATATATTCAAATTGAGTTTGAGCTTCGTTGAAATGCGTATTGCTTTCCATCATATTCATGCCTACATCCTGTGCATACAATAATGTGTTGAGAGATCTATAGTAATTAATTTATGATTACAGAAAGAATGCCGAATAACTCACTATAATTTGTATGATATTTAGAGATTAATTCAGATGACGAGCCCAATTTTTAGCTTGGACCGAACAGATATCAAAATATTAGATATTCTTCAAAGAGATGGAAAAATATCGAATATTAAACTTGCCGAAGAAGTGAACTTATCAGCGACGGCTGCTTTGGCGCGGGTGCAAAAATTAACCAAGGAAGGCTTTATTCTGAGTTATGAAGCACGCTTAAATCCAAACATGCTGAATGCTAGTTTTGTAGTTTTTGTGGAGATACTTTTGGATAAAACCACGCCACATGTCTTGGACGATTTTCGCCATGCCGTGTTACAGCATGATGAAATTGTGGAATGTCATATGACTAGTGGGGGCTTTGATTTTGTGGTGAAAATTCGCTGTGCCAGTATGGATGAGTTCCGAAAAATCTCAGGTCAAGTCTTGTGGCAACTGCCGGGCGTTAAAGAAACGCGCAGTTATCCCGTGATGGAAGTCATCAAAGAAAGCTCACGTATTCAACTTAAGTACAAACCATTGTCGAAATAATTGAGTGCATGAGATACAAAAAAGGGGCTTTTAAGCCCCTTTTTTGTTGGTCTACACGTTCAATTAACGTTGTGTAGATTCTTCTTTCATTTCAGCCATGGCTTGTTTGTACATGCTGTCTGCTTGTTCAAAGCGTTGTACCACTTCTGCTTCAGGGGCTTTACCCATTAAGCTTACAACTACAATGCTGATCCAAGAGAAGATGAAGCCTGGAATAATTTCATATAGACCTAAGTGTCCTAATGCATTTTTCCATACAATTACAGTTACCGCACCAACAATAATACCTGCAATAGCACCATTCAAAGTCATGCGCTTCCAGAACAAAGACAAGATAATCAGTGGACCAAATGCCGCACCAAAGCCTGCCCATGCATAAGCTACAAGGCCTAAAACTTTACTGTCAGGGTTGCTTGCTAAACAAATTGCAAGAACAGCAACTGCAAGAACCATGAAACGACCCACCCAGACCAATTCTTTTTGAGAAGCGGTTTTACGGATGAATGCTTTGTACATGTCTTCTGTCAATGTTGTAGAACAAACCAGTAGCTGACAGCTTAATGTACTCATCACCGCAGCTAAAATTGCAGCTAAAATAATGCCTGCAATCCATGGGTTGAATAATATTTTAGTCAGTTCCATGAACACAGTTTCTGGGTTTTGAGAAACCACAGCCGCCAGTTCAGGGTGTTGTTGGAAGTAAGCAATCGCAATAAAACCTGCACCTACCGCACCACCTAAACATAAAATCATCCATGTCATACCAATGCGACGCGCAGCAGGAATTGTTTTCACAGAGTCTGCAGCCATGAAGCGCACTAAAATGTGTGGCTGACCAAAATAGCCTAAGCCCCATGCCAATGATGACAGGATGGCAACAGTACTGAGCTCAGAGACAATGTGCATTGCTTGTGGGCGAGCCGTTTCAAGTAGGACTGTGAACTGTGCAGCATTACCATCAATCGCAAGATAAGTCATAATTGGGGTAAGCAGCAGAGCAAAAATCATTAAGCCTGCTTGGAAGGTATCTGTCCAGCTAATTGCAAGGAAGCCACCGATACATACATAACTGATGGTTGCAATTGCGCTAATCCAAAGAGCAGTGGTGTAGTCCCAGCCAAAGATGCTTTCAAATAAACGTGAGCCAGCCACCATGCCGGAAGCACAGTAAATCGCGAAGAATACTAAAATAACGATCGCTGAGATCATACGCAAGATACGTTTACGATCTGCGAAACGACCTGTGAAATAATCAGGCAGGGTGAGGGCGTTGTTTTGGACTTCAGTGTGTACACGTAAACGTCCTGCAACCAATAACCAGTTGAGCCATGCACCAATGATCAGACCTACAGCAATCCACGCTTCAGACAAACCAGACAAATAAATTGCGCCCGGTAAGCCCATCAGTAACCAGCCACTCATGTCTGATGCACCTGCGGAAAGTGCAGTAACCACACTTCCTAAACTACGACCACCTAAGATGTAATCATCAAAGTTGTTTGTAGACTTGTATGCATACAAACCGATGCCAACCATGGCAATGATATAAACTAAAAATGTGACGAGGGTGGGGTTAATTTGACTCATAGGCATTCCTTGGCAAAATCCGACTTGGGAGATTTTTTAATCGCTTTGTTTGAGACGGCGATTCAAGCATAAAAATAAAATTACACTCTGTAACAGTTGTGAGGTGTTTTTGTATATTTTGTGTAATTATTAATTGTTTTTTAAAATTAAACAATAAGTTGTTGAAAATATGTTGTTTATTGGTCAATTATTATTCTTTTTTATAGGGTAAATGAAATTCTAAGCATTTATTTCGTAAAATCAGCAGGCTAGTTATAATTTATGATTTTATATTGCTTACGAAAAATTACATTACCTGCAAAATAGGCATATTTACATATAAAGTGTTTCATTTATGAAATGTATTTACAGTCGTGAAATAGGTAGAAAAGACGAATATTTCACCATTGAACTAATTTTGTTAAGGCATTCATACTTTGAATGCATTGGAAAACTTTCAAATTTCTAATTAGAAAATAGGAATTCAATGGCATTTTCTGCTTGCTTTGGAACAAGTGAAAATAGAGTCGGTATAAATTACCTGCAAATTTGACAAAATTTCTCCTGAAATTGTGCAGGCCATTGCGGGGGCATGTGAGCAATTGGGCCAACCATCTGAAAGTTGGTTACACGCTTTTCCCTTGCATCTAACCATAGATGCCTATAAAGGTGGAGTGGGCACTTCAATTAAATGGATAGCAACGAAGTGCTGGCCAATCTTGCATTGGAGCATCTATCACTTCCTCAAGGTAAATATGATTTTATTTTCAAAAACGATCATGTCAATAAATATCAATCGACCAATACTTTCTACAGTGGCGCTATGTTTAGCAATTAATTAGTGTTGGTATTCTCACTTTGTTTAATCGAATCTTAGGTCATGCGAAATGTGATGAAATGGGTAAACAGTGTATTGCGGAAAACAAAACAGTTCAGTGAGTGGTATTGGAGAAAGGGTTGTTGACTTAATAACCCTTAGGTCACATTTTCTCATTTGAAACTTGGCTGCTGAGGTGACGCCTAAGGTTGTATCTTTAGCATAAGTTCGCTAGAACATTTATAACTATATATAGGTATAAACGTAGTCAATGCGCTGCTTTTATACTTTTTAGCCGATACACGCTAACAAAAGGTAGCAGTTAGAACTACAATATGCTTGAGTGAAGAACCATGATTAGATGTCTATGCTGAGTAAATTAAGCCAATTATTTAAATTAAAGAAAGATGCGCCAGAACAACTTTTTTTGCAGCAGCATCAGATTGAATATGATGATGAAAAAGGCTTTATCATTGAAGGTATTGTGCTAAATGCCATACATGCTGAACGTTTGGCCTATTTTTCAAATCGTAGAATTAGTCAGTTTAATGACCTTAATGCACTTTTTTATAGTGCTATGCTAATCAATGAAAAGATCGACTTGGAAATTGCCAATGAACGATTTGTCGCACGTTTAGGTAATAATCTAGAAAACTTAACTGAGTTAAAGCGAATGATTAAGCTACTTAATGACTATTATTACCAGTTTATACGTGACAAAAAATAAGTCTTTTAAAAGCCATAAATTTGAGTTGTAAAAAGGACTTAGCGCTAGATTGATGTTGTTCTTGTCGTGAAAAATAACATGCAGCGAGAGGACATCATGCTAGTATATGACGCATGTTTTTAAACGCTAAAGCCATGTCCATGTTCCAAGAAGAAATCTCCCAACTGAATGTGCAACAACTAAAAGCAGGCGAAAAACGTTGGCTGGGAAATTTGCTCGGCTCTTCAGCTGCATTATTCATTCAAACGTTAAGCACACAAAATAAAAAGCTTTTTGTAGTTGTGGCAAAAAATAATCAACACTTAGCACAACTCGAAAGTGAATTTGAATTTTACGGTATTCGACCGACCATTTTTCCAGACTGGGAAATTCTGCCTTATGATCGTTTATCTCCTCATCAGGATATTGTGTCTGAGCGTCTCGCAATTTTATCCAATATGCCGCAAACAGGCGTCTTACTGATTTCGGCTTCGACCTTGGCGCAGCGTGTAGCGCCGACGTCGTGGGTGTTGGGAGAACACTTTGATATTCATGTTGGTCAAAAGTTTGAGTTGGAACAGCAAAAGAAGCGTTTAATTCAAGCAGGCTATCATTTGGTCGACACAGTATATGACCATGGTGAATTTGCGGTTCGGGGTAGCATTATGGATATCTATGCCTCAGGTCAAGCTGCACCAATTCGCATAGATTTATTTGATGATGAAATTGAAACCCTTAAATTTTTTGATCCTGAGACGCAGCGTACTACGCAAAACTTAAAACAATTTTCCGTATTACCGGCTAAAGAGTTTCCGCTGAAAGAGGCACGCAGCATCTTTCGTGATCGCTATGCAGAAATGTTTCCGACGGCAAATCCAAAGAAAAATCCAATTTATCAGGATGTGTTAGAAGGAATTGCATCGCCAGGGATTGAGTTCTATTTCCCACTATTTTTCAGTGCAGCGCAGATGGAAACCCAAAGTACACTGCTTTCGTATTTACCAAGTCATTCCATTGTCATTACAGATAAGCAGGTTGATGATGGTTTAGATAGTTTTTGGAAAGAAATCGATCGACGTTATGAAGACCGTCGCCATAATGTTGACCAGCCAATTTTAGCCCCTAACCATCTTTTTATTTCGACCAATCAAGTTTTAGAACAGCTCAATACCTTTCCCCGCATTATCGCTTCAGTCGAGGCTTTTGATTTAAAAGCAGGTGTGATCAATTTAAACACTGAGCTTCCGCCACGTTTAGCGGTCGATCCTAAGCATGAAAAGCCCTTTCATGCGGTTAAACAGTATATTGATGCTGCTAACCATCCAGTATTACTGGTTGCTGAAAGCGCGGGGCGTCGTGAAACTTTAAAAGATGCCTTGCGTGCAACATTGGGAGATATTTCTAATGTCGAGAATTTTGCGGAATTTCAAAAATCCTTGCATGCCATTGCAATTACCAGTGCGCCCTTAGAGCGTGGCTTGGTATTAAAAGACAGCATTAGCATCATTTCTGAAAATCAGTTGTATGAGCATCGCGTTGTACAGCGTCGTCGTAAACGTCAGCAAGAGGTTTCGGAAGAGTTTCTCATCCGCAGTTTGGCTGAACTGAGCATGGGTGCGCCGGTGGTGCATATCGACTATGGTGTAGGGCGTTATGCGGGCTTAGTTACTTTAAGCATTGATGCTCAAGACTATGAGTTCTTGCAGCTCGATTATGCCGATGCTGCCAAAGTTTATGTTCCCGTCACCAATTTACATTTGATCAGTCGTTATAGTGGCGGTGATCCAGACTTGGCACCCTTGCATAAGCTGGGTACTGATGCTTGGAGCAAAGCAAAGCGCAAAGTGTTGGAGCAAATCCATGATGTAGCAGCGGAGTTATTGCATATCCAAGCTCGTCGTCAAGCCAAACCAGGTTTTGGTTTTGAGTTAGATCAAGGTCAATATATGCAGTTTGCCAGTGGCTTTGCCTATGAGGAAACACTCGACCAAGCCAATGCGATTGAGGCGACTTTGTATGATATGCAATTGGCTAAACCCATGGATCGCTTGGTTTGTGGCGATGTGGGTTTTGGCAAAACCGAAGTTGCGATGCGCGCAGCATTTTTAGCGGTACAGAACAATAAACAGGTGGCTGTTTTGGTGCCGACGACGTTGCTGGCTCAACAGCATTATGAGTCTTTTAAAGACCGTTTTGCAGACTGGCCTATTCGTATCGAAGTTTTATCACGTTTTGGCAGCAGTAAATCACATACGAAAACGATTGAGGATTTAGCTGAGGGCAAAGTCGACATCGTGATTGGTACGCATAAAATTCTACAAGAAGGTGTCCAGTTTAAAGACTTAGGCTTGATGATTGTGGATGAAGAACACCGCTTTGGTGTACGTGATAAAGAGCGGATTAAAGCGATGCGTGCAGATGTGGACATGTTGACTCTGACTGCAACTCCAATTCCACGGACTTTAAATATGGCCTTTAGTGGCATGCGTGATTTATCGATTATTGCCACACCACCTGCACGACGTTTAGCGGTAAAAACTTTTGTGCAAGAACATACGGGTGATTCAGTTAAGGAAGCCATCTTGCGTGAGTTACTGCGTGGTGGCCAAGTTTATTTTCTACATAATGAAGTCGAAACCATCGAACGTGCAGCGGAGACTCTTCGAGAATTGGTCCCTGAGGCACGTGTGGCTGTTGCACATGGTCAAATGCGTGAACGCGAGTTAGAACAAGTCATGCAGCAGTTCTACCATAAAGAATATAACGTGCTGGTTTGTTCAACCATTATTGAAACAGGGATTGACGTTCCGAATGCCAATACCATTTTAATTGAACGGGCAGATAAGCTGGGTTTGGCGCAGTTGCATCAACTACGTGGGCGTGTAGGGCGCTCGCATCACCAAGCTTATGCCTATCTGTTGGTGCCATCCATCAAAGGGTTGAAAGGCGATGCTGAAAAACGTCTAGATGCGATTCAGCGGGCATCGACATTAGGTGCGGGTTTTATGTTAGCGACGGAAGATTTAGAAATTCGCGGAGCGGGAGAGCTACTCGGCGAGCAACAAAGTGGTTCCATGCAAGCCATTGGTTATAGCTTGTATATGGAGATGCTTGAAAAGGCGACCAAAGCCATTCAAAAAGGCAAAACCCCGAACTTCGATGCGCCACTCTCACTGACCGCAGAAATCAATTTACATATGCCAGCTTTGATTCCAGATGAATATCTGGGAGATGTCCATCAGCGTTTATTGTTCTATAAGCGCATTAGTAATACGGACAGTCAAGAAAAACTCGATAACATTCGTATGGAGTTGATTGACCGTTTTGGGATACCACCACAACCTGTGAAACAGCTTTTTGCTGTGCATCAGATGCGTTTGAAAGCGGAAACACTGGGTATTACCAAAGTGGATATTGCTGCCAATGGTGGTGCGATTGAATTTTCACCAGATACTCCTGTTCAGGCGATTAGTATTATTCAGATGATGCAAAAACACCCGACCTTTTTTAGGATGGAGGGTGGTCAGCGCTTAAAAGTCATGGTGATGCTAGAGGAATATGAAAAACGGATTCAATTTATCAATGACTTATTGGAAAGTTTGTTGAAAGAATTGCATTAAAATTTAGCTTTAATTTGCTGTGATTTCATACAGATATCAGGTCTTTCTTGCGGACTTGCGCTATAAAAAGAAAGACTTGATTTTTTGATGAAATTTATTAAAGTAATAAATGTGATGTAGTTCAAAGTAAAACGTAGTTTATTTGTGTTGAAACACATTGCTTGCAATATTCACCTCTGATTGGATGTGATAGTATTAGCCATTATTCTAATTTGCATCATTTATAAAGATATGTTTAGTTTGCATCCACAACTTGCTCAAGATACGTTTTTTGTAGGCGACTTTCCACTTTCAACATGTCGCTTAATGAATGATATGCAATTCCCGTGGCTAATTTTAATTCCACGCGTGCCAGGCATCACTGAGTTATATGAACTCAGTCAAGCCGACCAAGAACAGTTTTTACGTGAGTCAAGCTGGTTATCAAGCCAATTGGCTCGTGTATTCCGTGCTGACAAAATGAATGTTGCTGCTTTAGGTAACATGGTTCCGCAGCTCCATTTTCACCATGTTGTACGTTATCAAAACGACGTCGCATGGCCAAAACCAGTTTGGGGTACACCCGCTGTTCCTTATAGCAATGAAGTGCTTGCGCATATGCGTCAAACTTTAATGCTTGCACTACGTGGTCAAGGTGATATGCCATTCGATTGGCGTATGGACTAATACACGTGAGAAATCAAATCAGGGATGATTTGATCGTGCGCATAGTGGGGAACGAGCAGTGCCATTAGACGATTGGTTATCTAAAGAGCCCAAACAATTTGAGTATTTCCATCGTGTGATGGGATATGGCATGCTGTCTTTAATAACCATCGTCTATCATTATACGATGGCAGATACGCAATATCAGATTTATGTGCCGCTGCTGTTGCTCATTGTGTTATTGATCACACCGCCATTTTCAAGGTGGTTAGGTTATCGCTTCAATAATACGATGCGACGCGGTGTGATGTTTGTGATTGATATTGTCATTACAGCGATCATTTTAGCCGCTGTACATCTCAGTATCGTACTCACATTTTTAACCATTTTTGCTATGCTTTACACGGCTATTAGCAATAAAATTTCTTTTTTGATGGTGTCTTTGGCCAGCCTGATTGGGGTGGTTGTCTTTTATATCTCAATTATTTTTGTCTTTGGTTTTGGTGAATATTTTGAGGCTACCAGTACTGAGCTGATCGTATTGGGCTTTTTGTGCCTCACCACTTATTTTGGCGTCGGTAGTTATTATCAGCGTAACCAAATGCAAGACATTTACCGCCGCAAAAATCACTATTTCGATCAGATGAACCGTTACATGGAGTTTGCCAATCAACTGAGTCGCTATGCACCTGTTCAGTTGTGGCAATCGATTATGAAGGGGGAGTCAGAAGCTAAAATTGAATACAAGCGTAAAAAACTAACAGTTTTCTTTTCGGATATTCAGGGTTTTACAGAGCTTTCTGAAAGCTTAATTCCAGATGATTTAGCATTCCTGCTCAATGATTATTTAAAACACATGACCGAGATTGCCAAGCAATATGAAGGTACTGTCGATAAATTCATGGGCGATGCAATTTTAGTGTTCTTTGGTGACCCTAATTCCGAAGGTGTGGAGCGTGATGCTCAAAACTGTTTGGAAATGGCTATGGCGATGCGCCAGCAAATGAAAATCCTACGCGAGCGTTGGGTGAAAATGGGTTATCCGCCATTGCATATTCGTATGGGGATTTCTACAGGGTATTGCCACGTAGGGAACTATGGTGCATCGCACCGTATGGCTTATACCATTGTTGGTCGTGATGCAAACCTTGCTGCACGTTTACAAAGTGCAGCACAAGTGGATGAAATCTTAATTTCGGACGATACACATAATTTAGTAAAAAATGATTATCTTTGTGCGCCGAAAGCACCAATTTTCCTTAAGGGGATTAAAGGTGCTGTGAAGACGTGGCAAGTCGTTGAAAAATATACCTCGCAAAAATCAGACTATCAGCGCTGGTTTGATTATGAATATAAAGGGTTTCATTTACTGCTTAACTTAGATGAAGTGCAGAATTTTGAATATCCGCAGTTGATTCAAGTCTTGGAAAAAATGATTCAACGCATTCAAACCCAACAAAAGATGACCAACTCACAAGGTATCGTCAAACTCAATCTTGAAGATGAAGTAATAGAGTCTGTTCAGAAAAATGAATATCATTAACTTGATGGTGTGAGATACAAAAGTAAGAGTCGTAAAAAAGCCACTACAATGAGTGGCTTTTTTACGCTTTGAAAATTAGTGATTTTCAGACGCGTGGTTAATCGTGTATTTAGGAATTTCAACTTCTAAGTCTTCATCCACTAACTTCACTTGGCAAGACAAGCGAGAGTCAGGTTCTAAGCCCCAAGCACGATCTAGGAGGTCTGCTTCAACATCATTCATTTCTTCTAAGCTGTCAAAGCCTTTACGTACTACAACGTGACAGGTTGTACATGCAGCGGACATATCGCACGCATGTTCAATCTTGATTCCATTTTTCAGTAAGCTTTCACAAAGATTCGCATTCTGTTCAACTTCAAACTCAGCACCTTCTGGGCAGATTTGCGCATGTGGGAGAACTTTAATACGTGGCATAGTCTTTACCTATAAATTAGTTTGAGTTTGACCAGTCGTCGAGTTTTGTGCCTTTCAGCGCTGCATCGATATGCTGATTCATACGTGCTGCTGCAAAAGCATCACTGTGTATTTTAAGCTGTTCAACAGCAGATTCAATTGCTTTGATTTCTGTTGTTTCAAGTGTTGCTTCTAATGAAGTTTTGGCCGCATTTAATGCAACTTGTTGTTCATTCGTGAGCAGGTGAGCATCCACTTTTAGGGCTTGCTCTAAAGCTTCGAGTTCGCGTTTTGCTTCAACTTTGGTTTCTTGTAAGTGACGAAGATTTTTATCTTCTTCAGCAAACTTGTAACCATCAAGCAGTAAGCGTTCCATGTCACTATCAGCCAAACCATATGATGGTTTGATGTCAATTTGTGCATGTACGCCAGAGGTTGTTTCTTTAGCTGAAACCGTCAGTAGGCCATCGGCATCCACTTGGAAGGTCACTTCAATACGCGCTTGCCCCGCAGTCATTGGTGGAATACCGCGAAGGACAAAACGACCTAAGCTACGGCAATGCTCAACCAAATCACGCTCACCTTGAACCACATGAATCAGCATCGCTGTTTGGCCATCTTGGTAGGTGGTGAACTCTTGACGACGTGCGACTGGAATTGCTGTATTACGTGAAATAAGACGCTCAACCAAGCCGCCCATGGTTTCTAGTCCTAGCGAGAGCGGAGTTACATCAAGCAGTAATGCACCATCGGCTGTGTTTCCAATCAGCTGATTGGCTGTAATTGATGCACCAATAGCAACAACTTCGTCTGGGTTGATGGTACACAATGGCTCTTGAGCAAATACATCGCGTACAGCGTTTTGTACAGCATAAGAGCGAGTTGAGCCACCTACCAAAACCACGTTTTGAATGTCGTTGAGTTCAAGTTTGGCATCGCGGAGGACGCGTTTGCACACACTAATTGTTTTATCTAAAGCAACTTTGATAATGCTCTCAAATATCGCACGATCAAGCGTTAAGCTGTGCTCTAGAACTTGTAAATGAACACTTTCTGCATCGGTTAAAGCTTCTTTGGCTTTACGTGCAGCAACTAAAACGTGTGCATATTCAGTGTCATTAAACTGTTCAATATTAAGTTCTTTTTTTGCCCATTTTACGATTAAACGGTCAAGGTCGTCACCGCCTAATGCGGTATGACCACCCGTTGCTAACACTTCAAAGACGCCTTGTGAAAAGCGTAAAATTGAAACGTCAAAGGTACCGCCACCTAAGTCATAAATCACATAGTTGTGATCATGCGCAAGATTGGTTTCTTGGTCAAGACCATACGCAACCGCAGCAGCAGTAGGCTCATTTAAAAGTCGTAGTACATTTAAACCCGCAAGTTGTGCGGCATCGCGTGTTGCTTGACGCTGAGCCTCATCGAAGTATGCAGGAACAGTAATCACTGCACCATTGACTTCATTTTTTAAGCTTGCTTCAGCACGATCTTTCAGTTGCTTTAAGATTTCAGCGGACACTTCGACAGGGGTTTTGCGGCCCTGAGCGGTTTCAAAAGCAGGCATTTGATTATCTTCACCCACTAAGGTGTAGGGGTGTTGAAACTTAATGTCGGCTTTAGAGCGTCCCATAAAACGTTTGACTGAAACGATGGTGTTTTTAGGATCAGCGGTCAAAAATGGTTTTGCTTCGTCGCCATATTGGATTTGGTTTACACCATAATGCGCGATCGATGGAAGTAAGACACGACCTTGTTCATCATGCAAAACTTTTGCCTTGCCTGAAAGTACGGTTGCAACTAGAGAGTGAGTTGTACCTAAGTCGATACCAATGGCAATACGGTGTTCATGTGGCGCACTTGATTGTCCAGGTTCTGCAATTTGCAAGAGAGCCATGTGTTACATCCTTTGAGCGTCAAAAATTAAAAATAAGTTAAAATTCATCATCTAAATCAAAGCTATCGTCATCTTCAAAACGATCTTCAGCTTTATCAATGTCATGCATGACTTTTACAAAGAAGCGAAGTTTGCGGACATCATCACGTGCCTCAGCCCAATCTTCCTCTTCAAAATCAATCTTGAATTCGCGGACTAAACCATCAATCCATTGTTGAACGTCTAATTTGAGTGATTGTAATTCATCTGCTGAACGTGCTTCATCAAGTTGTTCACGGATTTCTAAGGCAGACTGGAGAAATTCAAAATCATTGATGGATTGATCAAGATGATAATCTTGTTTTTTTAATCCTAATAAATATCCTGCACGGCTATCAACCTGAGATAAAACTTTAAATGCTTGATTGATCTCACTTGATTTTATGAGGGCTTGATCTTTATCGAGAGCTTTATCTGGGTGATATTGTTGCTGCAACTTTAAAAATTCTGATTTTAAGGTTGCTAAATCAATATCGAGTGCTACTGGGAGGTTAAACAACTCAAAATGATTCATAGGAGAGGGATTCCGCGCTAAATTGGGGGTCATTGCGAAAGCAAAAACACTCTATGTAAATGCAATTAAAACAGTGTGATACACACTGTTTTAATGTTGAAAAGCAAGTTAATGAACTGTTATACGGTGAAAGATTCACCACAGCCACATTCGCCTTTTTTGTTTGGGTTATTAAACTCAAAGCCTTCGTTTAAACCATTTTTCACGTAGTCCATCTCCATACCATCGAGATAAACCAAGCTTTTTGGGTCTACAAATACTTTCACCCCAAACTGCTCAAAGGTGGTGTCATGTGCATCAATTGAATCGACAAATTCAAGCACATAAGCCAAACCAGAACAGCCTGAAGTTTTCACGCCAACGCGAATACCTTCACCCTTACCGCGATTTTTTAAATAATTGCTGATATGAGTTGCAGCATTTTCAGTTAAGTTGATCATGAAAACTCCCTAATCTTTCTTTAAAATGCGAAGCAATTAAGCTTTAGATTTTTTGCTGCGGTAGTCTTCAACAGCAGCTTTAATAGCATCTTCAGCCAGTACAGAACAGTGTACTTTTACTGGAGGAAGCGCAAGTTCAGTTGCGATATCAATGTTTTTGATCGCTTGAGCTTGATCTAAAGTTTTGCCTTTTAGCCATTCAGTCACTAAAGAGCTTGATGCAATAGCAGAACCACAACCATAAGTTTTGAAACGTGCTTCTTCAATCACACCGTTGTCATCTACTTGAATCTGTAAACGCATAACGTCGCCACATGCAGGTGCTCCGACCATACCTGTACCTACGTTTTCAGCATTTTTGTCTAATACACCTACATTACGAGGGTTTTCGTAATGGTCAATTACTTTTTCGCTATAAGCCATGATGCGTCTCCAAACCTCGGGGTCAGCGTTAATATTAAATATGGGGTCAAAACTTGATTTTTCAATGAAGCCATCCAGTATGTGAATGACTTCAATGGGAAAAATTAGTGCTCAGCCCACTCAACTGTAGAAAGGTCGATACCGTCTTTGTACATGTCCCAAAGTGGAGAAAGTTCACGAAGTTTCTCCACTGCAGAACGCGTCACTGTAAGTACATGGTCAATGTCTGCTTCAGTGGTGTATTTACCAAAACTGAAACGAATTGAACTGTGCGCAAGTTCGTCAGACAAACCTAGTGCACGTAATACATAAGAAGGTTCTAATGTTGCTGAAGTACAAGCTGAACCCGAAGATACAGCAGCGTCTTTCAACGACATCATTAACGATTCACCTTCAACAAAGTTGAAACTTACGTTTAAGTAGTTCGCAACGTTTTGTGTTGGGTGGCCGTTTAAGAAAATTTGTTCTAAGTCTTGTAAGCCATTCCAAAGCTTGTCACGAAGTACGCGAATGCGTGCTTGTTCAGAAGCTAAGTTTTTACCTGCAAGTTCAAATGCTTCACCCATACCAACGATTTGGTGTGTTGCAAGTGTACCAGAACGCATACCGCGTTCATGACCACCACCATGCATTTGCGCTTTTAAACGAACACGTGGAGTACGACGTACATAGAGTGCGCCAATACCTTTAGGGCCATAAATTTTATGAGCAGAGAAGCTCATAAGGTCAACTTTCATAGTTGAAAGGTCAATTTCAACTTTACCTGCAGCTTGCGCCGCATCGACATGGAAGAAGATCTTGTGTGCACGAGTAATTTCACCAATTGCCGCAACATCAGTCACAGAACCAATTTCGTTGTTTACCATCATAAGTGAAACAAGAATAGTGTCTGGACGAATAGCTGCTTCAACCATTTCAGGGGTAATTAAGCCAGTGTTTGGAAG
Source organism: Acinetobacter sp. BWR-L5 (assembly GCF_039655985.1). Lineage (NCBI taxonomy): Bacteria > Pseudomonadati > Pseudomonadota > Gammaproteobacteria > Moraxellales > Moraxellaceae > Acinetobacter > Acinetobacter sp. BWR-L5. The sequence continues at coordinate 11,074 of NZ_JAGFEV010000016.1, read as the reverse complement.
TGGCTCAAGGTAAGTGATTTCAAAACCTTCAGACTCAAGCTCACGGCAAGTGTCTAAAATAGCTTTGTGTTCAATTTTACTTGTAATAATGTGCTTGCCTTTAGAGGCATAGAATTGTGCTACGCCTTTAAGAGCTAAGTTATCTGATTCAGTTGCACCAGAGGTCCAAACGATTTCGCGTGGATCTGCTTTGATCAAGTTTGCAACTTGTTCACGTGCATATTCTACTTTTTCTTCTGCCTGCCAGCCGTAAGCATGAGAGCGAGATGCTGGGTTGCCAAATGTGCCGTCAAATGTCAGGCATTCCATCATGCGTTCAGCGACTTGCGGGTCTACAGGAGTTGTTGCTGCATAATCAAGATAAATTGGACGTTTCATGTCAAATACCTGTTACCGATAAAAGGGCTGAATCTGAAGGTGCTGTGTTTTGGCGAATGGCAACTTTTTGAACGTTGTCACGTGCTACAAGGTCAGCAAGAGTGATTTTAGCGAGATAGTCGGCAATGTGATGGGAGAGTTCTTGCCATAAATCGTGAGTTAAGCACATTGCGCCATTTTGGCAGTTGCCTTTATGGTCACAGCGAGTGGCATCAACTGTTTCGTTTACAGCTTCAATAACTGCTAATACTGTAATTTCATCAGCGCGACGAGCTAAGTGGTAACCACCGTTGGCACCACGAATACTAGAAACTAAGCCGTGGCGCTTTAATTTCGCAAATAACTGTTCAAGATAAGCAACAGAGATAGTTTGACGAGCTGCAATTTCTGCAAGCGTGATCGTTTGTTCAGTTGGCTGCAAAGCTAAATCAAGTAGAGCAGTCACTGCGTAGCGTCCGCGAGTTGTTAAGCGCATGATTCGATACACATGATTAGACTAGATGTGCCGATTTTAAGAATCCTGACTAAAATAGTCAAGTTTTTTTAATAGGGATTGTGCGTATTTAATTTGCTTGAAATATTATGTAGTTATGCAAGCCAAATATTATATACCAATAAGCTAATCAAAAGTATAGAAAACACAAAAAATGTGACATTTATACGTTTTTGACGTTGCTCGATACGGCGAATACGATTTTTGTATTGTTTCACTTCAACTTGTAGAGTGTTGATTTTAGAACGTTGTTCTTCAATTTTCTCTAAAAGAGGTGCAATACGTTTTTTGGATGCAACGACATTTTGTGGATCAGTTGGTTCAGTTAACCAGTTTTTCCAGTCAGCAAGAACTTTAGGTGCACTAAAATGTAAAATTAAATCTCGGAATTCATCTTTTAAGGTGATGTCACCATCAATACGCATGGTTTTAATGCTACGACGGTTTCCAAAGACGAAAATTTTAATTAAATCCATCAATGTGGTGCGTACATCTAGGTCGACCGGTTTTTCAGGTGCTTTGGCATCAAATAAAACACCTTGAGCGGTAAAGGTGATATAGAAGTCAAAATAAGGCAGGTAGCTATTTATTTTAATCGCAATATTTTGCTCAACAAACTTTTTACAGTGAAGTGCAACCACGCGGTCGTGTTTTAAAATAAGAGAAAAGATCGTCTCAAGAACAATCATTACCATAGTGAGTAGCATATGTGTTTGATTGTGTTCTTTTTGAGAATCACTCATAAGTAGTAACCTAAATCCTGACCTGAAATGAGCATCCTGCTCGCAAAAACTTCAGACTTAAAAATAAAAATGTAATAAAGATGCTTTGTAGAACAGTTTTACAAATCGATCAAGTCTAATATTTGCTAGTATAGTGCAATCTATAAGATTTTTTGGATGTTTTTGCACATAAATCATGCAGGAGATGGTGCTAATGGAAAAAGCAGATATAGAGTTAGATGATATTTCGCAAGAAGATGAAACACTAAAAAAAACAAAAACTAAGCATCATTTTCACCGTAAAAATAGTTTGGATTTTAGAAAGTATACCAAGCAAATCTGGTTAGCTGGTTTGGGTGCTTTTTCACGTGCAGAGGAAGAGGGGAATAAATTATTTGACTCCTTGGTCCAAGTCGGCGAAGAGTTAGAATCTAAAACCACTGAAATTGCTGACCAAACGGTTGAAAAGGTATCTGAGAAAGCACGTGAATCGGTGACAGATACTAAAGACAAGGTTGAGAAGATCGTGGATCGTGGAGTAAATCACTCCTTAAACCGCATTGGATTGGTCACAGTGAAAGACATTCAGTACTTAGAAAACCTGATTCTTCAACTGAATGATAAAATCGATGTTTTGATTGAAGAAAATAAGAAGTTAAACGAAAAAGTGAATAAAAAGTGATCTGGTTGTGCTTTTGTACCTTTTTCAACGTTTTTTTGTGATTTATTTTCCAAAAAAGCATATACAGAGTATTGCGTTTTCACCTAAAGCATTGCTATAAAGGCGTTACGGTAATTTATACTAAATTTTTGGACCTTAAATAAACGATATTAAGAGGACGCGATCCACATGAATAAATCAGAATTAATTGATGCAATTGCAGAGAAAGGGGGATTGTCTAAGACTGATGCTGGTAAGGCCTTAGACGCTACAATTGCTTCAATCACTGAAGCGCTTAAGTCTGGTGATACAGTTACACTTGTTGGTTTTGGTACTTTCAACGTGAAAGAACGTGCTGCACGTACTGGCCGTAACCCACAAACTGGTGCTACTTTAGAAATTAAAGCAAGCAAAGTACCAAGCTTCAAAGCTGGTAAAGGTTTAAAAGATTCTGTTGCTTAATCTTTTAAATAAATACTAAACGCGCCTTTTCGGCGCGTTTTTTATTAAACATTAGAAAATGTGTCGATAACACATTCATTCATTGCTGCTTTTCAGTTAAAATCTCGGGCAAATAAAATATTGGAATACTTATGGAATCTTTTCGTAAAGTTATTAAGGGTTGGTTGGGCAAGGCTTTGCTCATTTTGTTTTTGACCCCTTTAGCACTTGTAGGTATTGAAGGATATTTTAGTAGCGGATCAAAAGACGCTGTGAAATCAGTCAATGGCCAAGATATTTCTGAAAAGGAATTAGAGACCTTAACCGCTTCCTTTAAAGAACAATTCTTAGCTTATGCCAATGGGGATGAAACTTTACTCAACCAAAGCTTTATTAAAGATAAAGCGATGAACCAACTGATTGCTAATACTTTGTTATTACAACAGGCTGAAAAGCTGGGCATTTCACTCAGTGATACTCAAATTGAACAGATGATTGCTCAACAGCCAAGTTTTCAAGAAAATGGGAAATTTTCAGAAACGCGTTATTCAAGCTATTTGCAGTCTGTGGGTATGAGTAGTGATGCGCTCGTTGCAAACTTACGTCAAGACCATGCATTAAAAATGATGCGTTCGACTTTTGTTGATTATGCATTGGTGAGTAAACTAGATATTCAACAAATTGCTAACTTACAAACAGAACAGCGTACTGTGCAGTTTGCCAATGTAAATCTTGATGAATATAAAAAGAACGTCAAGGTTTCAGCACAAGAGATTGAAAACTATTACAAGCAACACCCAGCTATGTTTAAACAAGTGGCAAGTGTGGATGTTGACTATGTGTTGTTAACACCAGCCAATGTTCCTGCTGCTGCTTCACCTGTTACAGATGCGGAGTTACAGCAAGCCTATACACAGTTTGTTGAAGCACAAAAAGATAATGTTGCGCCATTGGTTAAACATATTCTGATTACGACGGATGCACGTACAGATGCTGAAGCGAAAAAACGAGCAGAAGAAGTTGTGGCAAAAATTAAAGCAGGCACAAGCTTTGCTGCAGCTGCGGCTCAATACTCTGAAGATACTGCATCTAAAGCGAATGGTGGTGCTTTAGCAGTTTACAACAAAGGCACTTTTGGTGATGCTTTTGACCAAGCTGTAGCATCACTTAAATCAGGTCAAGTGTCAGCGCCTGTAAAAACTGAATTTGGTTACCATGTCATTGAAACTGATGCGCCAGCTGTGAAGTTGCCATCTTTTGAAAATGAAAAAGCACGTTTGACTGCGGAAGTTCAGAAGAATAAAACAGCCAATGCATTCTCTGATACTGTAAACAGCTTAAATGAACTGGTTGTAGACTCAGATGCTTTAGATGTGGTGTCTCAAGAAGTTAAAGGTGTACAAGTTCAAACTGTGAAAGGTATGACCTTATCTACACAGCATCCTGTATTAAGTAATGCTGCGGTAAAAGTGAAACTGTTTAATGATGATGTGAAAAACGGTGATCGTAACGCGACCAGCAGCATTCAACTTCCAAATGGGGATGTGGTTTGGGCAAAAGTACGTGATTATCATGCGGCAGGTGTCCAAACGCTTCAAGAAGCAACACCACGTGTGAAAGCAAAATTGGTTGAACAAAAAGCTTATGATGCTGCTAAAGCCAAAATTGCTCAAAGTTTAAAAGACTTTAAAACTCAACCAGCAGTATCAGTTGTTTCCAAGAGCGGTTTGACCTTTACTGCACCGCAAGTGTTTATTCGTTCACAAGGCTTACCACGTGCAGTTGAGCGTGCGGCGTTTAGCCAAGCGGCACCAAAAGCAGGACAGTGGTCTGTAACAACAGCATTATTGCCAACAGAAATGGTGGTAGTCGCGGTATCAAACGTAAACAAGACGACGTCTAGTGCGTTGACGGATGAGCAGTTGGCTGAGCTTTCGAAGTTATATCAACAACTTCGTGGTCAGCAAGAAGCTGAAGATTATGTGCAATACTTAAAAGCACATGCGAAAATTAAATAATCACATGTCATAAAAAACCTGCATTCGTGCAGGTTTTTTTATGTATAGAGATAGTCAAATTCTACTTAAGGGTAAGTAGCTTTAGGCACGGATTTTGAGCTCATAACCTGAATATTTACGAATATTAATCACACCCGTATCTAAAATCAGGTACTGACCTTTAATCCCTTGTAACTTACCGCGAATAACTGGGGTTTTATCCAGATTGTGGGATTTAATTTTCTCAGGATATTGCTCAACTGGATAAACAAACTCGCGTGGCAGTTCAGTTTCCAAAAGGTCAACTGTTTCATTGAATTCAAGATTTTGACTAAATTCCTCACGAATGGTTTGGATTTTAGGTGCAAATTCTTCGATGAGTTGTTCGCGAACTTCAATCAAGTCGAGTGGTTCAGCTTCGCCTTTGAGTAATTTGCGCCAATCGGTTTTGTCTGCCACTTGTGTGCCAAACATAATTTCGAGCTGGCCTGAAAGACGGCGCGAACCGACTTTCATAATTGGAAGGGCTTGGGTTGCACCTTGATCGAGCCAACGGGTTGGCATTTGGCTAATCCTTGTAATCCCAACTTTTAGGGCACTTGAGTTGGCTAAATAAACAATATGAGGCTGAAAGCAAACTTCATGCGCGAAGCTGTCTTCTCGGCAGGTGCCTAAGTGGTAGTGACAGGTTTCAGGTTTCATGATGCACATGTCACAAGAGGCTTTGGTTTTAAAGCACTTGAAGCAATGGCCTTGTGAAAACGATTTAGATGTTTTAGCACCACATGAAACACAGAAGATTTTACCAGTCCATTCAATCTCGATTTCTTGACCCAAGTTAAAAGGAAGGTCAACTTCTGAACGATCTAGGATGAATTTATATTCAACATTTGCCTTGTGTGTATGTTGATCAGTTACACTAAGGTCCTTAAGACCTGCATGCATTTTATGGCAAATGCCTTGAAGTTCCATACAGAATTACTCACTCAATATTAAGGATGCGGTTATGGCTGAACTGAACGTCATTACTTCTATGCTAGACGATTTATCTCAAGAACAGCCTATTTCAACTGCATTGTGCATTGGGCAGGATCTCAGCCCAAATCATCATCAATCTATTCAATGGCAATATTTTAGCGTATCTGACTTTTTAAGTCTGCCTTTTACCCAGCGCTATGATTTAGGTTTTGTGCTTTTTGACACGGCAGAAATGCAAAATATAAGCTCACAACAAAAATCACAACTATTGGTGCGTTTAAGAGATTTGATGGCAAAGCGTATTGTGGTGGTGAGTCAATTGCAGGATGAACAACTGCTTCGTGCTTTAGGTTTTACTCAACTGATCGATAAAACGACGCATGGTAAAGACTTTGCTTTATGGCAATTTAATATTTTGACCTATAAGCACGTGCCTGACTGGTTCAATTCAAAATTTTGGGCGAATCCTGAAAACTGGAATAAATTCCGTTGGTGATTCAACTACGACTCTATTTTTTCATTCATAGCAAAAATTAACAATTTATCTCTATAGGGTTTTTTTAAACATCGTATGCTGTTTAAAAAACCTAGATGGAATAAAGTGATGACGAACCTTAATAATATTATAGAAATTTTGGCAAAGCAGGCCATGGGCGGTCAGCAACAGTCAAACCAGCAAAGTGGTTTGGGCGGGATTTTGGGTTCGGTGCTTGGGCAACTCGGAGCAGGTAGTACGGGCCAAACACAACAGGGTGGTCTGGGCGATATTTTAGGTTCAGTGTTGGGTGGTTTGACTGGTGGGCAGTCGCAGCAAGTGCCAAATTCACAGAACTCAGGATTCGCAGGCGGTGGAAAAAGTTTATTGATTGCGGTATTGCCTTTGATTTTGGCATGGATTCAACAGCAAGGTGGTTTGCAGGCAGCTTTAGATAAACTCAAAGGGCAAGGGTTAAGCAGTCAGGTTGAGGACTGGGTTTCTACAGGACCAGGAGAAAACGCCCGTGTAAATCCAGAGCAAGTGCAAAACTTGTTTGATGATGCCGCGGTGGAGCAGGTTGCAGAGCAAGCGAATGCGCCTAAACAAGATGTATATAGTGCTATTTCACAAGTGTTACCGCAAATTATTGATTCACTCACCCCGCAAGCAGGACAAACCAACCCTCAAGAAGCCAACGCGGATATTCAACAGGTATTAAACTTGGTTTCAGGTTTCTTAAAGCGCTAAATCCGAAATAAAAAGCCATTCTAGAATGGCTTTTTATTACTTGAAATTCTAAATTAAAAAACACGCCGAAGCGTGTTTTTTAATTTTTAGGGGAGTACAACTTAGAAGTCGTAACGGAAACCTAAAGAAAGTGCTGTAGCATTTTCGTCTTTTTCACCACTAACAGAGTATGAGCGACCCTCTTTCCATGGCGTAAGATTAGCATTTTTATCATTTAGCATGGTTGCAAGGTTGGCATAAACGCGTACTGCTTTATCCAAGCGGTGCTCAACACCAATTGCAACTAAACTTGAATTTGCATCATCAGCATCGACATCACGGTAGAAGTATTCACCACGTAGAGCTGTTTTTGGCGTAAGTTTGTATTCACCTGCAATACCGAATACTTGAGCATCAAAATCACTTAGATCATCATGATCGTATTGAGCAATTTGATACATTGCACCTAGGTTAAAATCAGGTGTGATTTTGTATGAACCAGCTAGTCGGAAAGCATCGCGTTCAGCTTTAATTCCTGTTGATGAAACATTCTGCGATGTCGTTGCAGAGTTATCTTCATACTTCTCATATGCTGCTGCAAAGTCGACATTACCTTCTTTGTAAGTTAAAGCTAGATCGTAAGCTTTATTGTCCTCAACGCCTTCTTTTGTTGTTCCATCTTTAGCGATAGATGTACCCTTGTGCATTGAAAGTGCTGCAAGTACATTGAAGCCACCACCAAATTTAGGTGATTTATATTCAATAGTGTTGTCATTACGCTCATCAAACTTCAAATCACCAACACGTGTTACGTTACGTACGTCACCAACCATGTCACCAAAGAAGTTGATTGGACCGCGTGCAGCCTTGAATGGGCTGTCAAAACGACCTACACGTGCTTGACCGAAGTCACCTTTTAAACCTACGAAAGTATCACGTGTTGCAAAATCTACGCCTTTATCATCAGCAGAGCCGCTTGCGAAGTTAACTTCTTGCTCAATTTGCCCAAATACAGTCATGCCATTTTCAAGTTCTTGCTCTACTTTGAAACCTAAGCGTGACGAGTTTGAAGAGATTCCAATTTCGTTATAGTCAGCGCCATCATCCAGATAGTCTAAAGAAACATGCGCACGGCCATAAATTTTTACGTCAGCAGCCATCGCTAAAGCTGGTGTAAGTAAAGTTGCCCCAACTGCTAATGCGCAAAGTGTTTTTTTCATGTGTAGCTCCAAGAAAGACTTTTTGTTGATTCGTCTATAAAAGGTTATTCAGTCGTCTTTTTATTCATCAGACTTCTGTCTCTTGGCGCTCATTATTGATTACAAATAAGTCATTAATATTAAGGGAATATTACAAAAATATTAAACAACTCAATGTCAAATGCATTTCCGCGATAAATTGTTAATATCTATTTTGAGAACTTAGATTATTGATTCTATTTACTTTTAGACCTAAAAAAAGGAGCCGAAGCTCCTTGATTGAATAGGTGGAATTACAAAGCAGCACGAATTTTTTCTGCTTGTGCTTTGATTTTTTCTTGATCACCCATTTGTAAGGCATGCTTACCTAGCTCATGTACCGAACTCGGAATGAGGTGGAAATGTACATGGGGAACGGTTTGGCCAGCAGCAGCTCCAGACAGTTGCATGAGGACAATGCCTTGGGCATCCAAACCGACTTCAATGGCTTTTGCTACTTTTTGTACCACTTGAATGGTGTAGGCAGCAGCATCGGCAGGGAGGTCGAGTAAAGTCACCGCAGGTGTCTTGGGTATGACTAAAGTATGACCGTCTGCTTGAGGCATAATATCCATGAATGCAAGAACTTGGTCATCTTCATATACTTTAATGGCTGGAAGTTCACCACGTAAAATTCGTGCAAAAATGTTTTGCTCATCGTAAGCCATGTCTATTCCTTAAGTTTCGCTTAAACTGATTTACTTACAGTTTAATTCTTTTTGACGTTCTTTAATCGCGTCAAGACGTTGTTGCTCTTTTTCAGAGAATTTCGGTTTAGTGGTGTAGCAATTATCATTGCCAAATTTTGCTTTCGCTTCAGGGTCCTTAAAACAGAAACCTTTAGATGCATAAATGACATCATGATCATCTTTTAATTTTTGACACTCTTGCTCAGGTGATGCCGCAAAACTTTGCGCCCCGATTAATGTTGCAAGACTGGCAAAAACCGCTACAGTCAACTTTTTCATGAGAATTTCCTCAGTTTGTAACATTGTATGTAGTCACGCTATTACTTTATAGGGGTTTGTTCTGTTTATTCAATGGTGAGTTCTTACTCAATTGTAATTTTACTTCATAATTACTGCATATAATACATAAAATTTATATATATCAATAGCTTTTAAAATGGCAGATAGAAATGGATATTTAAGTTTTTTATGTAATTTAGTCTATTTTTACAACTTTTCTTAGGCTCTAACATTTTTAAATTTCATTGAGAGGGACACAGTGCTTCGGTGCGTCAGCTTTTTTAACCTTTAATGTTCGCCTCATCTCAAATTCTATTTCAGGCATTTTTATACGATTAGCAATGAATTTTTTAAGTTATTCATTTTTTCTGAATTAAGTACTTATGCATCATTATCGTTTAATGATATTTTGCTGTCTTAAATGGACTCTTTTGCATGCTTATTTTAGACAGTCTAAAAGCTTTATTTATTACTGTTTTATTTTTTAATGACTTGTGTCAATGATCTACTCAAAATAAGTGGGTGGAAAATAAATTATGGAAACGTAGTTTATTTTCTGTGGATTAGAGAATTATAGTCTTTAAGAGCTAAATATAAACCATCGAGTAAAATATAAAATGACGAATAAAGCTTGTTTTACACTTAACTTAAGTTTAAATCATTATGCAGTTAGTTATGAAAGGATGAATTAAAATATGAATGGTTTAGGTCGAACATTTCTAATTTATGGCGCAAGTAGAGGCTTAGGCAAAGCGATTGTAAACTTAGTGCCTGAAGCTCAGGACAAAGTTTATGGTGTCTCCCGTTCTATTCCTAAAAATAATGCTCAATTGAATTGGATTTGTGCAGATTTATCTACTCCTGAAGAGGCAGTGGATAAAGTAAAAAAAGCACTCACAGCTGAGAAAATAGATGTTCTTATTTATAATGTTGGAATCTGGGAAAATAATGCTTTTACAGAGAATTATAACTTTGAAGAGGTTTCATCTGCCGAGTTAAATACCATTCTAAATACAAACATTAATACTTGTATTCAGTCTCTTCAGTCCTAGATAGAAAATTTAAAGTTATCGGATAACGCTAAAGTCATATTGATTGGTTCTACGTGGGGTGTAGATAATCATAATGGCAAAGAGTTGGTCTTTTCTGCAACGAAATATGCTTTGCGTGGAATTGCTCAATCATTGCGGGAGATTTTGCGTAACGACCTGATTGGGGTGAGTGTTTTAAATCTAGGGTATTTGGCGACAGAATATGAAGTAGATGTTCCAACTGCAACTGTATTGGCAGAGACCAATCATGCTTTAATTCCTTTATCTGATGTCATTCTAGCCATAAAATTTATCATCTCTACCAGTATGCATCTTGTGTTAAAGAAATCCTCATGCCTGCAATGAAAGATGAAAATATTTAAATCAAGATGTTTCGCTGTAATTTTACATGGACGTATTTATCGGATAGTTTTATTTTTCGATACCATATTCGATTTAGGTGAAGCTGCTTTGGTGTGAAAACTCATCCATCAATATATACGTTCCTGCAGCTCTTTGGTATTGGTCAATCAACGGCACTAGTCTTTTAAAATGCTCCGTTTCGCAATGCGCATCTAGCGCAGCTCGATCAGGCCATTCTTCAATAAATATAAAATGCCCAGCATCTTTCTGATCAATAAATAGGTCGTAGGATATACATCTCGATTCAGCTTTTGTTTTTTCTACAAGTTCGCGATATAAAGGCATGACTCTATCAATATGTTCTAATTTAATAAAATCCTGAGCAATGACTTTGAGCATAAATTGTTTATCCTAAATTTAATTCGTTTTTTATACACAAGTATATGTACTGAATTAATTGAGTATATAGAGCTCTACGGCTTTGTTGCACAAACCTATCTATAAAGGCTTATTCCACAATATAATTCTCAAATGAATAAGCCCACACCTAAAATCTATCGTACAACCAATTGGTCTTCTTATAACAGTGCATTAATAAAT
>NZ_JAGFEV010000015.1:0-45848 GCF_039655985.1 Acinetobacter sp. BWR-L5 | reverse complement strand
TTGACTCTGTCTATACTGATGGGGCTTATGACACCAAGCAATGCCGTCAAGTAATTGCAGACCGACAAGCACATGCGGTGATTCCGCTAAGAAAAAATGCGAAACCTTGTAAAGATACAAAGATCAGCTCGCTAGAGCGAAATGAATTACTTCGAACAGTTAAACGTTTAGGAAGAACAATATGGAAAAATTGGTCAGGCTATCATCGCAGAAGTCTGATAGAAACCAAGATGCATTGCATCAAATTATTAGGCGATAAACTCCGTGCGAGAAACTTTCAAAGCCAAGTCAATGAGATTCATGCACGTGTGGCCGTATTAAATAAATTTACAGATTTAGGTCGACCTCACACCCAAGTTGCCACTTAAATTTAGATAACTTGGAAGAAGTTTAGCTTTTGAATGTTTGTGCAACAAAGCCAGTCTCATCTGAAATTCTTTCTGGAATGATCATTCACCCGGATGGCTTTATAATTTTAATAACAATATGCTCATGTGTCGGTATGAGGCCAGCTTTTAAGCCAAGTGGTTTAAACACCTTATCTAACACGACCTGAGTCAGTTGACCTTTGTCCTGTTCAATGTCTGTTAAAGTACGCCGACTGATTCCGACCATTTCTGCATATTTTTCTTGAGATAGCCCCAATACATTTTTGCGCAAGTGGCTCAGCAGTTGTCCCAAGGTAATTTTACCGAATAAATACTGCGTATATAAATCAATGAGCAATTGTTGACGGTCTAGTGGTTGATTTTCTTTTTTCATAATAGCTCCCATCGACTTAGTTTGGCTTCAATGAAGTCATATCCTAGACCAGGCATATCTATAATCATTTGGGGAACACCTTTATTGATTAATTGCTGCTTGAGACCAATAAGTTTGCTCGCCAATGTTTTCAATGTACTTAAAGAGATATGTGGTTCACACCAGTGTGCAAGATTTTGTGTAATACCTTCCCAGCGGTATTCCCCTCCTTCTTCATACGGGCTTCCCCATGTTGTTGATCTCGTCACAACTTCTGGATCGGCTTTCATCGGGGCAAAATCATAAATTGGAGCAAGAAATATTCGTCCTGATTTTTTTAGAAATGACGTATTACGACCGTGATTATCTGAGTTACCAAAAATGATATTCAGTAGATCCCTTTGTAACCACTCACAAACGAACTGCGAAGAATCAAAGTTTTTGTCCACCGATTTTAATAAGGAACAAAGCGCGTCTATGACTTCAAAATGATTCAAATGGCTCCCTGATGTTTTATTCAATACGGAATAAACTGACTCAAGACCGAGTCGATGCCATTGTTGATTACGCCACTCTGTGTCAAATCTTGGCAGCCATAACGAAGGGTATTTCTGACCTTCAATCAGCTTCATCTGAGTAGTTTCAATTGTTGTAAATCCAAGTTCATTCAGGACATGATAAAAATGATACTCTGCTCTCAGAATGTCGCAGTCTATTGCACTACGCTTATTTCGAGGGAATTTAACTAGATAATGCTGATCTGGTTCATCAAAAGAATTTTGATAGGTATCAATCCAAACTTGCTGATCCTTTGACACGCGAATTAGTAGTTTTGGAGCCTCACCTCCTGCACCAGTTGCACCACCACTAATTGCACCCATTTGTTGTGCGTATTCGAGAAAATCAACATTTCGTTCTGTAACATCACCAGTAGTGAACTTGCGTAAGTGTAATGTTGATTCTGGATTGTTTGGTGGAACTGATTCCTTAACTCTTAGATTCCCTACAGGAGCAATTGTGCCTTTTTCCAATAATGTAAAATCTTGTTCTGCTGGTGAAAGTTTTTGCAGACCTAGATATTGAACTAAATAACGTCGCGCAGCACCAGACGGAACAATATCATCTAAAAAACTAAACCAGACTTTCGATTCATGTTGAATAAGAATTTGAACAGGTAGTGCTAAGCTACATGCATGTTCATCTCTCTTATCTAGATAAGAAATGGCATATTCTAATTCGTAGGCTAACTCACTCGCACTTGCAGATCCTTTATGTGGCTCTAATATTTTAAGTTCTGCTATATCTAGCCATTTTGTATCGAGAAGAGCTTGAATCGTTAATTTTTCCATAAATATTAATGAGCAAATATTTTCTCAAAAATATCATAAAATAAAAAAAATGAGAATATATTTGCGCATTTTATGATGATTTAAATTAAATGAGCAAATATTTGCTCGATCAATAGCTGAAATTTCTTCCAATACTACAAATATAGAGCTCGTCCAAATCAGACAGTAAACAAAACATGTGCTTAAGATCTCTAATAGTAGACTTGATCTGGTAATGGTTTATACGAGCGCGATCCATGGTGAAAAATGAAGCCACGTTGCTGGCGAGCGATTCTGTGAAGTAACCATTCTTGTCATTCAATTGTGAATGAAATGAATAGTTAACAATTTTATAGACACCTTGAAGTTAGATAAAATGACTAATAAACAAGGTGCTTATGAGCAGTAAAAGATACCCAGAAGAGTTCAAAATTGAAGCAGTTAATGTCGCAGAAAGTTTCTTCCAGTTATTAAAGCGGGAACGAATTAAAAAGAAAATTTACACAACTAGGTCTGAAGCGAGGACAGATATCTTTGAATATATTGAGCTGTTCTACAATTCAAAACGCAGACAAGGCTCTAACGGTCAGCATTCTCCATTAGAGTACGAATTGGAGCAGCCAAACTTAATTGGCTACATTTATCTATTGAGTACACATTCAAGCAACCGAATTATCAAGTAAAATATTTATTGAACTATCAATAACACCTTTAGCTTGTAAAGAAGCAAGCTCTTCTCGGGTTTTAAACTGTAATAAAATCTTTAGCGTATGTTCACCCAACTGTGGCGCAGCATGCTTATATTCAACCGGTGTATTGGATAACTTTATCGGTGAACCAATCATTTTAAATTGATCATTCAACGGATGTGCAACATCCACCACCATATTCCGAGACTGAATTTGTGGTTCATGCAGTGCATCTTCTATCGAGTTAATCACCCCGACTGGCACTTTTACTGCATGAATTGCCGCTACCCAATCTTGTGCATTTTTAGTCAAGAAATACTCTGACAGCAATGGAATCAATTCATCACGATGCTTAACCCGATCCTGATTATGTTGGAACTTTTTATCTTCTAATAATTTAGGAAGCTCAATGGCAATGCATAAATCTTTAAATTGCTTATCATTGCCACAGGCGATAATAAACTCTTTATCTTTGGCTTTAAATGTTTGATAAGGAACAATATTAGGATGATTATTTCCCATACGCTTTGGAGCAACACCAGAAGTTAAATAATTCATGCCCTGATTGGCCAGTGTAGCCACCTGTACGTCTAATAAGGATAAATCGATATATTGCCCACAACCAGTGTGTTGGCGAGCCAGTAAAGCCGCCTGAATGGCAACGGTTGCATACAGCCCCGTTTGAATATCGACTACAGCTACACCGACTTTTTGTGCACCGCCACCGGGTGATTCATCCTTTTCACCTGTAATACTCATTAATCCGGACATACCTTGAATAATAAAGTCATACCCCGGCTCTTCTGCACGCGGTCCAGTTTGGCCGAATCCAGTAATTGAGCAATAGACCAAGTTTGGATTAAGCTGATTTAAAGATGCATAATCTAAACCGTATTTTTCCAATGAGCCTGCTTTATAGTTTTCAATCACTACATCGGCAGTTTTAGCAATTTCACGAATCAGTTCCTGCCCTTGTTCAGTTGCAATATCGATAGCAACTGAATATTTGTTGCGGTTGGTACACTGGTAATAGCCCGATTCACGGGTGGCAGCACCCTCATTATCCAGCATCCACGGTGGTCCCCACATACGGGTGTCATCTCCCACTTTTGGACGTTCAATTTTAATCACTTCAGCACCTAGATCTGCCAAAATCTGTCCGCACCATGGACCTGCCAGTACGCGGCTTAAATCCAATACCCGTATTCCTTGTAATGCACCCATGTTCTACTCCAAAAGCCAGCAGAGGAAGCTGCTGGCCATTTTTATTATTTAGCGGTAATTGTTTTGTTGATTACTTCCACACTACTCGGCGTTTTCTCTTCCGTATTTGTGGCCGTCACTAATGAAGATTGCTGTGGATCATACTGACGTTCACGGATAAATAGGCCTGGAATAACACCCGCAATAAAGTAGGCTGTACCCATTACAATAAATGCCATGGTGAATGAACCGCCTGCCGCAATAATCCCGATGGTAGCAGGTGCAATCGCAGCACCTAAACGTCCCATGTTATACGCACCGCCAATGGCTGTACCACGAACATCGGTCGCGAAGGTTTCCGCCATATAGGTTGCATTTACACCGTATGGAATTCCATAGAGGAAGCCAAAGGTAATTAATAAATAAGCAATATTGCTTGGTGTATTATAGAAAATAATCACTGGTAAAAATGCGGCTGTCGCAACTGTACCAAAGACAAAAGTTACCCGACGACCCAATTTATCTGCCGCATAGCCTGCAATAATTTTCCCTAGAATCATTGCTGTATATGCACCCACCATATAGCCTGTTAAAGCTTTGAAGTTCATATTCAGTTCTGTTTCTAAATAAGTTGGCATCCAGTTATTGACACCGTAGTAGCCAAACTGTAAGAAGGCAGCTGTGGTCATCCACAGCAAAAACATTTTGCGGTGCTGTGTATGGCCAAAAATACGTTTATACACACTTTCAGAGGGAGTTTTTGAAGCTATTGCTTCAACTGTAGGCTCAATTTTTAATTCTTTACGTTTAAATTGTTCTATTTTTGCTTCCTGCCAAGATGCAGGTTCTGGTACAAAACGCATGAAAATAAGTGCAAATGCTGCTGGAACAATCGTGACATAAAACAACATACGCCAGCCATGATCAGGAATAATTGCGCCCGCCAACAACGTCGCCACAATATAACCAATGGTTTGACCTGTCTGTAATGTGCCTAAAACGGTGGTGCGATATTTTGTTGGTACATATTCAGCCATCAGCGTATTACACGCCATGTATAACGAACCTAATCCAAATGCACCAATAAACCGCAAAATCATGAACTGCTCATAGCTTTGAGTGAAGCCTAGAATACAGGTCATAATTGAAAAGAAAACCACAGACCAGGCGATAGTTTTGACACGACCGAATTTGTCACATGCCCATCCACCTGTAATTCCACCAAGCGCCATCCCTGCTAGTGATGAACTTCCCAGCATACCAGCTTGAAATGAAGTTAGACCAAACTCAGCCTTTAAACTAGTTAAACTGAATGACAACAGCATGATATCGACACCATCAATTACCAGAGAAATAAAAGCAAAAATAAATGCAATTTTCCAGGTGTTTTTATGAATACGGTGCACTGTACCTATATTAGATGGTAATTTTCTGCTGAGCGATCCTGCTTCGGCTTGTATATCATTATTCATTTCCATATCCCTCATTTTCCCAAATGAGTCATCGGCAGTCCTATTATTTCTCTACATTTGCCTTAGGTTCTTTATTATTTTTCTATCGTTCCATTTGAACTTTAAGCTTGCAAACGCACAGATTTACAAGAATGTTTCACGATGAATCCTTTAATTTAAGTTAATTGTTGATTTTTTTGAGACAAAAAAGTCTCAAGGATGCCTATAAATAAACATCCTGAATTGAAGAACTAAATTAGTTACCGAAAGCGGCAATTCCGGTTTGTGCGCGTCCTAAAATTAACGCGTGCACATCATGGGTACCTTCATAGGTATTAACTACTTCCAGATTAACCAGATGACGTGCTACGCCAAATTCATCAGAGATCCCGTTACCGCCCATCATGTCACGTGCCAGACGTGCAATATCTAGAGCTTTACCACAGTTATTACGCTTAATTAAAGATGTACCTTCGACTGATGCAGTACCTTCATCTTTCATACGACCAAAACGTAAAGCCACCTGCAAACCGAGTGCAATTTCAGTTTGTATATCGGCCAGTTTTTTCTGGATCAACTGATTAGCAGCAAGTGGTCGACCAAACTGTTTACGATCCATAGTGTATTGATGTGCCGTATGCCAGCAGAATTCTGCTGCGCCCATGACCCCCCAAGCAATGCCGTAACGCGCACTGTTCAGACAGGTAAATGGACCTTTTAAGCCACGTACTTCTGGAAGTGCATTCTCTTCTGGTACAAACACGTTATCCATCACAATTTCACCAGTGATCGATGCGCGTAAGCCAACCTTGCCATGAATCGCAGGTGCTGAAAGTCCTTCCCAGCCTTTTTCCAAGATAAATCCGCGAATGTCACCGACATTACCCTCAGCGGATACTTCCTTGGCCCAGACCACGAATACATCTGCTATCGGACTATTGGTAATCCACATTTTTGCGCCAGTTAAGCGGTAGCCACCATCGACTTTTTTGGCACGGGTAATCATGCTACCCGGATCCGAACCATGATCAGGTTCAGTCAGGCCGAAACAGCCAATATATTCTCCTGTGGCTAATTTTGGTAAATACTTCTGTTTTTGTTCCTCAGAACCAAATTCATGAATCGGCACCATGACCAGTGAACTTTGTACACTGGCCATTGAACGATAACCTGAATCGACTCGCTCGACTTCACGTGCAATCAGACCATAGCTGACATAATTTAAACCAGCACCACCGTACTGTTCAGGAATGGTTGGACCCAGCAATCCTAATTCACCCATTTCACGAAAAATAGCAGGATCAGTTTTTTCGTGGCGGAACTGCTCTAATACCCGTGGCATCAACTTGTCTTGACAGTAGGCAGCTGCTGCATCGCGAATCATGCGCTCTTCTGAACTGAGTTGCTGTTCTATTAGGAACGGGTCTTGCCAGTTAAAATTTGATTTACTTACTTTCTTAGAATTTACCATTTGATTCATAGTGTCCTCACCAACCTTTAAGTCCATGTGTTGTATTATTCTTGGATTGACTGTATGCGTGAATAGTCTTTCTTTCAAACAATAAATATGCATGCAGTTATGCATTTTCCGCATACTTTATTTAATTTAAAATTCTTAAACTTAAATTATCAGGATGATTGAAGGTTTTTATACTTAAGTTGTATAGTCATAACATAATGATATGTAATTTATTGATATCTTAATATTTTCAAGGATGATATATGCGTCGCAAAATTCCTTCTTTGCAAGCACTTTTATGTTTTGAATCAGCAGCACGTCATGCTAGCTATACGCATGCATCACAAGAACTATTTTTAACTCAAAGTGCTGTTTCGAGACAAATACAACAACTAGAAAACTATTTAGATGTTCCTTTATTTACTCGAACACGCCATGGAGTAGAACTAACATATGTCGGCCAGCAATATTTCAAAAGTATTACACCCTATCTAAAGGGATTAGAACAGACCACACTAGATGTTATTGCGCATAAAGGGCAAGGAGGTACTTTAAAACTCGGGGTAGTACCTACATTTGCTACACGCTGGTTGTTGCCAAAGTTACAAACCTTTAATCAACTTTATCCTGAAATTACTGTCCATTTAGAAACTAGTACACGACCTTTTTTATTTAATGACCATATTCTAGATGCTGCTATTTATGCAGGTACACCTCAACAGGTTGAACAATGGCCTGGCACATGTAGCCACTTTTTAATGCATGAAGATGTGGTTGCCGTATGCGCACCTAGCTTAATTACACACTATTTTCCTGATGCTACGATGATTAATATCAATAGCTTTGATTTAAGTGCACAACAATTAATAGAACTTCCGTTGTTACAACAAACGACAAGACCTCATATTTGGGAGGAATGGTTTAATCTCCATCCAATAAAGCACCCTAACCCTAACCATGGTCAACGTCATGAATTATTTTCAATGTTAGCCGTTGCTGCTAATCATGGTATGGGAATGGCGTTAATTCCACAAATGCTTATCAAAAAAGAATTACAAAAAAAGGAATTAGTTATGGTTTCGACTAAAAAACTAGAAAAAAAGCGAGCATATTATTTAATACATTCCAGTCAGGAAAACTCACCACTTATTGAAAAATTTGTTGGATGGATACAACAAGAAGTGAAAGAATAAATTGAAGATTATGGACAGCATGCATTATAAAAAATACTCTGTATCACTCTGAATTTTAGGTGAAATATGCTGCTCAACCCAGGTTAACCATGCTCTTGTTTTAGCATCAATAAAATGACGCGATGGCAGTAAGGTATAAACACCAATATCAGGTGATCTCCAGTCTGTTAAGACACGGCGCAATCGCCCAGTACGTATAGCCTCAATCACAGCAAAAGTTGGAAGTAATGCTATGCCCATATCTTGCTGCACCATGTCTAATAATAGTTCTGGTGTGTCAGCAATCAACTGCCCTGTAATATCGATTTGATATGAACAACTGTTTTCACTGACTAGATGCCATTGCGGTGTAATAGATGGATTCACCAATCTTAAACATGCGTGTTTTTGTAGATCATCTAATGATTTTGGTTCGCCATATTTTTCTAAATAGGCTGGCGATGCACAGAGTAATGAAAATATTGTTCCAATTCGGCGAGCAACAAATCTTGAGTCGGCCAAAGATTCAGTGAGATATAAACTGACATCAATTCCTTTGGCTAAAAGGTCTGGTACATTCTGCGAAGTACGGTATTCAACCGTAAGCTCTGGATAGGTTTGACAGAACTCGGCCAGCATCGGAGACACATAATGATGACCAAAACTGGCCATACTTAAAACACGTAACTTGCCCTGCGGTTTGCTTGCCATTCCCATGGCTTGAGCTTCTGCTTCTTCCACCATTGCAAGCACTTGACGGCATTGCTCTGCATAAGCTGCACCAATATCGGTCAATGCATGCTGTCTGGTCGATCGTTGTAGTAATTTTGTACCTAAACGCCCTTCTAACTCGCTAATGAGTCGAGACACTTGCGCTGTTGTCAGTTCCATCTGCTCTGCGGCAGCGGTAAAGCTTCCACTATCAATGACTTTTAGGAAAGCATGCATTGCGTGGAGTAATCCACCCTCAAGATTTTTGCGCATAACGTAAATATGTTTTTCTTAATTACGCATTGTTGCACCAGTCTGGATCACCCACAATGACATTAATGTACATACATTGAACAGTTTCATTGTCTTAAGTTGAACTGATCAATCTTTTTTCGAGTATGTCATTTACTCCAAATATTCAACGGGATGTTGAGAAAAGAAAGTAGCTCGATCTACAAAATTCAAAGGAGATATAAATGAATATAGCGACAAAATTTACCCCAAATAAAATTCCAACCAAGGATGTGTCACTTGAAGATAAATATCTCAGTGATGACGGTACTGCTTACATGACAGGTATTCAGGCCATGGTGCGTTTACCACTCGCACAAACACGGCGGGATACTATAAACGGTTATCATACTGCTGGTTTTATTTCAGGTTATCGTGGTTCCCCTGTAGGAAATTATGATAATTTTCTCTGGCAAGTTGAAGGCATACTCAAAGACCATCATGTTGTTTTTCAATCTGGCGTAAATGAAGATCTCGCTGCTACAGCAATTTGGGGTACCCAACAAGCCAATCTCGCAGGTCAAGGTAAATATGATGGTGTGACCGCATGGTGGTATGGAAAAGGCCCAGGGGTAGATCGTTCTGGAGATGTTCTCCGTCATGCCAACCTTGCTGGAACAGCAGAACGAGGTGGCGTGGTTGCCTTTTTTGGGGATGATCATTCTTGTAAATCTTCAAGTATTCCACACCAGTCAGAGCACGTGATGATCGGTTGTGGCATTCCAATTTTTTACCCAACTTCAATACAACAAATTCTTGATTTAGGTGCTCATGCGGTAGCCATGTCACGCTTTGCGGGTGTATGGACGTCGATGAAGTTAGTCAGTGAAATCGTCGAAACCTCGGCTTCTGTTCATGTGGATTTAGATCGAGTTACTCCTGTTTTACCCCAAAATATTCAAATGCCTGAAGATGGTGTCAATATCCGTTGGCCTGATCACGGCATTCAACAAGAAGAACGCCTTTATCAATATCGCTTACCCGCTGTGTTGGCCTATGCACGTGAAAATGAACTGAATCAGGTCACATGGCATTGTGCTGATGCCCGTATTGGTATTGCAGCAAGTGGTAAAGGTTATTTAGATACGATTGAAGCTTTACGCATTCTCGGAATTGAAGGTGAAACGGCCCAACAGCTCGGATTGAGAGTATATCAAGTTGCTTTAATTTGGCCTTTAGAACCGCAAGGTCTGCGTGAATTTGCCGAAGGTTTAGAAGAGCTGATTGTTGTAGAAGAAAAACGCCCTATTCTTGAAGCTCAAATTAAAGATGAACTCTATGCGCTTCCAGATGGCAAACGACCTCGTATCATTGGTAAAGCGAGTGATGGAAAAGGTGAATGGAGTACATCGATTGATGAAGCGCCTTTGATTGGTCACTATGAATTCCAACCTGAACCGATTGCAAAAATGTTGGCCGCTCGATTCTTAAAATTAGATCTGCCAGAAAGCTTAAAATCGCAAATTCAAAATAGAGTTGACCTGTTACAAAAAGCAGAGCATGAGTCACAGCGTGTTCTGGATATTGCAGAACGTAAACCTTTCTTCTGTAGTGGCTGCCCTCACAACTCATCTACTAAATTACCAGAAGGCAGTCGTGCACTGGGCGGGATCGGTTGTCATTTTATTGCCGTGTTACAGAATCATGAAACAGAAACATTCACACAAATGGGTGGTGAAGGCGTAAGTTGGGCTGGTGCTTCTCATTTCACCAATGAAAAGCATATTTTTGCCAATCTAGGCGATGGAACCTATTTCCATTCAGGCTATCTGGCTATCCGCCAGGCCATCGCTGCAAAACTCAATATGACCTACAAAATTCTCTATAACGATGCAGTGGCAATGACCGGTGGGCAGCATGTCGATGGTCATCTCAGCGTGGCGCAGTTAACACGCCAACTTGATGCTGAAGGAATTACAAAACAAGTCATTGTCACAGATGAACCTGAGTTGATTCATGCCGAAGAAGGTATTGCTGCTCATGTCGAGATTTACCACAGAAATGAGCTAGACGATGTGCAACGCAAATTACGTGAAATTTCTGGGGTTACGGCGTTAATTTATGTTCAAACCTGTGCCAGTGAAAAACGTCGTCGTCGTAAACGCAATGCTTATCCTGATGTTGCTGAACGCATTTTTATCAATAGTGAGATTTGTGAAGGTTGCGGTGACTGTTCTAAACAATCGAACTGTTTATCGATTGAACCCGTTGAAACGGTATTAGGAACCAAACGTCAAATTAATCAAAGCAGTTGTAACAAAGACTTTTCTTGTGTCGAAGGTTTCTGTCCAAGTTTTGTCACAGTCCATACTCGTGATATGAAACGCCCAGAAATATTCAAAGGTATAGAAGCTGGCTGGCCAGAAAAGCCTATCCTTCCTGAACTTGATCAAAAGCCCATCCGTATATTGGTCGGCGGTGTTGGTGGTACAGGTGTAGTTACAGCGGGTGCTTTATTGGGAATGGCTGCTCATTTGGAAGGTAAAGCTGCACGTATCATGGATATGGCTGGACTTGCTCAAAAAGGGGGTACGGTTTATTCCTACATACAACTCGCGACTGAAGATGAGCAAATCTCCGCAACTAAAATCCCTGCGGGACAATGTGATCTTTTGATCGGTGCGGATGCGATTGTCGCAGGTAGTAATGCAGCACTTTCTCGCTTAAAAGCGGATGCTGTTGTCATCGTCAATGAAGATGGTTCCCCTACTTCTGATTTCCTTCAATCTCGTGATTGGTATGCGCCAATTACAGATTTGATTCACCGACTTCGTGGTCGAACGACTCAAGGAAAACTCACATCTTTACCTGTAACACGTATTGCCACACAGGTTTTAGGTGATGCAATCTTTGCAAATCAAATCTTACTTGGTATGGCTTGGCAAGCAGGTCAAATTCCGTTGAAACGTGAAAGTCTTGAAAAGGCAATCCATTTAAATGATACGGCTACTGAAAAAAACCTTGAAGCTTTCCGTATCGGTTGTCATCTGATGAGTGATCCTGACTTAGCCAAACGCATTATTGCAACGATACCAACGACGAATAAACCAACCACGCTGGCTGAACTCATTCAAGATCGCTCTGCTCGTTTGGTTGAGTATTGGAATCAAGATTATGCAGCTCAGTATCGAACTCTGATGGAACAAGCTACCAAAGTTTTACCCGAAGAATTAACTGGAACCATTGCGACACAATTATATAGAGTCATGGCGTATAAAGATGAATATGAAGTTGCACGCTTACTCACAGGAAAAAGCCTTAAACAATCGATTGAAACCCAGTTTGGTCAAGGTTTACGATTAACCTATCACTTAGCACCGCCAGCTTTGGGTGCTCATGGCACCATACGCAAACGTGCTTTCGGATATTGGATGCGTATTCCGATGATGATTCTTGCTCGCCTACAGTGGCTCAGAGAAACTTTTCTTGATCCATTTGCTTTACAGCAAGAACGTCAAAAAGAACAGGCTTGGCGTGATCGTTATATTGCATTTGTTAAAGCCATCAGCTCTACACCTGAAAGCTATGACTTATCTGTAGCTGAGCAAATTGCTAAATTACCAGCAGATGTACGTGGTTTTGGCCATGTTAAAATGCAAGCAATGGACGCAGCGATACAACGTTGGGATGAGCTTTCATTGAGTCTTCGTAGAGAACATGAATAAAGGAAAGAGCTTTATCTAATTAAGTAGCTGATACAGGATCAAGCTTAGGTTGTATTAAGACTAAGGTTATAGATCAGGTACAGCTACTTAATTATTTAATGGATGAAAGATAAAAACATGAATTAATTGAAGTTGTTGCTAATGGCGCTCATAATCCAACGGGTAGTCATAAAAAATCCTCTATTCAATATGGGAAGTTACAGTTTTTTGTACTGTAAAACTTAAAATCATCGCTTTAACACTTTGTTGAATTTCTCTCCAATCTTTTAAATGATTTTTACTGAAACTCGCATGAACATAGACTTTCAACTCGGGTTCTAAAATAAATCTGAGTTTGCACTTTTGTATTGAGGATGGATGGTTTGAGCAATTGATAATTGATATGTCTTCATTCTTATTTTTTTCCATAGATACGTATAAATCATCAGTATCTTCATACCCATATTGAGATATCCACTTTTGATCTGGAATATATTTTTCCAAGCCATAATTTAAGTGATCTGTTTTTTTATATACTCTAATGTAATTTAAACCTCCTGATGGACTAGTTAATGGTTTATTATTTATAATTCTATCAAGTAGAGCCCTCATATCCCCATCCTTCACATATCTATTACCAGCATATGCAAATACATTTACCCAGGGTGTGTCTGGTGATGCATCCTGTATTCTATATTCCTTATCTAAGGTCTTAGCTTGTGGCGCTTTTACATATGTAACAAGCAATGTCTCATCGGTATAACGTATCTCGAAAGCAATAAAATTTATAACTGAGTCATAATTACGTTTTGATCGTGGTTTACATTCAGGCTCAGCTTTACTCCACTCCCATACAGGGCACAATTCATAATCTGCACTTACGCCTTCACTCAAATTTACGGGTTTACCTCCCAAATTTCCTACGCGGTAAGGTAATCCATAAGGTCCCATTGGCGGAGTAAAATCAGAAGACTTTTCTTCTTCATGAGCAACTTTTTGAGTTTTATCTGTAGATAGATCACAGGCTTGAAGAAATATTCCATTTAGCATCATTAAAATCAAAACTTTATGATTTATTCTCAATTTATTTTCCCCAATTTTTTACATTACCAGTAACTTTCGGTACAGATATCACCAATTTTTTTATAAAAATTTCTTAGGCTTAACTGTCTTTAGCTTATTAAACAATAAAAATCTCTGTTTCACATCATTCATTACACCTGAATTTTGATTTCTTTAATCCACTTAATAGTGTTGGTCTACAATATTCTAATAAAGCTGGGGTATTATTAGGTCTAGTTGATGATGTATTAAATCCTAAGATGAAAAATCCGTTTTCTGACATCCCTCAAATTGGAGTGGTTTCTAACTTTTCTGAACTTGTCAATTCCAAATTTCAAGGAGAGATGAATGCACTTTGCTGGCATAGGGATTTGATTGGTGATTTTAAAGAAATTGTGGCTAAACTTGAGTTAAAAGAGAATATTACAGAAGTTTCCGTTGACGATCTTTTAGCATTGGAACTTTCAGAACAAGGAAATTTAGCAAGGGATATTCTCTTAAGTGATATTCAGCTCTTAGCTGATTTCGGTGCATCCCCTACACTTAATTTACTAAAATGTTATGAACGAGATGACGAGCTAGATTTTATTTCAACAGATGTATATTCGTTTCATATTGATCGCTCACCGATTGAAACAGATACTTTCTTATGTACCTACCACGGCGCTGCAAGTGATATCGTGCCCAATGATCAGGTCGAGCAAAAGATTTTGATTCCAAAAATCAGAGAACAACTCAAGGAACTACATGACGGCCCAGAAACAGAGTTTGAAACTTTCTTAGAAGAGTACTTTTTCGACCTGCATTATCAACCTAAACCGAATGCAAAACCTGTGAATTTAGGCTTAGGCCATCTTTGGCGTTTGGCGGTAGATCATCCTACACAAAAAGTCTTACCTTGTGTGCATAGAGCACCTATTGAAAAGGATGGTGAATATAGATTGCTATTGATTTGTTAAATATTTATTCAATATAGAGTCGATGAATTTAATCTATTTAATAGACGCTAAAAAAGCACCTTAAATTTTTAAGGTGCTTAGCTGAAAAGCATTACTAAAAGCATTACTATGCGAGTTCACAGTTATTGGGTTTAGTAATCCCAAAAAATGCGTTGGATTTCCTTTGCATCTTTTGTTTTTGTTAAAGCAAGTGCAGCAAGTAATTTAGCTTTTTGCGGGTTAAGATCATGTGCGACGACCCAACCATATTTGTCATCTGGTTGTTCTGCATTTCTAAGAATAAAACCTTGAGGTACGCGAGATGAACGAATAATTTGCACACCTTCTTTTTGTAAGTCAGTTAATGTTGGGACAATATAATTGGCTACCGAGCCATTCCCTGTACCTGCATGAATAATGGCTTTAGCCCCTGCTTTCGCATAAGCCGTGTATGCATCCGGCAACATATTGCCTGAACCATAAACAATTTGTACCAGCGGTAAGCTATCGCCTTTAATATTTTCAATATTAAATTCTGAGCTCTTATTATGACGTTTTGCTGTATTTCTAAACCAATATGGTTTTCCTTCGACTAAGGTTCCGAGCGCACCCCATTGGCTCATAAATGCATTGGTATGGATATTAATTGTTTTTGAAACATCTCGTGCTGCAAAAATGTCGTCATTCATGAGCACAAAAGTTCCTTTACCTTTTGCACTATCATCGGCAGCAAGTGCAACCGCACTATAAAGGTTCAACGGGCCATCAGCAGAAAGTGCAGTACTTGGACGCATTGACCCGACCAATACAATCGGCTTGTCTGAATGAATCACTAAATTTAAAAAGAAAGCTGTTTCTTCTAGGGTGTCTGTTCCATGTGTAATCACGACACCATTCACATCAGGCTTTTTAAGCAAGTCATTGACTTGACGTGCAAGGGATAATAATTCTTTATCCGTAATACTTTCTGATGCAACTTGCATTGCCTGCACACCAGTCACATTGGCAAGGTTTTGAATCTGGGGAACCGCATTTAATAATGCATCTACAGGAACTTTTGCCGCAGTATAAGTTGCACTATTGGTAGAGCTTGCACCAGCACCTGCAATCGTTCCGCCAGTAGCGACAACAACAACATTATTTTTGGCAAATGCTGCACATGGGAGTAATAGGCTTAAACTGAGTGTTAAAGCTGAAATTGTTTTTTTCATAAGTCATCCTTTTTGAGTCATTTTATTCTTAGCATTTTTCATACCATAGTAAAATTACTGGAAAAAGATCGGATTGTATAGATCTAGAAATTGTATTTTTTGTCGATCACATTTCTTAAATGCGATCCATCAGGTTCATCATGAATGATCTGACCTATG
Organism: Acinetobacter sp. BWR-L5; assembly: GCF_039655985.1. NCBI lineage: Bacteria > Pseudomonadati > Pseudomonadota > Gammaproteobacteria > Moraxellales > Moraxellaceae > Acinetobacter > Acinetobacter sp. BWR-L5. The sequence goes on along the minus strand of NZ_JAGFEV010000015.1, from coordinate 29,789 downwards.
CAACCACTCAGCAGCTATGAATGGCTGATATTTTGACTGTGAGTGATATAAAACTTGATATTAAAGCGATTTGAACAGCCCTTGGCGTTTATTGGTGATATTGGCGGCTGAGTAAAATCAGACTTTAATCTACAAAATTTGAGGTTTTGTATTTTAATAAACCGTTGCTTGTCTTAAGGTTTTGATTAATAACTCATATAGATGATTGACTGCCTTTGAACCCTGTGAGGCACGACTACGAAAGATAGCAACTTCCATTGGTTCTAAAGGGCCTAAACCATGTTCAGCGCCTAAAATATCCAAATGTGCAGGTACACTGCATTTGGCCAACACAGCTACAGCGAGGCCACTTTCAACAGCCGCAATTTGCCCGACTAAACTTGAACTATGGTACACAACTTTGTAACGGCGTCCTTGTAAAGCTAGAGAGTGAATCGCGCTACGTTTTGCCAAACTGGTACTTTCATAGACGGCTACAGGCAAAGGGTCATTTTTCCAAATATCAAACTGGGCTGAACCCACCCAAACCATTGGTTCATGGAACAATAATGTGCCCTGCCGTGAATCGTCACGTGAAATAAGCGCTAAATCTAAGTCACCTCTTTCTATGCGTGGAATCAAAGACGTAGATTGCTCGCAATAAAGTTCAATTTCAACGCCCCCATAGCGTGGAGCGAAACGTTTCAAAACTGGTGTGAGGTATTGAGCGGCATACTCATCGGGGACACCAAGTCGAATTCGGCCCACCAGTTCATCTTTATGAAAAACTTGTTGCGTTTCATGGTGCAAATCTAAAATTCGTCTGGCATAACCTAAAAGAAGTTGTCCTTCTGCGGTTAACTCAATTTGTCTATGTGATCGAATTAAAAGTTGACACTGTAGGGCTTCTTCTAATTTTTTGAGTTGCATGCTGACCGCAGACTGTGAGCGATAAAGTTCAGGAGCTGCCTGCGACAGGGTTCCCATGTCTACCACAGTTACAAAACATTTTAACCAATCTATCTGGAGGTCTTTTAAGTTCAAGTAAATCTACTTGTATTCGTTTTTCGAATAGTATACTTGAGTTTTATGCGTTTTTCATTTTTCGTTATTGAGCGCATAATTTATATCTTACATATGCTGCAACGTATTTATTTTACTTTGCAAATAATAATTTCGTGTGAATACTCAACCAATAATGAAAGGGAAATTCTTTTGAGTAATACAACTCAAGCGCTTTATAGCCTCAATTCTTCAGATATTTGGTCTGGTTTTAAAAGCCTACTACCAATTTCACTTTTCGTTATTATTTTTGGTGCTGCCTTTGGACTTGCTTCGACACATACAGGCCTAAGTAATGACTCTAGTCTGTTAATGAGTACTTTGGTCTTTGCGGGAGCATCTCAGTTTGCCACTTTAGAGTTATGGGGAGAAAAAATTTCTCTCTTTCCTCTCATTATTACCGTCTTTTTTATTAATGCACGTCACTTATTAATGGGTGCTTCGCTTTATCCTTGGTTGCGCCATCTTTCTCCAATGAAAAGATATAGCATCCTTCTGGTGATTTCCGATGCAAACTGGGCGCTATCTTTGCAAGCCTTTAACCGCGGTCAATCTGGCTTTGGGTTGTTATTCGGCGGCGGTTTGGCCCTTTGGGTAGCATGGATTATTGGCACATGGCTTGGGTTATATTTTGGCAATACCATTCAAAACCCAAATGCTTTTGGTCTCGATATGGTTATGTCTTGCTTTTTATTGGCGATGGTGATTGGTGGGAAAAAAGATATTCGTATTGTTTTAATTTGGATCGCATCGGCCTGTATTTCATTATTGGCGTATTGGTATCTACCCAAAAATAGCCATGTTGTTATCGGTGCACTTGCTGGGGGCGTGATTGGCCTACTTTGGAAAGAGAAAAATATATGAATATCGAGCTAAGTACCGCATACCCATTGACCATTATTCTAATTATGACCATAGTCACTCTTGTGACCCGTTGGGGCGGCGTGTTTATTATGTCGTATGTCCCTATCAGTGATACGGTTCAACGGTTTATTACCGCTATGTCTGGTTCCGTATTGGTTGCACTTTTAGCACCTATTGCAGTTGAGGGAGATAACGGTGCACGTTTGGCTTTAGGGACTACTTTATTGGTCATGTTACTTGTGAAAAAGCCGTTAGTTGCAATTGCTGCTGGTATTATTTCAGCTGCGTTATTTCGTCACTATTTTTCATAACAAGCTAGTAAAAATAAAAAAGGCATATTCTTCAATATACCTTTTTTATTTAAAACTATTTATTAGAAGTTCACAGTCCATGAAAATTGTGCTGTACGTGGTGTACCCAGAAATAAATAATCATCCCCGAAAAAGCTTCCTGCATCTCGCCAGTATTTTTTATTGAACAGGTTGTCCACATTCAGGCGAAGCATATTGTCATAACCATAAGCACGGAAGTTATAAGCTGCACCCGCATCGAATACGGTATAGCCTGAAACTTTAACCGTCCCCGTTTTGTTGGCATATTTACTGCTGCTGTATTGCATACCTGCGAGTAAACGTAAACCTTCTATTTGAGGCATTTGATAAGACACATGACTGGCAAAACGAACCGTCGGTACATTTTGAGTTTGATGCCCTTTATAAGCATCTACCTGTATATCTTCCAAACGTGAACGGGTCAGTGCCAAAGTCGATGTCATATCCAGATTTTCAGCAACACGACCTTGCAAGCCCAATTCCAAACCTAGATTATGCTGTTCACCATCGGTGACATAGTAATTGTCTAAGTTGGTATATTGATGATCTTGTGTTAAGTCAAACAATGCGGCAGTAAACAGTAGCTCTTGCCATTGCTGTTTAAGACCTAACTCATATTGAGTTGAGCGTCTTGGTGCTAAAGTTTCAAAGGCATTTCCTACGATGCCTTTATCCGGATTACCATAGGCAGACCATGGCGCTTGACTGCCGTCGCTGATTCCTTTGGCATAAGAAGCATACAGATGAGTGTTCTGCCAAGGCTGATACATCAACGCGAGCTGTGGCAAGAAGCGATTAAAGTCGGTATCACGAATACTGTTGCCATCTGCAGCATAGGCACTTTCATTTAAATGTAAAAGCTTACCGCCCAGCAAAACTGACCATGCATCATTAAATTCGATTTGATCTAACACATTGAGGGCTGTTTGTTGACTATCCAGAGATTTGTAATGATTACCTAAGGTTTTATCCGTAGGCGTATAGCTAATAGGATCATTATAAATATTTCCTGAACCTATCCATTCGTTGATTGCATCATACTGAGTATGGCGTTTGTAGGCATGTGACAATTCTAAACTCAGGTTATGTTGCCATGCTCCAGTGTTGAATTTTCCATTTAAGCCTGTTTTAAATTGATTGGTTAGATAACTGTCATCTGGGCTACGGAAATCATAAATATCGTAGTTACCATCAGTATCAAAGGTGTAGGCAAAGGCTGAGTAATCATCTACGACCACACGACTTTGTGAAGCAGACAAATTGCTGCTCCAGTTATCATTGATTTGATAGCTATATTTCAGACTCGTATTTAGACTTTCATTGGTGATTGGTTTGCTCCAGTTTTGATAACCCAGCAAACGATCCCATTCCACTCCTGTCGGCACAGTTTCACCACCAAGTAGCTGATAACCTGGTACCGAACGCTGTTTTTGATGCTGTGATTCAAGATCAAATTCGAGTTTTGAACGATCTGAAATTTTCCAGTCTAAAGCCAAGGAGCCAAACAAACGTTTTCCATCGGCATGTTCAACATAGGGGTGAATATCTTCATAAGCTGCATTCACGCGATAACCAAACTGTTGATTGTCTCCAAACCATCCACCAAGGTCAGTCGCCACACGGCTGCCGCCATGACTGTCTGCTTCAAGGGTTAAAGATTGAACATCTTTGGGGCGTTTGATCACATAGTTCACCACACCGCCCGGCGTTGACATCCCACTTTGAATCGCACTCATGCCTTTTAGGATTTCAACTTGCTCTTTATTTTCAAGCGCTACATTTTGCTCACCGCGTAGCAAATTACCGTTCAGTAAATAACTTGATCCCGCATTTAAGCTAAATCCACGCATCACAAAGTTGGCATAGTAACCAATGGGTGCATAGCCATCCCCAACGGACGCATCGTTCTTTACCACATCGCCCAGTGTTTTCGCATGTTGATCTGCGATCAGTTCAGCAGTAACGGTGTGAATAGATGCAGGAATGGCTGCAAGGTTTTGCCGGCCAAACCCAGACAAATTAACTTTGGGCTGATAATAAGCCAATTGTTCAGTCTGAGCAGTGGTTGTAATGGTTGCAAGTTGCTCCACATCACTTTCTTCTGCCGCATGTACCCATACCGAGTTCAGCCCTAGACATGAAAATGAACCAACCGCCAATAATGCTTTTTGTAAACGAGAAAATGGATACGTTTTCACTGTCGTTGCTAACCCCAAAAGATAAATTTACAGCCTGAATTTTGCGGCATGAGTATTCACAATTTTTGTAGAATGAACAAGCACATTATTCAACATATCTCAGCTTTTTTTAAATTATTGGAGATAGCTTTGAGTGTGAAGATTTAGAAATTGAGTTTATAGTTTAACCACATGCTTTTAAATTATAACTTAGATCTGCGTTCCATATCTTCAGTCGTATTTGATACAGCATATGGTAGATGGGAATTTATCTGACTTGAAACAGTGTATTGTGGATTGGAACCTAAAAGCTTAGGTTGATTTATTTCATTTTTTTAAGATATTTTTTAATTTTAGAGTGATTTTTTAACTATAAATCCATTAAAATGTTATAACATAACAATACAAAGTCTAAACTACTCTCCTTCATGATGAATAAATTCTCTCTTTTTTCCTCAAGCATATATTTAAGCCTGCTGAGTTCTTTCACTTGGGCCGAAACTTCAACAGAAGTACTCCAGACCATCCAATTACAAGCCGAAACTGAGGGTGAAAACCTTCAACAAAGCACCGCAATGACTAAGTTTTCACATGACATTTTAGACGTGCCATTTAGTCGAAGTGTGTTATCTAAAGCGTTAATTCAGCAACAAGATGTGCAACGTATTGACGATGCACTCACGCAAGTGAGCGGGGTCTATAGTCAAACCAATTATGGTGGCGGCTTTTGGGATAACTTTTCATTTAGAGGTTTTAGTACAGACCCCAATATTGGGGCACAAATCATCAGAAATGGTCTGAGTGTCAACCGTGGTCTCAGCGCTCCGCGAGATATGCTGAATATTGAATCTCTCGACTTTTTAAAAGGTCCAATGGCTGCGCTCTATGGCCGCGGGGAAGCTGGCGGTCTACTGAATATCAACACTAAAAAGCCTGAATGGGAAAGTTCTTCAGAAGTCAATTTACGTGCCAATAGTTTAGAAAAATACCGTGCTAGTTTTGAACATACTGCCCCAATCAGTGATGCTGTGGCTTATCGTATTGCGGTCGCACATGAAGATAACCAAAGTTTTCGTGATCATGTGCAGAGTGAGCGTTGGTTTTTCTCCCCTCAACTCACATGGAAAATTTCAGATTCAACCCGATTAGATTTTGACAGCGAATTTACCCGACAAGATGGAACCTTCGACCGTGGTGTAAGTAGTTATCAAAAACAATTCGTGATGGACCCTAAAACATTTACAGGTGAACCTGATGATGGGGATCATATTCAAAAAGATCATTTCTATCAACTTCGACTTGCACATCAGTTTAATGATGACTGGAAAATGAATAATGCACTTAGTGTGAAAGATACTCAGCTCAAAGGCTTTTCCAGTGAACCTCGTCGGATACAAAGTGATGGACGGACATTAGAGCGCCAGCGTCGCTACCGTGATAATAAAAGTGATGACATTCTCTTTCAAACTGAAGTTCTTGGGACGGTCCAACAAGACTGGGCCCGTCATGAAGTACTTTTGAGCACTGAACTTGGGCAGATGAAGTATCGTCAATTACAACTGCGTCGAAACCACAGCAGTAGCGTGCCAAATAGCATTGATATCTATACTCCTATTTATGGACAATACTTACCCGAGCTTCCACTTTTCATTAACACCGAAGAACAGCAACGCTATTTTGCACTGAATCTACAAGATCAAATTTTCCTCAATGATCAATGGAGTGTGCTGTTTGGAGCGCGCTTTGATCACGTCACCCAAGACTTTCAAAATAAACTTGCAGGTACATCCAATACAAAGGATTTACAACAAACCAGTCCACGCTTGGGTTTAAACTACCGACTGAATGATCGTTGGTCATGGTACGCCAACTATGGAGAATCCTTTGCGCTCAACAGTGGCATGGACCGAAATGGCGATGTGTTTAACCCTGAAAAAGGCAAAAGCTATGAGATTGGTGGGAAATATCGGATTAACCCACAGAGTTTGTTGAGCTTAGCCCTCTTTAAAATGGATAAAGAGAATGTCTTAACCACAGATCCAGCAGATAGTAACTATCAAATTACCGCTGGAGAAGTCTCAAGTAAGGGGCTAGAGTTGGATTTAGAGACACAGCTCAATGATCAATTCTCTATACGTGCCAATTATAGCTATACAGACGCTCAAGTGGAAAAAGACCAGAGTCTTGCTAAAGGTTCACGACTCAGCAATGTACCAAAACATAGTGGTTCTGTTAGCAGCAACTATGAATGGAACCTTGCTAATGCAGACAAAGTTGGACTCGGTGCAACGGCGATCTATGTGGGCAAACGTAGTGGACACAGTACAGATAACGGATTCAACTTACCTGAGTACACGTTGTTGAATCTAAATGCTTATTATGCGCCAACAGATCAGCTACGTTATCAGTTCAATGTGCACAATCTCTTAGACGAAACGTACTATGTTGCAAGCTATAGTGATATGTGGATTCAACCTGGCGACCCTTTAAATGCATCTATCTCGGTACAATGGAAGTTTTAAAGTTTAAACAACCAGACTTGTCTCGTTAGGAGTTGAGTCTGGTAGTCAGAAAGTAAGATTCAGATCACTTTTTGAAGTATTAGCTGCCTTAGTTTTCTTTAGCGTTAGTATTTACTTCAAAAAGTATTCCCAAATGATAAATCCAAGAAAAAATCCAAGAAATGAATATAAAGTAATGATAAAGAATACAAACCAAGCTCTATTTTTTTTCAGTAAAAAGTTCATTTCCAATACCTCAACGCTCTATCTATATTCATTATTCTAAGGTTTCCTATACGAAAGGACAGATACAGTTCTTTGTGAATAAAATATAACAGACTATAACAGTTTTGCCATTTTAACTCCCAAAAGCGATCAGACTGACATCAAGTAGCATAAAAAAAGCATGGGGAGGCTATTTTGCCTCCCCATGCTTCAGTTGATTAAAGGGTTAAATTTTCGTTTCTTTCTTTGCATTCATCCAACGATACAACACTGGCAATAGCACCAAGGTCAATAACGTCGAAGAAATAATTCCACCAATCACCACGGTCGCCAGTGGACGTTGAACCTCTGCTCCTGTGCCCGTGGCAAGCGCCATGGGAACAAAACCTAAAGACGCCACACAAGCGGTCATTAAAACAGGCCTTAATCGCAAAATCGCTCCTTGCCAAACGGCTTCATGCAGGCGGTATTGCCCTCTTAACTCTTTAATGAAGGTCAGCATGACCAACCCATTTAAAACGGCAACGCCAGACAAGGCAATGAAACCAATACCCGCCGACATCGACAAAGGAATGTCTCTTAACCACAAGAAAAGCACACCACCAGTTAAGGCAAATGGAACACCAGTAAACACCAGCAAGCTTTCTTTGACGTTATGGAAAACGGCCATCAGCAAAATAAAGATCGTCAGTAACGCCAGTGGAATTACAATCTGCATTCGAGCCTGCGCCGAGGCCAGATTTTCAAACTGACCACCATATTCAATCCAGTAGCCACTTGGTAACGGATACTGCTTAAGCTGATTTTGTACCTCTGTGACAAAAGAACCTAAATCACGCCCTTCAACATTCGCCGTGACAATCACACGACGTTTGCCATTTTCACGGCTGACTTGGTTGATGCCATCTATCATTTTTACAGTGGCAATATCGGTGAGCAGAATGCTGCCACCATTTGGAAGCTGTATTGGCAGTTGCGCGATCCCACTGACACTACGGTCTTGCTCACTGAGCCGAATCACAAAGTCAAAACGGCGGTCACCCTGTAAAATTTCACCAACATTTTGTCCGCCAATGCTTGCTGACACATAGTCTTGTATGGTTTTGACACTTAAGCCATATTGAGCTGCTAAACTTTTATCAATTTCCACATTGAGCAAAGGTAAACCCGACGTTTGTTCAACTTTAACGGCGGTACTGCCTGAAACCTGTTGAATCAATTTACTGATTTTTTCAGCTTCCGTATTTAACACTTGCATGTCATCGCCAAAGATTTTGACACCGACATCACTACGTACACCCGATATTAACTCATTGAAACGCAGTTCAATTGGCTGAGAAAACTCACTGTTGTTACCGGGCAATGTTGCTAAATAGGCCTGCATACGGCTACGCAGTTCATCGAGTGTTTCTTTTGGATTTGGCCATGCATCGCGGGGTTTCAGCATGACGTAACCATCTGAAATATTCGGTGGCATCACATCGGTCGCCACTTCAGCCGTGCCTGTTCGCGCAAAAATAGCATGTATTTCAGGGAATTTCTTCAGAAGTAGCTTTTCCGTATTTTCCTGAATACGAAGTGATTCTTCTAAACCAGTGCTTGGGGAACGCAGTTGCTGTACAGCAAAGTCACCTTCACTCAGTTGTGGTGCAAACTCACTGCCGATACGCGTTGCAAGTAATCCCGTCAACATCAATAAGCACAGTGCAAAGGTTAAAACCACCGCTTTATACTGATAGGCACAGTCCAATACCCGCTGATAACGATCCTTTAGCCACAGCATCCAACGGCTTTCAGTTTCTTTGATGTCACCTTTAACAAAGAGTGCGACAGCCGCAGGTACAAAGCTGATCGACAAAATAATGGCTGCAACGAGTGCAAGTACAACAGTCAAAGCCATTGGGTGGAACATTTTTGCTTCTACACCAGTCAGTGCAAAAATCGGTAAATACACCACCAAAATAATCAGCTGACCAAAAATGAGTGGCCGGCGGGCTTGGCGTGCTGCCAAAAACACTTCTTTAAAACGTTCCGACTGAGTCAACGGTCGTTTGAGCAGTTGTTGTGCATGGGCTAAACGCCGAATACAGTTTTCAACAATTACCACTGCACCGTCGACAATAATACCGAAATCCAATGCACCCAAACTCATCAGGTTGGCACTGATGTTCTGCTGTGCCATACCCGTTAAAGTAAACAGCATAGACAGTGGAATCACACAGGCTGTAATTAACGCCGCACGAATATTACCCAAGAATAAAAAGAGGATCACAATCACCAAGATTGCGCCTTCGACCAAGTTCTTTTGTACCGTTTTAATGGCTTTTTCCACCAAAGTCGTGCGGTCATAAACCGTTTCTATTGTGACACCTTGCGGTAAACTGCTTTGCACCTCCTGAATTTTGGCATCTACAGCTTTAGACACCGTTCGACTATTTTCCCCCATCATCATCATAGCGATGCCGAGTACAGCTTCTTCGCCGTTATAGGTTGCGCCTCCTGTTCGGAGGTCATGATCAATTGAAACCTGTGCAATATCTGCAACACGAATGGGGTTCCCATTTGGGCTGGCAACCGTTGTATTTTCAATGTCTGCAAGACTGTTGAGTGTCCCCGGAACACGCACTGTGAGTTGCTGACCATTTTCCTCAATATAACCCGCTCCACGGTTTTCATTATTTTCCTGTAAAGCGGTTTGCAGTTGGCTTAAGGAAATATTTAACTGTTGCATACGGTTTAAGTCGGGAGCAACCACATAGGTTTTGTTAAATCCACCAATACTGTTGACCTCGGCCACCCCCGCAACACGTTGCAATTGTGGACGAACGATCCAATCTTGGATCTCCCGCAAGTCCATCGCGCTATAAGTTGTACCATCGGCTTTTTTTGCACTCGGTTCGGCTTTAATGACCCATTGATAAATTTCACCTAAACCCGTCGAAACTGGTGACATGGTTGGGGAAACATCACTGGGTAAATCTGCTTTGACCTCTTGTACCCGCTGATTAATCTGCTGACGTGCCCAATAGATGTCTGTGCCATCCTCAAATACAATAGTGACTTGGGACAAACCATAACGTGAAATAGAACGAGTCAGCTGTAAATCTGGAATACCCGCCATTGCAGTTTCAATTGGATAGGTAATCCGCTGCTCAACCTCCAGTGCGGTAAAACCATTGGCTTGGGTATTAATTTGTACTTGCGTATTGGTAATATCGGGCACTGCATCAATCGGCAGTTTTTGATAGCTATAAACCCCGACCGCGATCCACGTGCATACAAAGAGCATGACCCAAATTGCATTTTGAATAGAGAACTGAATAATTCGTTCAAACAAGCCTTCAGGCTTGGGTAAATCATGATTAGTGTGCATGATCAGCCTCGCCTTTTTCGAGTTCAGACTTAAGAACAAAGCTGCCTTGACTGACATAGCGTTGTCCTGCTTTTATGCCTGAAACGACTTCAATCCATTGACCATCATTTGAAGCTTGCCCAAGTTGAACGGGCTGCGCTTTCAAATGCACTTGTCCTTTTTGTTCAGCGTCGACCACAAATACCGAAGTTTGACCTTCAATGTTTTGAATAGCACTTTTATGGACGCGAAGCGCTGTTTTTGAACTGGTATTGTCTAAAAAGATATTCACTAAAACATTTGGACGTAGTTCCGCCGCTTGGCTTTTTAATTTAGCACGTACCACCAAGCGTCCTGTTTGTGCATCGGCTTGAGAGGTTAAGCTTTGGATAATGGCTTCATATTTTTGCTCAGAAGCATTCGGCTTAAATGTCAGACTCTGATTGGCTTGTAACTGACCTGAGTACTGAGCAGGCAGATTAAACTCAAGCCATAACTCTTTAAATTGTTCAATCACAAAAAGTTGATCGGCCAATTGTACGTTTTCACCCACTACGATATCTTTTTGGCTAATCACACCTGAAATGGGTGCTTTAATGGCAAAACGACCATTTACCCCACCTGTTGCACCCAATGCATTTAAACGGCTTTGCACCGATTGCACAGTAATCTGCGCTTGTCGGTAAGCATTTTCTGCTCGTTGGTAGTCTTGCTTGGCAGAAATGCCCTGTGACCATAACTGCTGTTCACGTTGATAATCTTGACGTGCCAAATCCAAACTGGCTTGTGCCATCCGCAAATTGGCCTGTTGATCGATCAGTTCAGGGACAGACAATACAGCTAAGGTTTGTCCTTTTTGTACGTTTTGACCAAGCTCAACATTCACCTGTTCCACATGCCCACCAAAGTTTGGCGAAATATGAGCTTGCTGATCGGTATTAACCACAAGCTTTCCGGGTAGAACGGTGACTTGAGACACCACACCTTGTTGAGCTGAAGCGATTTGAATGCCTTGCTCTGTCAGTTGCTGTGCCGTCAGTTGAATTTCACCTTCCTCGGCATGTCCTTTTTCTGCCTCGGGTTCATCCGCATGTTCAGATTCTTCATGTTCGGCATGCGCATGCTCATCGGTGGTTTTATCTTTTGAGCTAAACCAAATTCCTATAGCAATAAGGAGTGTTACTAGAAGCAAAAGCCCAATCATCAATGGCTGTGATATTTTTCCAAATTGGTTTTTTAGTTGCATATTATTGTGCTCCACCAAGGATGAGGTCTTGTATTTGTGCGATCGAATTTTTACTGATTTGGCTATAAGCATCTGAACTACTGATCTGTTCGTAGCTAGTACCTAGGCTGAGTGCTTCTGCGGTCAATGTGGTCTGCCAAGCTTGACGTAATAACTGCAACTGCCCAAGGCGTATGCTTTGCAGTTGTGAGTTGGCTTGTTGAATGTCGGTAATAGACAGTTTTCCCGCTTTAAAACCTTGCAACGTACGGACTTGCACTTGTTCTGCCAAAGTGGTTTGTCGGCTCATCGAACTGAACTGCTGTTTTAGTCCTTTGAGTTCATGCATGGCATTGGCGATATCTAAAATCTGCTGTTTTAACTCGCGCTGTTGCTGCTGATTCAACAAGCTTTGCTGGCGCTGGGCCATCGGAATGCTGTATTGCTGGCGGTTAAAAATATTCAGCGGAATATCCACGCCGACACCTAATGTGGTATCACTACTTTCATTCGGTGCTTGGCTTCGTTTCATGCCGACATTTAAGGTCGGATTGGGACGCGCCTGCACTTTTAAACTTTCAATGTTTAAATTGGACTGTTGAATGTTCAGTGCATATAGCTTTTCCAACCAACCTTCAGCAATATAGCGCTGTACTGTGGCATCGCTTTGATCTGGCCATGGCATTGAGGTCGCATTGAGTTGAATATCGGCTTTGGTTTCGCCCCAAAGGTTTGAGAGTTGACGCTGTGCTACTTGTTCTGCCAGTACCGCTTGTTGGTATAAGCGCTGCATATCCAAACTTTCGATTTGCGCACGTTCATAGTCAACCAAAGCAATACTACCCGCCTGATAACGTTTTTTGGCACTGTCTAAATTGTTATGACTCACTTTGAGTTGTGCGGCATACAGCGATTTTTCAACTTGTGCCAAAGCCAACTGAGACCATGCAAATTTCACCACCAATTGGCTTTGTGCTGTCCACAGTTGTTGCTGTAACTGCCCTTGTTGCTGCGCTGTTTCTGCGAGTTTTTGATTAAGCTTACGCTGTCCAAACACATCTAAGGGCTGACTGATGGCAATACTGAGCTCACGATCAGTATCTGGACCAAAACCATCTTGATTGATATTTAAGCTTGGGTTTTGCCATAGACTACTGTTTTTGATGTTCAGCTCTGTAATGCTTTGACGCTGTTGCCCAATGTCACTTTGATTTTGATAGCGCTCTACTTTAGCTAAAGCTTCATCCAAAGTCTTGATCGGTTCGGCAAAACTCCATTGCATCGCGGCTGTTGTTATGCCCACAGCAAGGGCTTGGCGTATAAACGCCTTAAATTGATTTGACATGCTTTTTCCCACTAATTTTTAGAAGAAGTGGTGGGAAATGTTTTAGGCTACCCCACCATTAGCGGGGAAAGTTCAGGAGGAGGATGTTGTCCCAATAAATCAGGAGCTTGATAGGCATTGTGCCAAAAAAACTGTGGAGGTTCGCGAACTTCAAACGCGAGCGGCAGTTGATAGTTTTTTTCTTTCGGAATAATCAAATGTGCCATTGAAGGCAAATGATCTTGATGGTCTTCACTCAATTCAAACTGATCATTTGCCGTTTGAGTATGGCTATCGGCACTGCTTTGCTGGTGTGCCTTATCATCAGACACACACAAGGTAGTTTGATGGTGGCCAAAATGAAAACTTTGTTGTGTCACGACTTGAGCTTTTTGTTCTTCATGGACGCAAAAAGCTGCCGCCACGTTCCAAAGACTTTGGAACATGAATAAAGCAACTAAGACGCTAATCCATGTGGTAGAACGCATAATGTCGTACTAAAATAAAGTGACGCTATTGTAAAGCCTAGACTAAGTCTAAGGTCAAGTCTTTTTTAATGACTATGTTCATGTTGGTGTGGATGGCATTCATCTTCTTCAATCTGCAAAGTCACTTGCGTAATCCCATGCTCATGCCCCAATAACTCCACAGCTTGGTGGTATAAAGCTCTCTGATCTACATCAGGTGCAATCAAATGCGCTGTTAAATGCACATTCTTAGAAGTAATAGCCCAAACTTTAAGCTGGTGAATGCCTTGTACACCCTCTAAAGCCAGCAAGTCATTACGTAAAGATTCGATATCAATTTCACTTGGAACACCTTCGAGCAAAATATTGATACTTTGTTTCAGTAGCACCCAAGTTCGAGGTAAGACCCAAAAGCCAATCAACACCGCAATAACAGTATCTACCCACATCCAACCTGTGAAATAAATCACCAGTGCGCCAATGATCACGCCCACAGAACCCAAGGCATCACTCAGCACTTCAAGATATGCCCCTTTCACATTTAAGCTGTCTTGACTGCTCGACACCAAAATTTTCATTGAAATTAGGTTGATGATTAAACCCAAAGCCGCGACAACCAACATCCCCAAGCTTTGAATCTCGGGTGGCTGACTAAAACGCTGATAGGCTTCATATAAAATGTAAATGGCTACCACAAACAACATCATGGCATTAAACAAAGCTGCCAAGATTTCAAACCGTTGATAGCCAAAAGTACGTTTATCATCGGCAGGTTTTTGCCCAATTTTGATGGCTGCTAAAGCAATCGCTAAAGCAGCGGCATCGGTAAACATATGCGCTGCATCGGACAATAAGGCCAAGCTTTGCGTGATAAATCCTGCAACCACTTCCACAATTAAGAAGGTAAACGTCAGAGCAAGTGCAATGGTTAATTTCTTGGCATTTTTTGCAGTCACTTCAACATGACTGTGATCATGGTTATGAGAACCACTCATGTAGGACTCCTTATCATTTTATTTAACGGAATGCTTCACCATTGAAATCGAAGCTTTTTTTTAAATTAAAAATTACTCGATTTAGCATACTCGGTTAAAACGATAAAATCATCTTTCATGTGAATACGTCTTTATTTACGGCGTTTTTTTCCTGTCAAAAAGTTCATGGCCTGTGTATAGCCTGTTGGTGTAATACGCTGTACCAGATCGATAATTTTGGCATCTGTTCCAATTAAGACACGGCGCTCATCTTTTTTCACAGCCTTTAAAATGGCCTGTGCTGCCACATCTGGCGGGGTTTTAAGCATTTTATTGAAAGAACGGCTGGCACGCTCAGGGTTCATACCCAATGCACGAATACTGTCACTCATTCGTGCACTATTGGCGATATTGGTACGTATCCCACCCGGATGAACACAAGTTGCACTGACGCCACAGTCTTGCAAATCTAACTCTTGACGCAGTGCCTCGGTAAAACCACGGACAGCAAACTTTGTCGCATTATAGGCACTTTGAGTAGGTTGAGAAGTGAGCCCAAATAAACTTGAAATATTCACAATATGCCCAGAGCCACTTTGTTTCAAGTAGGGTAAAAAAGCTTTGGTTCCATACACCACACCCCAAAAGTTGATGTTGAAAATCCACTCGGCATCTTCATAACTTAAGCCTTCAACAGTACTCGCTAACGCGACCCCTGCATTATTAAAAACTAAATTGACCTGTCCGAAATCCTGCTCACACTGCTTTGCCCAGTCCTCTACTGCCTTACGGTCTGAAACATCTAGTTTTGTGAGCGTGACTGAAACAGGATAATCTTTGACGTGGTTTAAGGTTTCCGCCAAACCTTGTTCATTGACATCACTGAGTGCCAAATGTGTACCTTGTTTAGCCAGTTGAATCGCCAACTGCTGACCAATGCCTGAACCTGCGCCTGTGATCGCAGCCACTTTATTTTCAAAATTTTTCATAATGCTCTCTAAATATCGTTTTAAACTTAAATGTCATGCTGAAGGTTCAAGTACTTTATTTCTACGCAGACAAGGTCTATTTTAGTTAATGTACAAAAATTACAGTCATGAATGAAATGATCATTTCTAATGATTCAGTATGTATAAAATTCATGAGTGGTATTTTAAATATAAGGTCATTTTTATTTTGTTTGTATTTTTAAATGGTCGGACTCTAGAAACTGAAAGCAAGTTACTGATATCTACATAGTGTGTCACACAGGCTTTAGACTATAACAGCCCTGAGCAATTCTGCTTCATCTGTTATATTTTTTTAATCTTGTTTTTGTACCTGTTTCATCAGTTGTTTGCTTTGCATAATGTACTCATTACCTCAGTTGAGTGCAGTAACCATGAAAGATCTAGACTCAAAAAAACCAGCAAAATATGCAGATAGTTCAATTTCAGATAAAGCATTTAAAAACATGATTATCTGGTTCGCGATTTACTGTGGGCTTTTTTGTATAGGTGTTATTTTCTTTGTCGGTGCAGATCAAAATTACCTTCTTCAGTAAGAATCTGAAGCTTGTTACACTGATATAAACATCTAAATTTTGGCCTCAGAATTGAATTTTACGAGAAGTATAGGCTTTGGAGATTAAACCTAGACATGGGTTTAATCTCTATTTTTTTTTGAGTTGAAGACTAGTAACACGGCAGTTAAATTATATTTTGAATGGTTGGTGTCATTACAAATGAATGACAGGGGCTGTGTAAAGATCAGACTTCAAGCCCAAATCACTAAAAATGCAGCAATCACCACCAATACAATACCGAGATGTTCAGCACGTGCCAGCTTTTCTTTAAAGAAGTAGGCTGAAATCAACATACTAAAAATAATCTCAATCTGCCCCAAAGTTTTTACAATGGGCACGGACTGCATACTCATGGCACTAAACCAACCCAGTGACGCCAAAAAACTACATAAGCTGACACGAAATGTAAGTCCAATACGCTGCCACATAGCCCATAATGTCGCACGGAGAAATATCCCCAAATACATTAAAAGTAAACAACACTGTGTCCCAATCACCATTAAAAGCACCCAAGCTGCACGGTGAATAAACGGTAAATTTGTTAGTTCTAAACTGGCCTCACGGACCAAGAGCGAGGTAATGGCAAAACATAAACCACTACCGATACCTATACATAAGGTTTGTACGGGAAAATCAGAAAAGTCCCGCCCTTTGGACATTAAAAATACTGCTAAGCCTCCGACAGCAACCCCAAACCAGCCTAAAAGGCTTAGATGATCGGATAAAAAGAGCACGGCGATAATCGCGGCAAGTACTGCCTCACTTTTAGCAAGCCCCACCCCAATTGCATAATTTTTTTGCTTAAAAAGTTGCACCATCAATGCTGTTGCTGCAATTTGGCTCAATGCCGCAATAAGCACATAAATAGCAAAACGGAGATTGAAATGGACGGACTCTATTACAGGTTGGAAATGGTAAAGACAACTGATGTAAATTAGTGCTAAAGGTAGAGCAAAGATGAACCGCGCTAGAGTCACTCCATAAACATCAACAGTTGTACTGAGTTGCTTTTGAAAAGCGTTGCGCCAAGCCTGCATAAAAGCGGCCATAAGCGTAAAAAGAATCCATGTTATTGTCATCAAGTACTCTATATACAGTTACTTATCTCACCTAATGTAACCCGTTGATGACAACACATGTGCTTTATTTTCATGACTTATTCTTATGTGACAAATAACCTAAGTTCTGATGAAACTTCGACTATTGCATGACTTTCGCAACATTTCCTCAAAACTGAGTATCGATTAAATTTAACGGCAATACATAAAAAGCCGAAGGGTTTATCCTTCGGCTTCTATGTGAAATTTCACTTCGATCTATACATATCAAAGTGAAAACCAGTTATCACTTCAAGTATTAGAAGTTATAAATCGCAACCAAGTTCACACGGTTGTCTTCACCTTTTTTACTACCATTTGCCGCAGGTGCAAACGCTTCACGCTCACCGTAGACATACTCTACGCCAAGGCTAACAGGCTGAACTGGGCTATAGAATAAATTACCCCATGCTTGCCATAAGTTTTTATTGATTTTGGTATCATCAGCTACAGCATCAAGGTAGTCCTGATTTTTATCAAAAGTCATATAACCATAAGCCAAAGTACCACGTAATTTGTCATTAAACTTCTGTGTTAAACCGACAGTAATTGAGTCAAACTCACTTTGTTCAATACTTGTGCCTGTTGCAACTACGCCAGGGTTTGTAAAGGATACAAAGCTGCTATCACCTTTGACATGGTAGTAGTCGGCTTTTACAGAAGTTACAGGGGTGATGTCAAATTTGGCACCAACACCTACGCCATACGCCCACTCTTCTTGATTTTGAATACGTTTTTCATGCGCCATTGCACGTCCACTAACTGAAAGTGCATCATTAAACTTATGATTCAGTCGTCCTGTAAATGCAGGCATACGTTGGCTCATACTGGCATCTTTCGGGTCTTCCACTGCCGCGACTAAGTTAGTATTTGGCGTGAATTTATGGGTATAACGCACTTGAGGTGTACGTTTAATTGAAGCACCCACATAAGCCAAAGCATCAATCGTTTCAGGGATATAGTCTGGAGTCGCAAAGTTTGACCACGTTTGACCAATTAGCCAGTTACCATAGTTTAAATACGCATGACGAATACGTAAATTATCAAGGTTTGTACCGCCTAAAAAGTCGACCTCAATTTTGGCATTTAAGTTCTGATCGGCGACTGGCGCTTTAAAGTCCAAACCTAATCGCGTTGCTGAAAGGGTTGATCTTAAACGATCGCTATTTTCAGCATTTCCTTCTAAAGGTACGCTATTGATTTGGTTATAAGGCATGTCTTTGCTACCGCCTTCAGCTTGATACGATGCATCCATTCGAACATTACCGTATAAGTTGAACTCTGCCCCACCTTTGGTCAAACCTAAACCCGTTTTTTCAACCGTTTTTGGCGTCGTCAACACTTGGCGTTCAACAGCGCTCAATTGAACAGCTTGCTGCTGTTGTTGCTGCGTATTCTGTTGAAGCATTTGTTTTAACGCATTAATTTCATTTCTAAGTTGCTCAATCTCTGTCGTTGTATTGGTTTGTGCATGTAATGCTGCACTAGTTAACATCGATAAAGTGACAACTAAAGCGTTCTTCTTAAATTGTTTCATTTAACACGGGTCCTGTGTATTTAAGTCTGTCCTGACTTTTACTCTTTAATATTTAGCTCTCTTTTTCATCGCTGTTTTCTAACGCAATGCATTTCTTTTAATACTTTAAAATGAAACTTTTTATCGCATTAAAAATCGCGTTAAAAAACAACTTATAAAAAGCAAATTGATTTTAACAGTTCATACAATTTTTGAAATGAGCCTACTACTAATGCACTAGACTCATGGGTTCAATATTATTTAATTGGCTGTCGATTTAACTGCATCAAATACTTGTTTTGACTTGGTTTTTTCACCATCTACAGATACTTTTAAGTTGACCATAAACACGGCCAAAGCCGCAATCACACCAGGTATCGCAATCACGAGAAAATTCATTTGATGTGGCAACTCAAAAGTTAACAATGCACCTGTCAGCACAGGTCCAACAATTGCGCCAATGCGTCCTATGCCTGAAGCCCAGCCCATACCTGTAGAGCGCACCGCAGTTGGATAGAACTGTGCAACAAAGGTATACAGTAGAATTTGCGAACCAATAGTTGCTGCGCCTGCAATCGCAATTAAACCGTACAGCACCATTTGTGGGCTGTTGAAACCAAGTAGAATCAGTGCAATAGCACCCACGGTGAACATGGTTGTCAAAACTGGTTTTAAGTGGAAACGGTCTGCGAGCGCACCGCCGCCAATTGCTCCCACCATACCGCCAATATTTAAAGCAAATAAGAAAATCATACTCGCACCAAGCGAATAACCTGCTTGAATCATTAGTTTTGGTAACCAGCTTCCAAGCGCATAGACCATGAGTAAGCACATAAAGAATGCCACCCAAAACATCATGGTGCTAAAGGTACGGCCTTGTTGGAACAATGCTTTTAATGGAGCATCATCACCAGCAACAGGTTCGTTGAGCTTAAATGTCGTTTCAGGCTGAATAGCTTGCTCAGGTGCAATTTTTTGCACAATTTCACGGACTTTTTCAGTTTCACCCTTTTTAGTCAGGAACATTAAAGACTCAGGTAAAAACTTCCAAAGAATAGGTAAAGCCAGAAATGGAATGATGGCGATATAGAACATGATTTTCCAACCATAGTCTGTTACCAACCATGCACCCAGTAAGGCTGATGTCATGCCACCAATAGCATAACCACTGAACATAACCGCAACGAGTGTGCTACGAATACGCTTCGGAGCATATTCAGTCATGAGTGCGACCACGTTTGGCATCACCCCGCCAATGCCAAGTCCCGCAAGAAAACGTAAAATACCAAACTCAATAGGATTGCTTGCAAATGCGCCTAGAAAGGTGAAGCCACTAAAAATAGCCACACAAATCATAATGGTCTTTTTACGTCCCAATTTGTCAGACAAAGTACCAAAACTCATCGCACCGAACATCATGCCAAACAAGGCTGTACTTGCAAGTAAGCCTGCTTGTACTGCACTGAGTCCCCACTCTTGCATCAGAAGTGGCAACGCCACGCCATAGATGACTAAATCATAACCGTCAAAAATAATAATCAGTAGACACCAAATGAGTACACTCCAATGAAAGGGCGTAAATTTGGCTTCATCGACCACCGTGTTGATGTTAACTGGATTTGTATTCACTTTAAGCCTCCTGCTTGCGAATGTTTGTTGCTGTGCACATTGCAGCAAAAGTAGCTTTCTTGTCCAAAACCGAATAACTCTATATTTATACCTTTAAGGTCGGTTAAGGTTTTTATTGTTTTAAATAAATAGCTTATATAAGCCATGATTGCAGTGAGAGACAGAAAATAAGCAAAACCAAGCGAAAATGACTATAAAAAAAGCCATCCGCAAGGATGGCTGTAATGGCTCATTTTAAAATGTAGACTTTCAAAGTATCGTGGAATTTAAATCCCCAAGCTTAGATAAATGCACGGTCATATTTGATCGCTTCAAGGTCATAGACCTGATAAATACAATCAAATAATGAACGAATGTCCTCGCTTTCATCCATGGAACGAATCGCCAGAAAAATGGGGCTAGTCGCTGCATCATCTAAGATTGGAATATAGTTCAAATGCGGCAGTTGAATGGTTCGTGCACTTTCTGGAACCACACAAATTCCTTCCCCTGCGGCAACCAACCCTAGTGCCAACTGTATTTCACGGACTTCTTTTAAGTGTTTAGGTTCCAGCCCATATTCTGAAAACAGCCCTTGGACTTGGGTAGAAAAGTTTGGCTTGGGATGACTTGGATAAAGAAATAAGTTTTGATCGACCAAATCCGACAGGTACACGCCTTGTTTTTGCGCCGTCAAAGGATGGCTAGAATGTGCCGCTAACATCAACGGTTCTTCACGCAGTAAAACCCGACGCACAGCAGGATCGGAAATGCGTAAGCGTCCAAAGCCAACATCAATCCGCCCTTCTTTTAAGGCCTGAATTTGATCCTTGGTACTCATTTCGATCAATTCGATTTTTAAATGTGGCTGCTGTTGGCGAAATAAATACACAATTTTAGGCAATAAACCATATAACAACGATCCCACAAAGCCCATGGTCACCGTTTTTTCAACCAAGCCTACACGCTGTGTCATGGCTTTGACTTCTTCGGCATTAGACAAAAGTTTAACAGCGTGTTGATAGAAGAATTGTCCTGCTTCCGTGGTTTTGAGTGGACGGCTGCCACGTTCAAATAATTGCACCCCCAATTCAGCCTCTAGATTTTGTATCTGGCGGCTTAAAGGAGGCTGTGCAATGAATAATTTTTCAGCAGCTTTGGTAAAACTCTGCTCTTCTACAACAGCTACATAGTAGCGGAGGTGTCTCAATTCCATGACTATTTATACCTTTAAGATATATTAAAATGCTAATTTGATCTTCGACAGTTCATATTTATTCTTTTAAGGTATATCAAATCAGGTACACAACGCAAGGCTGCGCAGAGTTAAGATGTATAAATCTATAGAAACCTTACTCGTCGAAATCCCCACTATTCGCCCACACAAAATGGCGGTAGCGACTATGCAAACGCAAACGCTTGTCTTGGTGAAAATCAGCACTGAAGATGGCTTTGTCGGTTGGGGTGAAGCGACAACAATTGGCGGACTGGGCTACGGTGAAGAAAGCCCAGAAAGTATTAAGACCAATATTGAAACTTATTTTGCACCTTTATTGAAGTCCCTTAAAGCTCAAAACATCGCACAAACCATGCGTGCTTTGAAAAAGAATATTAATGGTAACCGTTTTGCCAAATGTGCAATTCAAACAGCTCTACTCGACATTCAAGCGCAACGTTTAGATTTACCCCTTTCTGAAGTGTTAGGCGGCCGCTTACGTGACAGTTTACCTGTACTTTGGGTGTTGGCATCTGGTGATACTGAAAAAGATATTGCTGAAGGCCGAAAAATGATTGAGGCAAGACGCCACAATATTTTCAAACTTAAAATCGGTTCACGCCGTGTAGAAGAAGATGTTGAACATGTTCTTGCGATTAAACAAGCACTGGGTTCAGACATTTCCATCCGTGTTGATGTGAACCGTGCATGGTCTGAGCTAGATGCGATTAAAGGCATTCAACTCCTACAAAATGGTGGTGTTGACCTGATTGAACAGCCCTGTGCGATCGACAACATTGATGCGATGCAGCGTTTAACACGACGTTTTGATCTTGCCATCATGGCGGATGAATCGCTCATGGGACCAAGCTCAGCCTACCGTTTAGCCAAAACCAATGCGGCCTCTGTTTTTGCAGTGAAAGTGGCTCAGTCTGGTGGACTAATCGAAGGTCATGAAGTCGCGAAGATTGCCAACTTAGCAGGCATAGATTTGTATGGCGGAACCATGCTTGAAGGTGCAGTCGGCACAATTGCTTCGGCACATTTGTTCTCGACCTTTGAAAATTTAGCTTATGGCACCGAGTTATTCGGCCCACTGCTGTTAACCCAAGATATTTTAAAAACCCCACTTCAATACACTGACTTCGCCTTGCACTTACCCCAAGGCAAAGGACTCGGTATTGAGTTAGATGAAAACAAGATTGATCAGCTGCGCCGCGCTTAAGCGACGTCTTAACCGTTTAGGAGTTACACATGCTTTTTCACGTACGTATGGATGTAAACATTCCACTGGATATGCCTGCTGAAACTGCCAGTGAAATTAAAGCAGTCGAAAAAGCATATTCGCAAGAGCTACAAGCTCAAGGCAAATGGCGACATATTTGGCGCATTACAGGTCAGTACTCAAACATCAGCATTTTTGATGTAGACAGCAATGAAGAGCTACACAACATTTTGCAAGGTTTACCCCTGTACCCGTATATGAATATTGAAGTGATGCCTTTGAACCGACATCCATCGTCTATTCGCGAAGATGATCGTTAATTGAAAAAAGATTTTATGCAATTTAATCACTGGAACGTTAATCCAGTGAAAGAAATTAACAAGGAACGTGGCAGCTAAGCTTTTCAACCTATTCATAAAGCTAGCCACCACACAGCAAACATACTTAAGGAGCAATAGTATGAATCGTCAACAGATTGATGCATTAGTCAAAACAATGAATGTGGATACAGCAACCGGTTCTGTAGACGCGCGTACTCAACAAATTGTAGTTCGCCTATTGGGTGACTTATTCCAAGCGATTGAAGACTTAGATTTGAGCCAAACTGAAGTTTGGAAAGGTCTTGAATACTTTACGGATGCAGGCCAAGCCAACGAACTTGGTTTACTTGCGGCCGGACTTGGTCTTGAGCACTACCTCGACTTACGTGCAGATGAAGCTGATGCCAAAGCAGGCATTACAGGCGGAACACCACGTACCATCGAAGGTCCTTTATATGTAGCTGGCGCGCCTGAATCGGTTGGTTTTGCACGTATGGACGATGGTTCTGAAGAAGGCAAAATTCCGACTTTAATTATTGAAGGGACAGTGACTGACACTGATGGTCAGATTGTTGAAGGTGCAAAAGTTGAAGTTTGGCATGCCAATAGCTTAGGCAACTACTCTTTCTTCGATAAGTCACAATCAGACTTCAATCTACGTCGTTCAATCATTAGCGACCAAGATGGTAAATACGTTGCTCTCACCACGATGCCTGTTGGTTATGGTTGCCCACCAGAAGGGACAACTCAATTTGTATTGAACAAGTTAGGCCGTCACGGTAACCGCCCTTCGCACGTACATTACTTCGTATCTGCGCCAGGCTACCGTAAGTTAACCACCCAATTCAACATTGAGGGTGACCAATACCTATGGGATGACTTTGCATTTGCAACACGTGAAGGCTTAGTGGCTACCGCTGTCGATATTACTGATGAAGCTGAAATTGCACGCCGCGGTTTAACAGGTCCATTCAAACACATTCAATTCAATGTTGAACTGGTGAAAGACCAAGCGGCTGCACCATCAACTGAAGTTGAACGTCGTCGCGCTAGCGCTTAATTACCCTTGGAACCGAAATAGCCACTGCAAAGTCGCATTTCGGGGACTTCCTCACTTTTGGAAAGTCGGAGAACGGACATGCCACGTATCCCAGTTATTAATACTAGCCATCTCGATCGTATCGATGAATTACTTGTCGACAACTTTGAAACAGGCGAATTCAAACTTCATCGTTCAGTGTTTACTGATCAAGCCCTTTTTGACCTAGAAATGAAGTATATCTTCGAGGGTAACTGGGTTTACTTGGCACATGAAAGCCAAATTCCAAATAACAATGACTATTACACCACGTATATTGGCCGTCAGCCTATTCTGATTGCACGTAACCGTAATGGTGAACTCAATGCCATGATCAACGCCTGTTCACACCGTGGTGCACAGCTTTGTCGTAATAAACGCGGCAATAAAGCAACCTATACATGCCCTTTCCATGGTTGGACATTTAACAACTCTGGCAAACTTTTAAAAGTTAAAGATCCAGCAGATGCAGGTTATTCAGACTGTTTTAACCATGAAGGTTCACATGATTTGAAAAAAGTTGCACGTTTTGGCAACTATAAAGGTTTCTTGTTTGGTAGCTTAAATCCAGATGTTCCCTCTTTAGAAGAGTACTTAGGCGAAACCAGCAAAATCATTGACATGATTGTGGATCAGTCTGAACAAGGTCTTGAAGTTTTACGTGGCGCGTCTACCTACACCTATGAAGGCAACTGGAAACTCACTGCAGAAAATGGCGCAGATGGTTATCACGTTTCTGCGGTGCACTGGAACTATGCAGCGACCACTCAACAACGTAAAGAAAAACAAGCGGGTGACAACATCCGTGCCATGAGCGCAGGCGCTTGGGGCAAACAAGGCGGTGGTTCATACGGTTTTGACAATGGTCACATGCTGCTTTGGACACAATGGGCAAATCCAGAAGACCGTCCAAACTTCCCGAAAGCCGACGAATACTCTGAAAAATTTGGCGAAGCAATGTCGAAGTGGATGATTGAGCGTTCACGTAACTTATGCCTTTATCCAAACGTCTACTTGATGGATCAGTTCGGTTCACAAATTCGTGTACTTCGCCCAATTTCAGTCAATAAAACTGAAGTCACGATTTACTGTATCGCCCCTGTAGGTGAAAACGCGGAAGCACGTACGCGCCGTATTCGCCAGTACGAAGACTTCTTCAATGCTTCAGGCATGGCAACACCAGATGACTTAGAAGAATTCCGTGCATGCCAAGCGGGCTACGCAGGCATTGAACTGGAATGGAACGATATGTGCCGCGGTTCAAAGCATTGGATTCATGGCCCAGATGATGCTGCCAATGAAATTGGTCTAAAACCAAAACTTTCAGGTGTCAAAACTGAGGATGAAGGCCTCTATCTTGCACAGCACCAACACTGGTTAGACATGATGAAAATTGCAATTGCCAATGAAAAAGCACTGGCTGTTGAAACTGCAAATGAACAAGGAGAAGTGGCATGAATGCTCCTACAACACTCAATACCGTTAGCATCGAACAAGTCAGTCAGTTTTTGTATCAAGAAGCGCGCTTTTTAGATGATGAGCAATGGGATGATTGGCTTGCATGTTATGCCCCTTCAGCATCGTTTTGGATGCCTGCATGGGATGACGACGATACCCTGACTACAGATCCGCAGTCTGAAATTTCCCTGATTTACTACCCAGACCGCCAAGGTTTAGAAGACCGTGTGTTCCGGATTAAAACTGAACGCTCTTCTGCGACCATGCCAGACACACGTACTTGTCACAATGTGAACAATATCGAAATGATTGAGCGTGATGGCGATAAAGTTACCGTCCGTTTTAACTGGAATACGCTGAGCTTCCGCTACAAAACCAGTTATAGCTACTTTGGTATGTCGCGTTATGAAATTGATTTTTCAGGTGAAAAACCACAAATTCTAAGTAAATACGTGGTCCTGAAAAATGATTACATCAACCAAGTGATTGATGTTTATCACCTCTAAGTTTTAGCCACACATCCTTAGTATGCTTTCAGCCAAATGGAGTTTTGGCTGAGAGTTCCAAGTTTCAACGTTTTTAAAGGATATTCAGCCATGTCAAACCACAATGTTGCACTTCAATTTGAAGATGGCGTAACGCGTTTTATTACCGTGACTCAAGGTGAGTCTTTATCAGATGCAGCTTACCGCCAAAAAATTAACATTCCGCTAGACTGCCGTGATGGTGCATGTGGGACTTGCCGCGCTTTTTGCGAATCTGGTAGTTATGACATGCCTGAAGAGACGTATATTGAAGATGCATTAACACCAGAAGAAGCGGCACAAGGCTATATTTTGGCGTGTCAGTGCCGTCCAAGCTCGGATGCCGTATTCCAAATTCAAGCTTCATCTGAAGTCTGCAAAACCGAAATTCATCAGTATCAAGGTACTTTAGTCGCTGTTGAAAACTTATCAGAATCGACCATTACTTTTGATATTCAGCTCGATGAAGGCCAACCTGACATTCACTTCCTTGCTGGTCAATATGTCAACGTCGGCATTCCAGAGACAGCAGAAACGCGTTCATATTCATTTAGCTCGAAACCGGGCAACCGTTTAACTGGTTTCGTGGTCCGTAATGTGCCGAATGGCAAAATGAGTAGCTTTTTAAGTGGTGCTGCCAAAGCGGGCGACAAAATGACTTTTACTGGTCCATTTGGTAGCTTCTACTTGCGTAATGTGGTTCGTCCTGTGGTTATGCTTGCAGGCGGTACTGGTATTGCACCCTTTATGTCTATGTTACAAACATTAGAAGAAAAAGGCGCTGAACACCCTGTTCGTTTAGTGTTTGGTGTTACCAATGATTTCGACTTAGTGGCTTTAGAACAGCTCAATACCCTCCAAGCTAAACTTCCATGGTTTGAATACCGTACCGTGGTTGCAAGTCCAGACTCTGCACATGAGCGTAAAGGTTATGTGACTGGGCACATTGACAATGAATGGCTCAATGGCGGTGATGTTGATGTCTACCTCTGTGGTCCTGTACCTATGGTCGATGCTGTTCGTGGTTGGTTAGATAGCGAAGGCGTAAAGCCTGCAAACTTCCTGTTTGAAAAATTCTCTGCAAACTAATAGATCACCCAATATTTAAGTCATAAAAATGATACGCGAAAACGTCATTCGCAATTGTTCGAGGCAGGACTGCTTGGTAAAAAAGTCTTTTCTGCGAGAAAGATATCAAGTAATCGGTTTCTGACGAGTTTTGCGAATGACAATGGTTTTGCTTACTTTTCCCAAAAGAAAAGTAAGTCCAACCGAAGGTTAATCCGGTAAGTGATATTCAAATGTTAGGACACCGGCGTGCCAAATTTATAAATTTAGAAATTCATCTTTATATTGGATGATGAGCGAGTTAAAAAATGGCGTTAAATCAAAGATTTTTAAACAAAGTCGTGATTGTGACGGGTGCCGCTCAAGGCATTGGTCGCGGTGTTGCACTCCAAGTGGCTGATGAAGGTGCACAAGTTGTTTTAGCCGACTTATCTGACTATGTCGATGAAACATTAGCAGAAATTGAAGCACAGCAAGGCGATGCAATAACAGTCAAAGCCAACCTTGAAACCTTTGCAGGTGCACAAAGTGTTGTAGACAAAGCCCTCGAGGTTTATGGCCGTGTTGATGTGCTTATCAACAACGTTGGCGGTGCAATTTGGATGAAACCTTTTGAGGAATTTTCTGAAGAAGAAATCATCAAAGAAGTCAATCGTTCCTTATTTCCAACGCTGTGGTGTTGTCGCGCTGTTTTACCTGAAATGGTTAAAAATCAAAAAGGTACGATTGTAAATGTGTCCTCTATAGCGACTCGCGGGATTAACCGCGTGCCCTATTCGGCGTCCAAGGGTGGAGTGAATGCCCTGACTGCATCACTTGCTTTTGAGCATGCGAAAGATGGAATCCGCGTGAATGCGGTTGCAACAGGTGGCACCGAAGCACCACCGCGTAAAGTACCGCGCAATGCTAATCCTCTATCTGAAAATGAGAAAGCATGGATGCAACAAGTAGTCGACCAAACCCTTGATCGTAGCTTTATGAACCGTTATGGCACGATTCAGGAACAAGTGAATGCCATTGTATTTCTTGCATCGGATGAATCGTCATATATGACAGGTACAGTGGTTCCTGTAGGCGGTGGCGATCAAGGCTAGATGGATGTTTGCATAACATTTGGTATGCGGGACTTTATATACACAGGATCATGACTGCACGGAGGCAAATGAATGGCTACCCTGTTTAAAACCTTAAAAGAAGATTGGTCTATCTCAGCAACGGTTGCTGGATTTTTGGCTGTGTTGATTTCCTATTCAGGGCCAATGATTATCTTTTTTCAGGCTGCGCAACAAGCGCAGGTTTCCTCCAGCATGATGATTTCATGGATTTGGGGCGTTTCCATCGGTGCAGCCTTGGCAGGGATTTTCCTCTCTATTAAGTTTAAAGTCCCTGTGATTACCGCATGGTCTGCACCGGGTACGGCTTTATTGGTCACACTTTTTCCCAATATTAGTTTGAATGAAGCCATTGCTGCATATATCACCTCTGCTGTGGTGATTTTCCTGATTGGAATCAGTGGCTATTTCGATAAATTATTGAAATGGATTCCGCAATCGGTTGCCGCAGCCATGATGGCAGGCATTTTATTTCAGTTTGGTTTAGGACTGTTTAGTGCCACGGATAGCATGCCAATGATTGTCTTTAGCATGTTATTGGTTTTCTTGGTGGCAAAGCGTTTTTCGCCACGCTATAGCATGCTTTGGGTGCTTTTATCTGGTGTGGCATTAAGCTTTGGATTAGGTGAAATGAATGCGGTGAGTTTAGATTTCCAACTTGCTATTCCTCAGTTCATTAGCCCTGAATGGACTTGGCACTCCACCTTAAACCTTGCCCTGCCTTTGATTTTAGTCAGCCTGACAGGACAGTTTTTACCGGGCATGGCCATCATGAAACTGAGTGGTTATGACATGCCTGCTAAGCCAATTATTACGACTACCAGTATTGCGTCTTTAGCTGTTGCATGTGTCGGCGGTATCACCATTGTTTTGGCGTCGATTACGGCTGCACTATGTATGGGCAAAGATGCGCATGAGTTAAAAGAAAAACGCTATATCGCAGGCGTTGCTAACGGCATTTTCTATATTTTAGGTGGTTTGTTTGCAGGCAGTATCGTTCTGCTCTTCAGCTTGTTGCCAAAAGAGCTTGTTGCTGCTTTGGCTGGCTTGGCCTTATTGGGTGCGATTTCAACCAATATTGCTGTAGCCATGAAAGATGAATCTCAACGAGATTCCGCACTCATTACCTTCTTAGCTACAGCGTCAGGTATGCACTTTTTGGGTCTAAGTTCAGTTTTTTGGGGCATCGTTATTGGTTTAACTGCGCATCTGATTTTAACCAAACGCAGCCCTGATGTGTCAGCTTTAGCTTCAACTCCAAGTTCCAAAAGTTAATAGGTACGCTGTGCCTAGGACAATATTATGATTGATAAAAGTTCAGCTTCTTTAACAGAAGCACTTTCGCAAATAAAGGATGGCTCAACCATCATGATCGGTGGTTTTGGTACAGCAGGACAACCTGCTGAACTGATCGATGGCTTAATTCAACTCGGCATTAAAGATCTCACCATCGTTAGCAACAATGCTGGTAATGGTGACTATGGTTTAGCCAAGCTCCTCAAAGCAGGTGCCGTGAAAAAA
>NZ_JAGFEV010000014.1:0-50868 GCF_039655985.1 Acinetobacter sp. BWR-L5 | reverse complement strand
AACATTGTTAAGCTCTCCAAAGCAGTCTATAAATTTATTTGATAGAAGAATCATAGAGTAAATCTAAAAATAGATAAAACAGTTTGTTTTTATTTTAATAATCGGTTTTATAGATTTAAAGATGTTTTCTTCAATCATTTCATAAAGCTATATGGGGGATTTAAATGATTCTTCAAGTGATTTGCAGTTTAAGCCGTATAAATTAGGTATGATCGAGACAGTTAAAAAATAGGGAAGCAAGTGATGCAATTACAGCGTGGTATCTATCAGCATTATAAAGGGCAACTGTATCAAGTTTTACATGTAGCGACGCATAGTGAAACCGAAGAAAAACTGGTGGTTTATCAGTGTTTATATGGTGATTACTCGATTTGGGTACGTCCATTTGCCATGTTTACTGAAACGGTAATGCTAGAAGATGACCGTGAAGTTGAGCGCTTTAAACTGATTCAAGAAGTATAAACAACGCTAGTAAAGTAGAGGGGATTTGATTATGCGTGCAGAATTTTTGAGTAAAGTATCGGCCTTATATCAACGCTTTCAAGAACATGACAGTACGCAAGCAGATCGAATTGCGCGCTTTCGCAATATTGAGCCTGAGTCTGCACAATTTTTGGCGCAACTGGTTCATATTCAGCAGCCTCAGCAGATATTAGAAATAGGAACATCAACAGGTTACTCAACCTTATGGTTGGCATATGCAGCGCAACAAGTGAATGCTCGATTAACCACTTTAGAAATTGATGCTGACAGAAGTCAACAAGCCGCTAGCCATCTTACGGATTTCAATTTATCCAATGGCGTTGAGTTTTGGGTGGGTGACGCAGCTGCATATTTGAAGCAGTCGCAAGCCATCTTTGATTTTATATTGCTAGATGCTGAGCGTGATGCTTATGTCGACTATTGGTCAGACTTGAAACGACTAATGTGTGTTTCACGCGGAGTTTTGGTGGTTGATAATGTTCTATCGCATGCAGATCAAGTCACGGACTTCATCGCGCTTATTCAGCAGGACGAGCAGTTTAACCTGTCTACATTAGCGATTGGTGCCGGCTTGTTGGTGGTGACGTGGGATCATGAAAAACAATCAGGATAAATCCTGATTGTTTGAGATTCAAAAATTAATGAATACTTAAGCGCGTAAAGTGCAAATCATATTCTAAATATTTATGAACAAAGGCTGTTTTATTATTACATCGAACTAAGTTGTTATAAATAAATTCAGGCACAGGGTGGTACAGCTCGCCTGAACCATCTGCATAGAAAATTTTTAAATAGCGTGTGGAAGCATTGTATTTCCAAGATGTTACCGCAATTGTCCCCATAAGCGACTCCCCATCATTTACATGGAATCACAGCAATGTGGCTGCTTAATTTAAACTTATGCCAAACTTAAAAAGTGAAGTATTACAGTTTTGTAAATAAAAAAACCATACATAAAGTACGGTTTTTTTAAGTGATCAATTAGCGCATTTTCGCAAGGAAACGACCTACTCGGGTAATGGCTTCACGTAGTTCATTTTCAGCAGGTAAGAACACTACACGGAAATGATCTGGTGTTGGCCAGTTAAAGCCTGTGCCTTGAACCAGAAGTACTTTTTCCGCACGAAGTAGATCAAGCATCAGTTTTTCGTCATCTTGAACTGGATAGATTTCTGGGTCCAATTTCGGGAAGCAATACATTGCACCTTCAGGCTTAACACAAGATACACCCGGAATATCATTCAACATTTGCCAAGCAATATTACGCTGCTCGTATAAACGACCACCCGGACGAATTAAATCATTGATTGACTGGTAGCCGCCTAAAGCAGTTTGAATGGCATACTGTGCTTGGTGGTTAGCACATAAACGCATAGAAGCGAGCATGTCTAAACCTTCAATATAGTCGACTGCACGAGACTTATCGCCTGTGATTGCCATCCAGCCTGAACGGTAACCCGCAATACGGTATGCTTTAGATAAGCCGTTGAAAGAGATACAGAGTTGGTCACCTGCTAATGCTGCTACAGAAACATGTTCAATACCGTCATAAACGATTTTGTCGTAAATTTCATCTGCAAACAAAATCAAATCATGCTTTTTAGCCAATGCGACGATTTGCTCGAGTACATGGCGTGGATAAACTGCACCTGTTGGATTGTTTGGATTGATAATCACGATACCGCGGGTACGTGGTGTGATTTTACTTTCCATATCTGCAATGTCGGGATACCAAAAGTTTTCTTCATCACATTTATAGTGAATGGCTGTCCCGCCTGAAAGGTTCACCGCAGCTGTCCAAAGGGGATAGTCAGGCATTGGCACGAGCATTTCGTCACCATCATCTAACAAGCCTTGCATCGCCATCACAATCAATTCAGAGACACCATTTCCGATATACACGTCATTGACATGCATATCTAAAATGCCTTTTTGCTGATAGTACTGACAGATCGCTTTACGCGCAGGGAAAATCCCTTTTGAGTCGGTATAGCCCACTGCATTTGGCAGGTTTAAAGCTACATCATTAATAATCTCTTGAGGAGCTTCAAAACCAAAGGGTGCAGGGTTACCAATGTTGAGTTTGATAATCTTATGACCGGCTTCTTCCATTTCATTGGCCGCTCGTAACACTGGTCCACGGATGTCGTAGCAAACATGCTCGAGCTTAGACGATTTTTTTATTTCGCGTGGGGTGTGGAGAGTGTTCGGCATTTTGATGTTCTCGGAAAGAGTGGAGGTCACTTTTGCATAACGGTATAAATAGCTTTTAAATGTTTCAGTTGTCACCAGATCGAGATCATGTTCATCTCTGAGTAAAGCAACAATTTTTTCATGCGTAAAACCCACCTGTTGATATTGTTTAATCACAGGCAGTAGATGTTTAAAAATAACGCTCTTTTTTTGCGACATTTTTTAATCCTGAGCAAGAATGTCAATAAGACTAACACTAAATTTGCTCACAAAAAAGCATTTAAGAAAATAAATTGCTTACCATTTTTATGAATTGCTTTCTTTTTGCTTTTATTGGAATTATAGGTCTTTTGTAAATTGTGAACTAAACACTAGAAATTTTAAGATGAATCACGTAAATATAGGATTATCCTATTTTAAATAGCAAGATAGAAAGGGACGTAATCATGGGAAAACTCAATAAAACAGACCGAGAATGGCAAAGAGAGTTATCACCTGACGAATTTCGCATTACGCGACAAAAGGGGACGGAGCCAGCCTTTACGGGGAAATATTGGAATACTAAACAAGCAGGCACTTACGTATGTCGTTGCTGTGGTACGCCATTATTTAATTCTGAAAACAAATATGACAGTGGTTGCGGCTGGCCAAGTTTTTATAAGCCACTCAATACGACTGTGATAGAAGAGCATCAGGATACAACACATGGCATGGTGCGTACCGAAATTGTATGTCATCACTGTGATGCTCATTTAGGCCATGTTTTTACAGATGGACCTGAGCCTACAGGTTTACGTTACTGTGTAAACTCGGCTTCATTAGAACTAGAAACACAAGAAAAAAGTGATGAGGATACTTATCCATGACCAACATTTATCAGTTTGAAGCGGAATTGTTAGATGGAAAAAATAAATCCTTTGCTGACTATGAGGGCGAAGTGCTGCTCATCGTCAATACGGCCAGTAAATGTGGTTTTACACCACAATTTGCGGGATTAGAAAAAATTTATGAGCAATATCATGCACAAGGGTTTGAGGTGTTAGGCTTCCCTTGTAATCAGTTTGGGGGGCAAGATCCGGGTAGCAATGAGCAAATAGGAACGTATTGTCAGAAAAACTATGGGGTGACTTTTCCCATGTTTTCCAAAGTCGATGTCAAAGGCCCTGAAGCCCACGCCATATTCCGTTATTTAACCAATAACAGCAAAGGGATTCTCGGCAGCGGCATTAAGTGGAACTTTACAAAATTCTTGATTGGTAAAGATGGCAAAGTAATTAATCGTTATGCGCCAACCACCAAGCCTGAAGCGATTCAGGCAGATATTGAAAAAGCATTACAACAATAATCGGTTGATGTGTCGTCAGTGATGAAAGAGCAAGGCACCTCAGTTGAATTTTGGAGTGATCCGCGCATGCCTTATGTGGAAACACGTCGGGCATGTGCAAGTCGTGCTTGTTATAAAGCCCATAGTCATCCGACATTTTCAATTGGAGCGGTGGATCAAGGCAACAGTATTTTCACTAGCCGCTTCGCTGGAACGCAACAAATAGACGCGAGTACCTTGGTATTGCTTCCTGCACATGTAGAACATGCGTGTAATCCTGTTCCAGATCAGGCTTGGAGCTACCAAATGATGCATTTAGATGCACATTGGTTGAATCAGTTATTACAAGAAACAGCACATAAAGATACTTATCAAGACATACCGCAGTTCAAACCCGTGCTGTATAAACAGCCTAAGATGTATCATGACTTTAGTTGTCTTAACAGTCAATTATTTGATACTGCACTGTCTTATTGGGAAAAAGAACATAGCTTAATCACAACACTTACTGAGCTTTTATTTCCATATATTCAATTAGAATTTCTTGCTCCTCAACACTATGCACAGCAAGAGTTTAAGCAGCTTTTATCGATGATTCAGGATGCTGACGTGTTTTTATCATTAGAGCAAATGTCGCAAGAAGTCCAGTTGAGTCGATATGCCATTATTCGGCTATTTAAATCATCTTTAGGCATGACACCGCACGCTTATCAATTGAATCATAAAATTAATGATGCACGTACCTTTTTAAAACAAGGCATGGATATAGCGCAACTCAGTTATATGCTGGGCTTTAGTGACCAAAGTCATTTTCATCGTGTTTTTAAAAGTTTAACGGGCACCACACCTAAGCTCTATCAAAAGCAACATCGCGCAATTTTATCCAAGAGTTGAACTTCATCCGTCGTTAGGCTTGTCTCACTTTTAAAGAGAGATAAGTAATGGAGCTTTTTATTGTTATTGCTGTGACGCATTTTGTGGCTTTGCTTTCTCCTGGCCCCGATTTTTTCCTGATTCTGATGACGGCATTAAACAGTGGTCAAAGAAGAGCACGATATACAGTTTTCGGTATTGTAGCTGGGAATGCTTTTATTTTAGCGCTTATTTTTACATTACTGGGGTGGCTTGGGCATATTCATGCTTATGTTCTGATGTTGCTACGCGGATTAGGTGTTGCGTATTTGTTGTATTTGTCTATGCAGTGTTTTCGCTATAAGCATCATGAAAATGTTGAAGTTCAAGCGCGTGATCCTGCACCTCATCAAACTAAAATTCTATGTTTTACTCAAGGTTTACAGTCAAGTTTGCTGAACCCTAAAAATATGATGTTCTATAGTAGTTTGATATTGCTGGTTTATTCAAAATTTGATTTTTATACTTTGCTTTTAATGAGTCTCTGGATGGTGGTTGTGGTTCTGATGTGGAATCTATTGTTGCTTAAGTTATTGAGTTGGAAGCGCTGGAATCATTTTTTAACTCAGCGACTCAATTGGCTTTATAAGATGTCAGGGTGCTGCTTTGGATTTTTTGCACTCGTTTTGCTATTAGATGGACTTGTAATATGAAAATCTTAAAGTAAAAGTCAATCAGTTGTCTGATGTCATAAGTTATAACAATGGAATAATTAATTCTCATTTGAATTTACAATTTAAATGAGAATTAAATCAGTTTGATTAAGACCAATTCTCATTTACTATCAGGCTCGAATTTTAGATTGATGAAAAAGGGTAGGAAATGGTTAAGCTGAAACCATTGGTGTTAATGATGGCATGTGTATCTGGGTACAGTATTTCACATGCGGCTGAAGTTTCAGAATTAGCAGAGTCAAGTTCATCAACTCAAGCAAATGATGTCACTGCTTTAGAAACAATTCGTATTGTTGCGAGTGCTGATGCTTCTGCAAATGGTTTAATGGAGGCTTTCGCTGGTGGGCAGGTCGCGACTGGCGGGCGAGTAGGTGTCTTTGGTAACCAGAAAAATTTAGATAACCCATTTAGCTTAACCAGCTATACCAACCAATACATTCAAGAACGTCAGGCAAAGAGTGTTGGGGATGTTTTACAAGCTGATCCATCCGTTCGTTTAGCGAAAGGATTTGGTAACTTTCAGGAAACTTATTTTATTCGTGGTTTCGTTTTGGCCTCTGATGATACAAGTTATAATGGCTTGTATGGGATTTTGCCGCGTCAATACATTCCTACAGAATTATTTGAGCGAGTTGAAGTTTTCAAAGGTGCTTCAGCATTTTTAAATGGTGCAATGCCGGGAGGTTCTGGTATTGGTGGTTCTGTTAACTTGGTGCCTAAACGCGCAGCCAATGAACCGCTTAAACGTGTAACAGCAGGTACAGATTTTAATGGTGGTTACTTATCGAGTGATGTATCCGAACGTTTTGGTGAAAATGATCAATATGGTGTACGTGTAAATACGGCATACCATGGCGGTGGTACAGAAGTTGAAAAAGAAGATAATTCGCTTGGGTTGGCTTCGATTGCGCTTGATTATCGTGGTGATCAACTGCGCTTATCAGGCGATTTAGGGTACAACAACAACCGTCTTAAAGAAAACCGTCCAAGTTTGCGTTTGACCAATGCAGTAACTTCGGTTCCAAGTGCATCACAATATGCGGATTATCATGGGCAATCATGGACATATTCTAATGAGGAAGATGTCTTTGGTAGTTATCGAGCTGAATATGACTTTAATGATGCAGTGACTGCATATGCTGCTTATGGTTTCCGTGTTAGTGAAGAAGCGGGCGTATATTCTAGTCAGCAACTCAGCAATACTGAAACGGGCGCTGCCTCTTTATCTGCCTCAACAATTTTACGAAAAGATAAAAACCATACGGGTGAAGTGGGTGTTAAAACCAAATTTAATACTGGTACATTAAGCCATAATGTCGTTCTGTCTGGTTCGATGTACCGAGCAGATAAGCGCTATAGTTATGGTTATGCTACAGGAGTGGCTGATAACTTCTATAATCCTATTTATAGTAATGAGTCTAATATTGATAAATGGCTAGGTTCTAAAGGAACTTATCCGAAAGCGAATGTGGCGACTTTAAGAAGTGTGGCTTTAGGCGACAATATTTCCGCTCTAGATGATCGATTAACGATTATGCTTGGGGCACGTTATCAAGAAATAGATCAAGATGTTTATTCATATGGGGTCTACAAGCACAACATTAATAAAGATAAAGTTACACCTGCTTTAGGTGTAAGTTATAAAATTACACCTGAACTAGCAGTCTATACCAACTATGTCGAAGCTTTGGTTCAAGGTGATGGCATTTTAGATAGTACTGGTAACTATTATGTGGCTGATCCTTTTGTGTCAAAACAAAAAGAAATTGGCTTGAAATATGAAAATGGTGTAATTGGTGGTGGTTTAAATTACTTCAACACTGAGCGTCGTAAAGCTGCTGTAAATACGGCAGGTTCAGCCCAACTCACTGATGCGAAAAATATTCATCAGGGTATTGAATTTAATGCCTATGGTCAATTAACCGATGCAGTTCGCATCTTAGGTGGTGCAACATGGATTGATACTGAGCAAAAAGAGACGTATCAAGGTTTGTTTGATGGCAACCAAGTGATTGGTGTGCCGGAGTTTCAGGCGAATGTTGAAGCAGATTGGAAATTACCTGTACCACAAGATGTTTCAATTAATGGTCGTGTCGTTTATACAGGTAGTCAGTACGCAAATAATGCGAATACATTAAAATTAAACGATTGGACGCGTGTAGATGTGGGGGCGAATTATAAAACCCAGATCAATCAAGTTCCAACAGTGATTAATTTTGGTATTACCAACTTATTTGATAAAGAGTATTGGGCTTCAGCAAGTACCAATGATTATACTTACTTAACACTGGCACAACCTCGTACATTTACTTTAAGTGCATCATTTGATTTTTAATCGAATAAAGACAAGAAAACCTCCGTTATAGGAGGTTTTCTTTTTTTAGATGAGCTTGTTTACAAAATCGCTTTTAAGCGTTTAATCACCTGCTCACACTGTGCAAGATCTGCAACTAGCGCAAGACGCACATGGTTTTCGCCTGGGTTACCTTGCTCAGTATCGCGTGACAAATAACGTCCAGGAAGCACTTTGACATGTGCCTTTTCCATGAGCATTTTTGCAAAAGTTTCGTCATTATCTACTTTTAACCAGTAGTAAAAGCCTGCATCTGGTTTTTGTAGGGGCAGTATATGGCCCAATTCCTTTTGAAATAAATCAAATTTTGCACGATATTGCACGCGGTTTTCTTCAACATGCGCTTCGTCATCCCATGCTGCAATCGAAGCCAATTGGTGCTGTACAGGCATCGCCGCACCATGATACGTGCGGTATTGCAAATAAGGCTTGAGCAATGCTGCATCACCCGCGACAAAGCCAGAACGCATACCTGGTAAGTTTGAGCGCTTAGACAGTGAGTGGAATACGACACAGTTTTTGTAGTCGTCTCGGCCAATTTCAGCACAAACTTCGAGTAAGCCCACAGGTGCAGTATCAAACCAAAGCTCTGAATAGCATTCATCCGATGCAATCACAAAACCATATTGGTCTGAAAGTTCGATTAATTTTTTGAATTGTTCTTTTGATAACACCGCACCTGTTGGGTTACCCGGTGTACAGACAAATAACAGGGCTGTTTTCTCCCAGACTTCAGCAGGCACAGCATCAAAGTCACCGAGATAACCATTTTCTTCGGTGCAATTTACAAAATACGGTTTTGCCCCAGCAAGTAAAGCGGCACCTTCATAAATTTGGTAGAACGGGTTAGGCATCACCACATAAGGCGCATCTTCACGATTTACCAATGCCTGCACAAAAGAGAAAATTGCTTCACGTGTGCCCGAAACAGGTAATATATTGTTTTCTGCACTAATCTGATTGAGTTGAAAACGACGGGTTAGCCAGTTTGCAATACCGGTGCGTAACTCGGGTATACCTTTACTGTTTGGGTAGGTCGATAAATGCTGAAAATTATCGATAAGGGCTTGTTTCACAAACTCGGGTGCAGGATGCTTAGGCTCACCAATCGAGAGTGGAATGAGGGGTAAGTCTGCGGGAGTAATATCCTGAAATAGTTTATTCAACTTTTCAAAAGGATAAGGGTGTAAAAGGGATAAACTCGAGTTCATGAAACAAAATACCAGTGTGTATTGTTAATGTTGACCACAGACCTGACTAGAGGCTTCATCTAAGGCTGATTTTAGTTGTGCAGCAAAAGTTTCAGCTTCAGTTTCGGTCATGGGTTGACCATCTTTTTTGGTGACAAAGAAAATATCTTCGGCACGCTCACCTAGGGTGGCAATTTTAGCAGAGTGAATATCTAGACCTTGCATCATAAACAACCCGCCTACTTTGGCAAGTAAGCCGGGATGGTCAAGTGTTGCAATTTCGACCATGTTTTGTTGCAGTGCTTCATTCAGCGTAATATCAACGGTGTTTTCAATGTCGAAATGGCGTAGCTGACGTGGGATGCGGCGTTGCATGAGCCCTGGGTATTTATCTGAATTGGCTAATGCATCTTTTAATGCAGATAGTACTTTTGCTTCACGTTCAGGGTCGGTTAGCAGCGTACCAAAACGGTCAAGCACGACATAAGTGTCTAAGCTAAATGCTTTGGTCGCGGTAATAATACGTGCATCTTGTACGTCCAAATTCATACGATCGAGAATAGCAACCGTTGTTGCAAACAGGTTGGGCTGATCTTGGGTATAAATAAAGATTTGTACTGCATCTTGAGCAAATTTACGCTGTGCACGCATCAAAACAAGCGGTTCAGGGTTGTCACCGTGCTGTAAAATAGCACGTGTGTGCCAAGCAATTTCATCAGCAGATTCTTTGAGGAAATATTCATCTCCTAGTTCTTGCCAGACTTTTTCGACATCATCTAGTGCAAACTCTTCGACCAGTTGTTCACTGGCAGAAAACTTGGTGTCCTCGATGAGCATTTGATAGTCAACAGGACGGCCTAAACCTGAGCGAATCACGTCACGTGCATGGGTATAGAGCTGACGCATGAGAGAAGCACGCCACGTATTCCAAAGTGAAGGATTGGTTGCATTGATATCTGAAACAGTCAACGTATATAGATAGTCGAGATGTTCCATATCGCCCATTTTCTCAGCAAACGCTTTAACTACATCGGGGTCAGAAATATCTTTCTTTTGAGAAGTGACAGACATGAGCAAATGGTTTTGGATGAGCCATGCGACAAGGTTGCATTCACGTTCGGTAAAACCATGACTACGACAGAATTCGATCGCATCGCTTGCACCTAGCTCACTGTGGTCACCACCACGGCCTTTAGCAATATCATGAAAAATGGCAGCCAAATAGACAATGTCACGACGTGCCAGACGTTGGAACACTGAACTGACGACAGGGAAGTCTTTAGCAAACTCAGGTTCTTTGAAACGGTTTAAGTTGCGCAGTAATAATAAAGTATGTGCATCTACGGTATAGATATGGAACAAGTCATACTGCATCAACCCCATAATTTGCCCAAACGCAGGAATATAGTTACCTAAAACGCCATAACGTTTCATTGCCACCATGGTTTCATATAAACGATGGGGTGAGCGAATGATGGCCATAAACAGGGCTTGATGCGCTGGATTATCTCTATATTTTTGGTCAATGCGTTTAGCCGCCAAAACTAACAAACGTAGCGTACGCGCGCGAATGCCTGTAATTTCAGGTCGATTGGCCAATATATAGAAAATTTCTAAAATAGCGCTTGGATTTTCAGAGAAAATTTTATGGTGTTGAACCGCTAGTTTGCCGTCGACCAGTTTAAAATTTTCATTGATTTCTTCAATGTTACGCTCATAGTTCGGCAGGCGTGGGGTAATCACAGATTCATTGAAATAAGCCAACAGCATTTCATTCAGCGTGGTGACTTGTTGTGCGCTTCGATAATAACGCTTCATGAATTGTTCAATTGGATAATTCGGTGATTTGCCTTCTTCACGCACATAGCCAAACTTTGCGGCAATGTCACGTTGATAGTCGAACAGTAAACGGTTTTCATCACGTTTCGTTAGGCGGTGTAGGTGATGACGAATTTCCCAGAGGAAACTTTCGGCTTCTTCTAATACGCCCAACTCAAACTCAGAAATAAAGCCTAAATGCACCAAGTCATAAATACGGTTGACGCGGAAATGCCGTTTAGCAATCCAACCAATTTGGTTAATGTCCCGAATGCCACCCGGCGCATTTTTAATATCGGGCTCTAGATTACTTTCCGTAAAGTTATGCTGTGCATAGCGTTTAGCCTGTTCTTCCATTTTTGCATCATAGAAGGTTTTGTCTGTCCATGTTTGTGAAACAATGCGACGTGGCCATTTGGCTAAGTGTTCATTGCCCGTAATTAAACGAGATTCGATGAGAGCTGTGGCAACTGTTAAGTCAGAGGTTGCTTGTTCAACACAGTTGGCAATGGTACGTACACTAATGCCGGGCTTGAAATTGCCGACATCCCAAAGTGAGGAAATAAAGACAGAAATGAGCTTCTCTTGTTCTTCGCTAAACTCATCCTCAGACAAGATCATAATGTCTACATCTGAGTAAGGCAGCATCTCTCGGCGACCGTAACCACCGACAGCAAATAAACTTAAGTCTGTCTGATCGAGTTTTGCATATTTCCATAGGAAAATAAGTGCTTCATCGGTCATATTTGAACGCGTTAAAATGACATCACGAATGGATTGGCCATGATCAAAACTTTCTTGTAATTGATTTTCGACATCACTACGCCATTGATTAATCGCTTTGATGTCGTGATTACTGCTGACATAGTTAAGCAGTGGAGAAGTATTGATCATGAACCGTATCCGTATATTTTAACAACGCTTAATTTTGATGAACGCTCACCAGTCCAGCAGCATCGGCCGCTAGTTCACGCGCTTGGTCGGTTGTTTCAGCCCGTGCTGTCGCAACGCCCATACGGCGACGTGTAAAGCCTTCTGGTTTTCCAAAAATGCGTAAATCAGTATTTGGGTTTGCCAAAGCAAGATTTAAGCCAGAAAAAGATAAGTTATTTGCATCCACACCTGCATAGATCACGGCACTCGCAGCAACGCTATGACGTGCTGTATTGACAGGCAGACCCAAAATCGCACGTGCATGTAGTTCAAATTCACTTTGGAACTGAGAGGCAAGCGTCACAAGACCTGTGTCATGTGGGCGTGGTGATACTTCACTAAACCACACTTTATCGCCTTTGACAAAGAGTTCTACACCGAAAATACCACAGCCACCCAATGCGATGGTGACTTTATTGGCAATACGCTTTGCTTCGTCGAGGGCCACTGGCGACATGGCTTGAGGCTGCCAGCTTTCAACATAGTCGCCTGCGTCTTGGCGGTGACCAATTGGGTCGCAGTACGAAGTTTCAATTTCACCTGTTTCAGGGTTTTTTGAACGTACTGTTAATAGCGTAATTTCAAAATCAAAATCAATTTGTGATTCTACAATTACTGTTCCTTGATTTACACGACCACCTGTTTGTGCATATTCCCAAGCAGCATCTACTTCTGAAAATTCTTTTACGCGGGATTGGCCTTTACCAGAAGAGGACATGACTGGTTTAACAAAGTTTGGATAACCAATGTCATCACATGCAGCACGGAAAGATTCTAAAGTATCTGCAAAACGGTAAGCCGATGTCGGTAAGCCCAGTTCTTCCGCAGCTAAACGACGGATGCCTTCACGGTTCATGGTTAAATTGACCGCTTTTGCAGAGGGAATGACTGTCGCAATATTATCTTGTTCGATTTCAACCAACACTTGCGTTGCAATGGCTTCAATTTCAGGAACAATTAAATTCGGCTTAATGTCCTGAATGAGTTGTTTAAGCGCTGTCGCATCTGCCATATTTAAAGTATAGGCATAGTGTGCCACTTGCATTGCAGGAGCATGATCGTAACGGTCAGCAGCATGAACTTCTACACCTAAACGTTGTAAAGAAATCACAACTTCTTTCCCAAGCTCTCCAGAACCCAATAGCAGGACTTTAAATGCTGAAGGCTGAAGTGGAGTACCAATAGTAACGCTCATGTAAATCATCCATGCTTGATTTTATGGGCTTTTAGCATAGCAGAACTCTTAAAAGTGTTCAGGGTTCATTCACATAAATTAATGATATTGTCCAACAATTTTTTTTATAAAGCGGTGTATTCCAAAGTCCAGATTTTCATGCAAAAGGATGCTCAATAAACTTTTCCAATCAAGTTGGAAATGACTTGCATAGCTGAGCGCTTCAAATAGCACATCAGGTTTTGATGGATGCAAGATATGGGTTAAAAAGGCAGAGGAATATAGGTATAAACCAAGCCATAGCTAAGCGCTGCGGTGAGTGTAGCGGGGACAATTTGCTTAAACTTGAAATAAAGTCCAGCTAATACGATGAAGCCGACTAACATGGCAAAGCTTTTATTGGGTGTATCTAACAGTGGTGGCAAAGTTGCAACCACAAGCATTGAACTAATCGCCGCAATACCAATCGAACCCAATGCAATCTTCAACCATAGAGCACCGCGCTTTTGTGAACCTTGCTGGAACTTTTGAATGACGAAGAATGGGCCAAAGCGTGAAGCAAAATTTGCAATACCCACTACAATGCCGACCAAAATAATTTCGATATTCATGCTTGATCTCCCATATGTTCAGGGTCTGGTTTTTTCAGTACATAGTGCTTAAACAAACCAGCAAATATACCTGAACTGATACCAATAAAAATCGCAGCAGATAAGTCAATAAAATAGCAGGCAATGGCAGATACAAGAATGGTCACGGCCACCACAAAAGTGTGTTTCTTTTCAAAAGCTGCCAATAAGAAACTTAAGAACAGTGCAGGTAATAAAAAGTCTAGAGCGGCTTGTAAAAACTGGGGTAAATGACTGACTTGGTCTGCAAACATTCCACCTAGAAAAGAACCGGTAGCCCATGCGAGCCAACTAAACAGACTTAAACCGAGCATCCAAGACTCAGACCACTCTTGACGACGTTGTGACAGTTTAATCATACCTGAGGCAAAGACTTCGTCGGTTAGCCCCCATGACCATATAGCAGTTTTCTTTAGGTTCAGTTTATCTTGAATTAAGTTTTGTAGCGCAGGGCCATAGAGTAAGTGACGAATATCTAGGGCAATCACAGTAAGGGCAGTCATCCAAATAGATGTGCCACTACCCAATAGGGCAACCACTAAAAACTGACTGGCCCCTGCATACATTGAGCAGGATAAAAATAAAGCCTCCCATGCACTAAAGCCAAACTGGGTTGCAGATACACCAAAGGCAAAAGAAACAGGCAGATAGGTAAAGATAATCGCTTGGCTATCCTTAGCCCCTTGCCAAAAGCCAGCAGCTTGTGCAGGAGTGGGATTAAGTTCGGACACAACACACCTTGAAGAAGACTTTATCAATAGGTCAAAATTGATTGTGTATTGTAACTGAATTCACTAGCATAGTGCCCAATTGTTTGTTGAGGCGTTTAACCATGTTGAAGCTCGAATTACGTACTTTAGGGCTGACTGCAATCATTGTAAGCAGTTTACTTTTGCAAGCTTGTGGGCAGTCAGAGCAAGCTCCTGAACAAAAAGTAGAAATTAAGGCTGCGCCAAAAATTACCAATGACGCGACGCAATATGCCCAGCGTGCTTGGGTGTTTATCAATGAAGTAGATGGCTTGGTATATAATAAGCAAGTGGATCAGATTGAAGCTAAAGTCCGTCATCCTGCACGTAAACTCAGTACGGACTGGCGTATCAATGTCAAAATGACAGACTCAGTGACCGAAGGAAAATACGCCCTGTGTCGTAAAGCCTTGACCAGCTTAGAAGTGTGGGCACGTGAGACCTTAGACGGTTCGTCAAGTGTTGCACAGAAACAGAGCGATTATGAGCGTGATAAAGCACAATGTCGGGGCGCAATTGATAACCCCAGTTTAGGTAATACAGACCCTAAAAAAGTAGGTGTCTAATACCTGTATAGCATAAGCAAAAGCGAGTTTTTAAAAACTCGCTTTTTTATGGTTGCAGCTTTAATAAATAATATAAT
Source organism: Acinetobacter sp. BWR-L5 (assembly GCF_039655985.1). NCBI lineage: Bacteria > Pseudomonadati > Pseudomonadota > Gammaproteobacteria > Moraxellales > Moraxellaceae > Acinetobacter > Acinetobacter sp. BWR-L5. Next base: position 35,793 of record NZ_JAGFEV010000014.1, on the reverse strand, counting down.
AAAAATATTCCTATGCACTAAAATATAAGGATTGAGTCGAATTTTAAGGGTTAATTTAAAAAAATTAGTTGTTGTGATGTTTACATTAATTATTGGTCAAATGCTGCCACAGCAGTCCAAAGTCGTTGAGACAAATAGCCAAGACGTTAGGCCGTGTAGCAATATTTTTATACATCCCTACTATATGAATTGCGCTCTTAAGGCGCACACTTGATTGTCTATTCTGAGCTATGTGCAATTCTATGCAGCTTTGCAGGATCTAAAATCTTAATCTTTTTAAACGCAATTGCCAGTATTCCTTGTTTTTCTAAGTTTTGAAGTTCTTGGTTGATCGTTTGGCGCGAACACATCAGCATTTGAGCCAGTTGCTCCTGTGATAAATGGATTTCATCATTGGTAATCGACAGATGGTTGCCATAACCGCTTAAAATAAACAGTAAGCGTTGAGCCAGTCGTTGACTGATATTTTGACTTTGGATTGCGATTAGTTCTAAAAAGGCGAGACGTAACTTCTGCGAAGCAAGCTGTGCAATATGAAACCAAAATTCTGGGGTGGCCTGGATAAATTCCTCAACATCGCGTTTAGGCAGATGGAGTAGGGTGCTTTTTTGAATAGCAATCGCATCGTGCGAACGCGGTTGCTGATCTATTAATGAAATTTCTCCAAACCACATAATCGGTTCTGCGATTGCTGCAACTGCTTCTTTACCTTCAATGTCGACATGACCTAAGCGAATTGCGCCGTTCAAGACTGCATAGATGCCATTAAATAAATCTCCAGAGTGAAAAACAGCTTGGTCTTTTGCAACCTCAATATATTTGGCATGTTGCACAATATACTGTTGATAGGCTTGTGGTAATTTGGTGAACCAATTGTTATTGAGTAATTGTTGTTGGTGTTGAATTTCCAGCATTCCGCGTCCTTTCGTGATTGATCGAGCAACTTGTCAGGTCGACGACAACTTTATGGGCTGTTTTCCTTTAAAGTTATTCTATATCGTGATCAATATCATGCAATAAGGAAATACAGTATGAGTAAATTAGAAAAATTATTAAGTCAGTATGCAGCTTATCATCTTGATCATAAAAATATCGTGACCCACTTTGTGGGTATTCCGCTGATTGTGTTTTCAATTATGTGCTTAACCGCGAGAGCTGGCATGACTATTGGCAGTTTTGAAATTACCTTGGCGATGGTTTTGATTTTAGCGAGTATTGTTTACTACTTAAGCCTAGATCGAATTTTTGGTGTGATCATGCTAGTGATCTATGCCATGGCTTATCCATTGGCGTATAAAATTGCACAGTTTGATTTGGGTCTTTGGTTAGGTCTCAGTGTTGGTATTTTTGTTGTCGGCTGGGCATTTCAGTTTGTCGGGCATTTCTATGAGAAGAAAAAACCGGCCTTTATGGATGATGTGATTGGCTTAGCCATAGGTCCATTATTTGTTTTGGCGGAAATGATATTTATGCTTGGTTTTAGAAAAGATATAGAACAACGTATGTTGGATGAAGCACGTAAACAGCGTGCTGCAATGGATAATAAACATGTCTCTGTGACATCACATTAACTGAATTATTTTATCGATAAAAAAAGCCAGTGAATTTCACTGGCTTTTTTATGCTGTTTTAAGATGTCTTCACGACTTTATGTATATCTGGTTGAGCTTTGGGTGTATTCGGGCTTGGAGCATGAGCATCTTTATGGGACTTATTAGTCATATCATTGGCTTTCATTGAATCATGTTTCAGCATTTTATCTTGCTTCATGGCTGGATCATGTTTGGATATTTTATCTTGCTTCATGGCTGGATCGTGTTTGGCTGTTTTGTCTTGTTTCATTGCCTGATCATGTTTCGCCACGTTCATGGTTGTGACGCACTTACCACCTTTATGATTTGCACCTGTACCACCCGACAGTGTTGTTCCTTGTGGGCATGCAAATGCTGTAGCGCTAAGCGTTGTGAATAAACCTGCTGCAATAAATGTGCTGATCTTTTTCATTTTCGTTTGTTCAATGAAGGCATTAGTGCCTGTGATTAAATTAGCGATAATGCGAAAGAATAGAAGTTATAATATTGTGTGAGATCCAAACGGATCAGGTGTTCATATGTTATTTAATGCTGTTTTTAAGCTTATAAAAAAACCCGATTGGTATCGGGTTTTTTTATATTCGGAACGACTTATACGTTAAAGCGGAAGTGTAGAACATCACCGTCTTGAACGATGTATGTTTTACCTTCTAAACGCCATTTACCTGCTTCTTTCGCGCCTGCTTCACCGTTGTATTGAACGAAGTCGTTATAAGCAACACATTCAGCACGGATAAAGCCTTTTTCGAAGTCAGTGTGGATTACACCCGCCGCTTGTGGTGCAGTTGCACCTACTTTAACGGTCCAAGCACGAACTTCTTGTACACCCGCCGTGAAGTAAGTCTGTAAACCTAAAAGACCGTAGCCTGCGCGAATTACCACGTTTAGACCTGGTTCTTCCATGCCTAAAGCTTCAAGGAACTCAGCACGGTCTTCATCTTCAAGCAGTGAAATTTCAGCTTCGATTTGGTTGCAAAGCGGAACGACGATTGCATTTTCTTCAGCTGCAAGTTTTTTCACAGCATCTAAATGCGGGTTATTTTCAAAACCATCTTCTGCAACGTTCGCAATATACATGGTTGGTTTTAAAGTCATTAAGCCAAAACCGCGAACCAATTTACGTTCGTCATCATCTAGGTCAGCTGCACGAGCAGGTTTGCCTTCATCAAGTAAAGGTAAAATTTTGTCTAAAACCGCTTTGGTTGCAAGCGCTTCTTTGTCGCCACCTTTTGCAGATTTTGCTAAACGAGTCACTGCTTTTGTCACAGTTTCTAAGTCAGCAAGTGCAAGTTCCGTATTGATGGTTGCGATGTCATCAAGCGGGTCAATTTTACCGTTAACGTGAATGACGTTTTCATCTTCAAAACAACGTACAACGTGAGCAATTGCATCTGTTTCACGGATGTTTGCAAGAAATTGGTTCCCCAAGCCTTCACCTTTAGATGCACCCGCAACTAAACCTGCAATGTCTACAAATTCCATTGTCGTTGGAATCACACGTTGAGGTTTTACAATCGCTGTTAATTTGTCTAAACGTGGATCTGGCACAGGAACGATGCCTGTGTTTGGTTCAATGGTACAGAATGGGAAGTTTTCAGCAGCAATAGCAGCTTTAGTCAATGCATTGAAAAGTGTAGATTTACCAACGTTCGGCAAGCCGACAATACCGCAATTAAAACCCATGAAATAACTCACAACGTGTTATATAAAAATTGCCAGTGATTTTACATGAAAGCCATGACAAAGTCAGGTCTCAGGGGAGAAGAATCAAAGTTGTAAATCGTGTTGTGGGCAGAACTTCCTCATTTAAGCCCTGTGTACGAGTCTTTTAGGTCTTTTCCTTTAATAAAGAAACTAGATTTAAGAGGTCAATTGCATGTAGATCATTGTCTATGTAAGGAATGGAGTCTTTCATGAAAATGGTGTGAAGTTCATATTGAAACGCCCTCCTCGGAAAAGGAGGGGCTAAAAAACTTAAGTGGACAGTATAGTCTCTGCTTTATTTGGGAAATGGGATTAAACCTTCCTTTTATCGAGTTGATTTGCCAGATTGTCTCCAATTGCTTGCACACACATCACCAAAATTACAAGCACGACCATCACGGCCAACATGATCTGCATATCAAAACGCTGATAACCATATCGATAGGCAATATCGCCTAAACCGCCAGCACCAATTGCACCTGCAATGGCAGAGGAGTTAATCATGGTCACAATGGTCACGGTAAAACCTGCGACAATTCCTGGTAGTGCCTCAGGTAACAACACATGCCAAATGATTTGAGTACGGTTACAGCCGATAGCTTGCGCAGCCTCAATTAACCCTTGATCCACTTCGCGTAAACTGACTTCTGCAATTCGAGCAAAAAAGGGGGTTGCTGCTAAGGTTAAAGGGACAACTGCTGCCCAAACACCATAACTGGTGCCTACAATCCAACGTGTGAGTGGAATCAGGGCCACCATCAAAATAAGGAAGGGAACGGAACGGGTGATATTCACCAACCAGCCTAAGCTATGGTTAATACTTTTAGAGGGATAAATGCCATGCTCAGAGGTACTGACCAGAACCACTGCCATTGGCAGACCAATGAGTAAGGCAAAAAACGCAGATGCGCCGACCATGATTAAGGTGTCGATGGTGCCTGTCAGTAATAAATCAATGAGTTGGTCGTGCATAGCCCAGTACCTCTACATGTGTCACATGTGCTTTTAGTTTTTGTAGTAACGATTGAATTTCTAAATTCTGTGTAGGAACAGCAATAACCAATGTTCCAATTAAATGGTTTTGGATGGTGTCGACCTGACTTTGATACAAATGCACAGTTTGTGGGAAATGATCCAAAATATGTTTTAAGTCAAGGGGATGATGCGCATCTGAAGTCGAGCGAATTTTGAAAATGGCATGTGTATCGAGCTGCGTAGGTACAGCATTTAAGCGAAAAGGCAAATCGAGTTGTTCTAGATTCAGTAGTTCTTGGGTAATGCTTTGTTGGGGTTGAGAGAACACCGACCATACTTCGCCTGATTCCACAATTTCACCAGCATCGATGACCACGACCTGATCGCAGATTTCCCGAATCACTTGCATTTCATGGGTAATCAATACAATGGTGATACCTAACTTTTGATTAATCTCTTTGAGCAGGGACAACACCACAGAGGTGCTTTCTGGATCGAGTGCAGATGTTGCTTCATCACAGAGTAAAATTTCAGGATGGTGAACCAATGCACGGGCAATGCCGACACGCTGCTTTTGACCGCCAGACAGTTGTGATGGGTAGTGCTGAGTCTTATCGCTCAGCCCGACCAATTGTAAAACTTCGTTGACACGTTGTTCGATGTCTTGTTTGGGATAATTGGCCACTTTGAGGGGCAGTGCGACATTTTCATAGACTGTTTTGGCAGACATTAGATTAAAATGCTGGAAAATCATGCCAATGCGTTGGCGGAGCTGAATCAGTTCAGTATGGCTTAATGTTGCCAAGTCTTGCTGATGAATATGAATATGACCTTCACTGATACGTTCTAAACCATTTAAGGTGCGGATCAGGGAGGATTTACCTGCACCACTTTTGCCAATAATGCCAAACACTTTACCTGTCGGGATATCGAGGTCAATATTTTTGAGTGCATGTACAGTATGCCCTTGTACTGCATAGTGTTTGTTTAAGTTACGAATTTTGATATGTGGAATTGAAAAATCCACATGAGAACCAAAGCTGACCATTCTTTTTCTCCTTATTTCCAGCCTTCAAACCACAGACCTTGGCCAAAATCACGGTCTAAAATTTCTTGAACGTGTTTTGAGTTTTGAAATGCTTGCACAAAAGTCGCAAGTTTTTGGTTTTGATCTGGATAGTCTTTACGTGTCACAAATAAGATGGCGTATTTCTTGTCTATCGGGTCAAGAAAAAGGGCATGATGCGGATCTGTGACCTTGGCCATTTTTAAATAATGCGGGAAGCCAAAAATTAAATCGGCATCATTAAACGCATGGGCAGTTTGTGGGCCTTCTACTTCAATAAACTGAAGCTGTTTAGGATTGCTCACAATATCTTTTACGGTAGACAGTTCATTGTTAATGTCTTTGAGCTGAATCAATCCCGCACGATGCAGTAAAATTAGAGCACGTGCCGAGTTTACAGGGTCATTGGGGATGACCACACGTGCTTGAGCTGGTAGTGCATCTAAGGACTTATATTTTTTTGAATACAGTCCGACATGACTTCCTGTTCCTGTGGCGAATGCATGCAAATCATAATTTGTTTCGCGAATCGCATTGCTCAGAAAGACACTTTGCTGAAAAAAATTGGCATCAATGTCACCATTTTGCACAGCAACATTTGGCGCATGCCAGTCCGAGAATTCAACCAGTTTGACCTGAATGCCTTGTTTCTTTACCTCATCTGCCACGCTTTGCAGCAGTTCGGCATAAGGTGGGCTAATGCCAATCGTTAAGACATCATCTTGCACATGGCTTTTGCTATAGCGGTAACCCGCTAGAGCAAAAATTGTCATGATGATGCTTAAGCCAATCAGCCATTTTTTTCGATTTTGAGTGAAAGATTGCGTCATGGCTTATACTCACTTCCAACCTGGGAACCAAAGTTTTTCACCAATTTCACTATTCAAAGTCTGTTTAACTTTGTCAGATGTTTGATAAATTTTGATGAACTTTTCAAGTTGCGCGGCTTTCTCTGGATGTTGCTGTTGGTAGTCGTCACGCACCACAAATAAAATCGAATACAGAGTATTGGTGTTGTCATCTAAGATCAGTGCATCATTTGGGTCAATGGTTTTTGCAAGACGTAAATAATGTGGATAGCTAAAGACCAAGTCAGCATCATCAACGGCACGTGCAGTTTGTGGACCTTCAACTTCAATAAACTGGAGCTTTTTAGGATTGCTCACAATATCTTGCAGGTTAGATAGATGATTGTTTGGGTCTTTTAAGCTAATCAATTTAGCCTGTTGTAACAGTAAAAGCGCACGACCTTGATTCACTGGATCATTTGGAATAACTGTACGTGCATTTTCAGGAATCGCGGCAATCGAGTCATATTTTTTTGAATATAAACCGACGTGTGTGGTGACGCCTTTATCCAGTGCTTTGAGTTTAAATTGGGTTTCTTTAATGGCGTTATCTAAGAAGGGCTGATGCTGAAAATAGTTGGCATCAATATCACCATGGTTGAGCGTGATATTGGGGGTATTCCAATCCGAAAACTCGACCAGTTTGACCTTGATACCTTGCTGTTTCGCTTCTTCCACAGCCACCTTTAACGGATTGGCAAAGGGTGGGCTGATCCCAATCACCAGTTCAGTGCTACTCGATTTTTTATGATAAGACCACGCCACCAGTGCAATGACGATGGCAGCGACAATTACCCCAATAATGGTAAATTTTGTTTTTGCAGTTTGAGCCATGATATTTCTCTTATTTTAAAATTTATGCGGTTTGTTTTTGCTGTGTTTTAGAATCAGGGGATGAGCTTTGACATCGATACTGCTGTACTGGGTGGTCTGCGGCCAGTCGGTCACCTTGAGCGAATAATTTGTGGCGTAAACTACCTGTTTCATAGGCAGTTTTATAACGGCCACGCTCTTGTAATTCTGGGATGACCCAACGAATAAAGTCTTGATGTGACTCTGGGGCAACGGTTCGTGTGAGATTAAAGCCATCTACGCCAGTTTCATCTATGAGCTGAATGAGTTTTTTTGCTACAGTTTTTCCACTCCCGACAATCAGTGGATAGCGTCCACCGAGTACATGTTGGGCTTTCAAATCCGTTCGCGTAACTTTTTGCTCTTTAAATTTGTTATTGACCGAGGCAATGCTATTGGTTTGTTTATAAGGAATCGCTTCATCATCTGTGAACTGCGCTAAATCAATTCCGACTGAACTGGAAAAATGCGCCAAACCTGCTTCTGGACTGGCATAGCGAATATATTCGGCCAGTTTTTCTTGTGCGAGTTCGTCCGTTTCTGCCGTCACTACACTAATGCCAACAAAGAGTTTAATGGCTTGCTCATCACGGCCATGGCTTAAGGCAAGTGCACGAATCTTATCGACTTGCTGTTTCAGTTTTTCAGGTGTGTCAGCACCAATAAACATGGCTTCAGCATGTTGAGTTGCAAAGGCTAAGCCTTTGCTTGAAGCGCCCGCTTGATAAAGTACAGGCGTGCGCTGTATAGATGGGGAAACCTGAAAAACGCCCTGACTTTGGAAAAATTTGCCTTGATGCTGTATGGCATGAACTTTTGAAGGGTCGGTAAAGACACGGTTTAACTTATCTTTTTGGACGGCATCGTCTTCCCAAGAACCCTCCCAAAATTTATAGCAAAGTTCGAGAAACTCTTCAGCTTGTTCATAACGCAAGTCGTGATCTTTTAAACCTTTTTGACCAATTAACCGTTCTGCGCTGTCTAAGTAACCCGTGACAATGTTCCACCCAATACGACCATGGGTTAAATGATCGAGGCTCGCAAAGCGCCGTGCAAATTGGTAAGGCGACTCATAGCTCAAATTTACAGTGACACCAAAACCTAAGTGCTGTGTAATGGCCGCCATGGCAGAAACGAGGGTACTTGGGTCGTGGCTTGGAAGCTGAATCGACTCTTTTAGGGTTAAATCCAGACCATTTTGATAAACGTCGTAGACACCCGTAATGTCGGCGATAAATAAACCATCAAATAAACCTTGCTCTAAAGTTTGCGCCAAATCTGTCCAATAGTTGAGCTCATTAAAACGATGTGACTCATCTCGTGGGTGTGTCCACAAACCGTGATTGATGTGACCTACGCTATTCATATCAAAGGCATTCAGGATGATTTGTTTCGCGGTTTTATTTTGAGATGATAGTGTCATTACAATGTCCCTCTGCGTGGCGGAAGTACACCGTTAAGAAGATAATTGGCAATGAAGTAATATTTCCAACGTGACGCATCATGTAGCGTGTGAACACGGGCATTACGCCAAAAACGGTCTAGGCCATCTTCACGCTGACTACCACGACTGCCTGCCAGTTCAATCAATTTCGAAGCGGCTTTTAATGCGGTTTCTGTGCTATGTGCACGAACTTTCGCTACATCGAGAGAAGCTTTTGCAATGTTCTCTATGGTTGGTTGGGGACGTGCTGCATCGATTGAACGAGCCGCTTGTTTGAGTAGGACTTCACTGGCACGCACATCGGCAACCACGCGTCCTAGTTCAAACTGTGTTAAAGGGTCATCAGTTGCCTGATCAACAGCAGAGTCAATCCACGGCCGAGCCTGACGCACACGAACCAGTGTTTCCTCAAAAGCAGCACGTGCAATGCCTGTTTCAATGGCAGCATGCATAATTTGCGCAAAAGGCCCAACCAGAGTCGGCCTAGAAAAAGCGGTATCGAAAGGAACAATATCTTCGGCATCTACAGCGACATGATTGAATTTGACTGTACCGCTGCCTGTGGTGCGTTGACCAAAACCAGACCAATCATCAATCAGTTCGAGTCCTTGGCTACTCCGTGGGATAAAGACCAGAAAATCTTTGTCATCGGCATCTTTGACTAAGGTGGGGATACGGTCTGCAAACAGACTGCCTGTGCAATAAAACTTTTCACCATTGACCACATAGCCTTGTTCAGTTTGGCTGAGTGCAGTTTGTTTTTGTGTTGCATTTTTAGTTTTAAACTCTGCCAAGGCATTACCAAAGCGTGCCCCTTTGAGCACTTCTGCATAGAGTTTACGCTTTTGTTGTTCAGTACCGTTGTTACGTAAAACCTCTAAGGCATAGAAATGGTTCTGGGGAATTTGTCCAATCGAACCATCTACACCACTCATCAGTGCGATAATTTGCGCGACCGTATAGCTTGAAACATCTGCGCCCCCGAATTCCTTCGGAACAGTAATAGCCCAAAGCCCAGATTGGCTATAGGCTTCGATTTCCTCAAAAGGCAAAATTCGTTCAGCATCACGTTGGATGGCCTGATGTTTAAACTGCTCAGCCAAATTTTTGGCAATCTCTAAGGCTTCGGCATCGCTTTGAATAATATGTGCATACGCTGCATTTTTGGATTGAAGTGGAAGAATAGGTTGAAATGAAGTCATAATGTTCTCCTTAAATCCAGGCGTGGCGAGCAGGGAAAGTGTTGTTCAAATAGTAGTTACCCAGTGCATGCAGCTTCCAGCGGATCGGGTCGTGTAAGGTATGCACACGTGCATTGCGCCAATGTTGATCTAAATTATGTTGGCTTAGGCTCGAACGACTGCCGCCAAGCTCTAGGAGTTTTTCAGAAATTTGTAGTGCAGCATCATTAGCATAGACCTTTGCTTCGGCGACTAAGATAGAGGCTTTAGCTGCTTGTTCGGCACTGACAACGCTCAGTTGGTCGAGCTCATCTAAATATTCAGCAGCTTCATCGAGCAGTAGGATCGCGGCATCTAACAGGACTGCGGATTTGCCGACTTCTTGTAAGGTGTAATGTTCAAAACTGGCTTTCTCAACTTGCGCATCGACAATTGGTCGGGCTTTTTTCACTGCTGACAAAGTGTCTTCAAATGCGGCTTCTGCAATACCGACATCAATTGCAACTTGCATTAACTGCGAGAAAGCACCGCGATAATTAACGTCTTCAGCCAGTTTCCGCTCATCAAAGATAAGTAGTGGATCGACTTCAACCCGTTGTAATTTTACTGTGCCGCTTGAAGTTGTACGCTGACCAAAACCGTTCCAGTTATCGATGACTTCAACGCCTTGTGCTGTGGCATCAACAAGCGTCAGTACCACATATCCTTCAGGGTGAATGGCTTTAATAGCTAACCAATGGGCAAAGCTACTGCCTGTAGAGTAGAACTTTTCACCATCGACATAGTAATGACCATTTTCAATACTTAATGTCGTACTCAGAGTTTTAGTGTCTTTGGTATTTCGTTCGGGGCCGCCATTGGCAAGGCGTTTGCCGTTTAATATTTCATTAAAAATAAACTGTTTTTGTTGTTCGCTGCCCAAGATATCAATCATGTTGAGCAGCGCAATTTGGTTTTGTGGAATTTGGCCAACACTTGAGTCGGCTTTATTAATAATGCGAAAAACCTGAGCTAAGGTTTTGTTGGAAACAAATGCGCCTCCAAAAGCTTGAGGAATACGAATCCCGCCTAATCCTTTTTGGCTAAATAACTCGACTTCAGCAAAAGGAAGCTGACGGTTCTGATCACGTTGATCCCGACCTTCTAAGGCAAAGTCAGCGACATGATAGGCTGCATTAATCGCATCCTGATCATTTTGTATCACGTGAATATTTTTAGAGAGTGTATGAGACATAAAAGCACCTTTACTTAATGCCTATACGCTACTTGGGATTGCTTGAATGATTAAATGAAGGATTTTGAATTACTTAGCAGCTAAAAAGTTAAAAATAAAATATGCTAAGTTTAAACATTTAGATGATATGTTAAGCATTTGAAAAATAAGGAATAACTAATTTAACTGAGGACTGAGTGGGATGATCAAAGTCTTACTTATCAAGATTTGAGATATTGTAGAGAAAAAAACGTATAAATTTGATAAAGGCTATTGAACATTTGCTAGGCAGTTTTGAGTAAAAAGTACATTGTAAATCCTAAATACAGTGACTAAAGTATCCAACTGAAATAGATGGCTTTTCTGAAAAGCCAAAATAGAAAAATAAATGTGGAGCATTTATGAGAACTTTATACCAGTTTCCTTTATCTCATTTTTGTGAGAAAGCTCGCTGGTTGCTCGATCATAAAGAGCTAGATTTTGTCGCACAAAATGTGGTGCCTGGGGTTCACCGGGCATTTGCACAGTTAAAGACCGGTCAAAATAAACTGCCTATTTTGCGTGATCAGGACAAATGGGTCGCTGATACCACCGAGATTGCGTTATATCTTGATGAGCGTTATCCAGAACATCGACTGTTACGTAATGAAGCACAGCTTCGTAAAGAGGCTTTAGATGTTAATGCATTAGCCAATGATTTGGGATTGCATGTGCGTCGTTGGGGGTTGGCCCATGCATTGTCCGATAACGATCAATCGTTACAGATTATGTTGGGCGAAAAGGGCTATTTACGTAAATTTGAAAAATACACCAAACCTTTAATGAAAACTTTGATGTCGAAAGGCTATGAGTTGAATGCAGAGAAAATAGAGCATTCCAAAGCTGAAATGCAGCGTTTAATTGAAGTATTGAATGAGAAGTTAATTGCTAATCATGGACGTTACTTTATCGGGGATCGTTTAGGTTTGGCCGATATTGCTGTGTGTTCGATGTTGGCGCCTGTGCTGGAAATTAAAGGGACACCTTGGGAAAAAGACCATGAGGAAAGTCTATCTGAAGAATTTAGTGCTTATAAAACCTATTTAACCAATTTACCCTTGGGGCAGTATGTTTTAAGAGTCTATCAAACCGAGCGCAATGCTCGAGTCGACTGGCGCGGCGTTTAAAATAAGCTTAAGCCAAACAAGGCAAGGGTGATGTGTGATACAGACAGCCTTTGCCTTTCTTGTATTTTCAATATCACGATTTATAGAAGCTGAATAGAAATTTTCTCAGTTGATTTGCAACTTTGTAAAAGATCATGGCACTCTTTGTTTGAAAAAGCTGATATCTTTTTATCAATCTCAAAATATATGAAAAAAAATGCAAATAAGCTTTATCTTTCATTTGAAATGCTTAATATAAAATAAACACCTATAAACATAAGTTGTCATGAGAGTTAAATAATGGAATTAGATCGTTTTGATAAGCAAATTTTAGAAATTTTAAGTAATGAAGATATCAATCTAAACGAATTATCAGAGCGTATTAATCTATCGGTCAGTTCAGTACATCGTCGTATTAAGCACCTCATTGATAACGACATTATGACCAAAGTTAAGCGTGATATTAACTATCAAAAGCTCGGTTTTAGTCTACATGTTTTGCTACAAGTATCTTTGAGCAAGCACGATACCGACACTTTTTCCAAGTTTTTAGAAGAGCTAGAAAATATTCCTGAAGTGACCAATGCCTTTTTAGTAACGGGGCAGTCGGCAGACTTTATTGTTGAAGTTGTGGCAAGAGATATGGAAAACTATAGTGATATTTTACTCAAACGCATTGGTAAAATCGAACATGTGGTGGCACTGCACTCAAGCTTTGTGATTAAAGAATATAATGTATTTAACTGTAGCGGTTTGTTGAGTAAGGTTTAGCGTATGCTGAGGTTCTATGCAGCTACTGAATATCAAGCATCTTGACATCAAAAATTTGTATACTACCAGCGACAACTTTTAGCTCTCATACCCAAAGCACAGATTGAACATATTGGTTCATCTGCCATTCCTTATGCAGTTTCTAAAGGTGATTTGGATATTTATGTGGCTGTTGATGCTGTAGATTTTGACTCAGCCATCGTTAGTATTTCCAGTTTAGGTTTTGTTGAAAAGCTTGATACTTTAAGAACGCATGAACTGTGTATGCTAGAGTCGCTACAGCAGGATGATGTTACTATTCAATTGGTCGTGAAAAACGCTCGGTGGTAAAGTTTTCTGATCTTTCGTGATCGCTTGTTGGAAAATCAAAAAATAGTGATGGCGTATAACCAATTAAAACAAGACAGCCAACATTTAACGATGGATGAATATCGATCTAAAAAAGCAAAATTTATTGAAAGTGTATTCAATCAGCCATAAAAAATGCGCTCTCAAAGTTATGTTTGAGAACGCATTTTTATAAAGCAGTAGATTAGGCGTCTAATTCTGCCAATACCGCGTCAGAGAATTCAACGTTGGTATATACGTTTTGTACATCATCTAAATCTTCAAGCATATCAATCATTTTCATAATCTTTTTCGCTTGGTCGATATCGGTGATTTCGGCTTTAGTTGAAGGGCTCATGACCACTTCAGCATTGTCCGATTTTAAACCTGCAGCAGTTAAAGCATCTTGTACATCACCAAAAGATTCAGGTGTAGTAATGACTAAGATTTCATCTTCATCGACTTCGATATCTTCAGCACCTGCTTCAAGTGCCACGTCCATGATTTGATCTTCTAAAGATACATCTTCAAAAGTGATCTCACCACGTTTTGTGAACAAGAAAGCAACTGAACCATTTGTGCCTAAGTTACCATCTGTTTTTGAGAAACAGTGACGGACATCTGGTACAGTACGGTTTAAGTTGTCAGTCATAGTTTCTACAATAACTGCAACTCCACCAACACCATAACCTTCGTAGGTAATTTCTTTTAAATCATCGTTATCTTCACCACCAGCACCACGTTGGATTGCACGGTTGATGACGTCACGTGTCATATTTACAGAAAGTGCTTTTTCTACAACCGCACGAAGACGTGGGTTGCTTGCAGCATCACCACCGCCAAGCTTTGCAGCAGTTGTTAATTCACGAATAAATTTGGTAAAAAGTTTACCACGGCTAGCATCTTGTTTTGCTTTACGATGCTTAATATTGGCCCACTTGGAATGACCCGCCATGCGAAATATGCTCCTTGTAGATTGGCTTTGTGCCTATCAAATTGTGCAAATTCTACCATAAGCACTTTTTTATGCGAAAGTAGGTGTTTTTCTGAAAAGTGCCTGAACAAACAAAAAAAGAATTAAAATTGTTTGAAATAAAGCCAGTTATTTAAAATTTACCCTGTGAGGCAGTTCACTTTAAAAATTAACTGTTGGGAAACACTCACAGAGACCTAAAAGAGTAGCGTCTTCTCATTCATTTAGGATAATTAAACGACCTTATTGTGCAGCAGTCTTAGTTTCAGGAATCTCAATATCTAAACCAACATGCTCTTTATAAAGTGCTTTAATAAGCGCTAAGTCATGATCTAGATCTGTTGGGTAGATTTTTCCAAAAATACCGCCTTGCTTGGTTTTTGAGTTCGCGTACATCAGCACAATAGGGACATTTGCTGCTTTAGCAATATGCCAAAAACCAGTACGAATAGGTTTACGTACTTCACTTGTTTTGGCACGTGTCGCTTCAGGTGCAATGACTAAATTGAATTTTTTATTTTGAGTAAAGTGTTCAACCATTTGAGACACAATGTCTTTATTTGACTTACGATCGACCGCGATACCGCCAATGGCTTCGAGTATGGGCTTCATTGGCCCTTTAAATAATTCTTTTTTAATCAGGGTATGAATTTTCATATCATAGATTTGAAAAATCGCCAGTGACAAGACAGCATCCAACATAGAAGTATGTTCAAATCCAATAATGACTTGCTTGTCTTCCAAAACGTTTGGTTCTACATGATATTTCCAGCCTGCGAGTTTAAACGCAGACTCACCAATGAATTTTTTTAACATGAGCATAAAAATACAAGTGTTTTTTAAAGAGGCTAATGTCTGCTTGTTTGCGGTTTGAGTCAAGTCCTACTTGATTGCATTTGCCACTTTTATGAATCGTTTTGAATCCTCATCAGTTGAACAAGGAGAGGGCAAGAATTGAATACTAAGATGTTTTAAATCTAATCAAATAGAAAATAAATATGCTGAAAATGAAAATACCACTATTCATAATCTAAATGACAGATTAGACTTTGGTCTAAGATTAAAGTGTGCATTTTCACACTTTAACTTTGGTTTAACAAAGCTCAGGATTGTTAAAATGGCTTATCTTTCGACTTTTTTATGTGCAATCGTTCTCTTTGTTTTGGTGGTTATTTGGTCAATTGTTGAGTTTTTCATTGAGTCACGAAAAAAAGAAAAAGCCGGTATTTAGTTTTTATCCAATTTAATTAAATTTTATTATTCTAGTATTTATAAGTGCTTTTGAGTCTTATTATGTAACTCAAAGATCGTGGAAGACCTGATGTGTCAGTTTGATGATCTAAATTTTCCTGATTGTTTGGATAGTGTACAACCATGTATGAAAAAGCTTGTCTTTTGAAAAAATCTTCGCTAGTATTCATTTCGCCTGAACTTGTTGATATATAACAAATTCAGTATATTAGGGCCTATAGCTCAGTTGGTTAGAGCAGCGGACTCATAATCCGTTGGTCCACAGTTCAAGTCTGTGTGGGCCCACCATATATATCAACCACTTAGGTGTATTAATCCTAAGTGGTTTTTTTATAGTTAATTTCTTGTAAGCACTATGTAAGCAATAAAAAAATCAGAAAGCTTAAATACTTATAATGTTGTCTTGTCATTGAATTTCATTTTGAAGGTTTTAATTCTGACGTATGACCATCTGAATCAATCTCATATTTCCTAAATGTCTTTTTAAAATAGAGATTGGCTAAGGCAAGTTTGGTCACTATGAGGGCTTATTTGGTGAATCCGTTACTCATTTTTTTCTCGTTTATAATTGGCGGGCTTGTAATATTAGTGTTCTGGAAAATATTATTAAAAGATATTTACTATAAGATCTGTAGGTCTATAAGAGGCAAAGAGACAGAGGCTGAAATTGTTTATTACTTAGATTCTCTTATTAAAGTTCAATATCAACCGCTATTTTTTATGCAGTTGCGTCTCAACATCGATGGAAATGAAATTCTCACTGATAAATTTAAAGTGATCATGAGAAAAAGTGATACTGCAAAATATGCCGTTGGAAAAAGCGTAACAATCAAATACGACCCTAAAAATATTGAAAATGTCATAATACTAAATGTAATTGAAGATCTATAAATAACTCATGTCTAAAACTTTAGTGACTATTCATCGTTTAAAATTTCAAGTTATCAAGCCGTGCTGATTAGTTAAATAAAGCTTTATGCAAGCTATTGCATAAAGCTCCATTATTGTTGATTATAAGTGATTGAATATTATATAGAATTTATGAGTCAATAGATTGAACTTTATCTGGTAAGGCTCGCCAAACAAAGATAGAGAGAATTAAAAAAATCACACCTGAAATAGTGAGCACTTTACTATGTGAATGAATAAAAGCGTCTGAAGCTGCTTGTTTAAGCTCTTGCATCAACGCTGGGTCCAAATGTCGAAGCAGTGAGATCGCTTCACCTATTGAAGAGCTTGCTTCAGTAAGCATATTTGCAGGTAGCATCTCTGGTAAAACAATGGCTTGGGCATAGAATAATGAAAGTAACAATCCAAAAATAGCAACTCCCAAACCAGCCCCGAGCTCATAAGCCATACCCTCAATTGCTCCAGCTGCGGTTGCTTTTTCAGGGGAAACGGCAGACATAATGGCTGCTGTAGAAGACAATAATGCAATTTCAACACTGATACCCATCAACACCATCCATACCCAAGCTTGAATATAATGTGTACCAAAATCGGTCATGGCTAAACCAAAGAAACATACAGCACACATCAACATGCCCACTGTCGCTACAGGACGTAAACCGTAATGGTTCATCAGAACACTGGTGAAAGGCCCGCCAATACTGATAGCAATCATAAACGGTAAAATAAAGAGACCCGCTTCAAGCGGTGTATAGCCATACACAAACTGTAATTCTTGAGAAAGCAATAATTCAAAACCTACCAGTGCAATCATGGCAACCATTGCCATCACAATACTGGTTGAGATGACGGGATTCTTAAATAAGCTAAAGTCAATCATCGGTTGAACTGCACGGAGTTGATGCCGAACGAAGCCTACCAATAAGCATAATCCAACAGCAAAAACCAACACTATCCAAAAACTAAAAGCGTAGATCGAGGTTTTAATCGAATAGATCAGCATTAAAATTGCGATCACTAAGATCAGTGCTTGTAACAGGTTCAAAGGCTGTTTGGTTTGCACTGTTTGTTTAGGGACCAGCCATATAGTCAAAATGAGTACAAGAATAATAATGGGAACATTAATGAGGAATACCGCACCCCATGAAAAGTGTTCCAATATAAAGCCACCTAAAAGCGGACCAAAAGCAGCACCACCGCCGCCAACGGTTCCCCAAACTCCTAAAGCATAATTTCGCTGTTTTTCATCTAAGAAGGTGTTTCGAACACCAGCCAAAGTTGCCGGTAAAATCATGGCTGCCCCGACACCTAAAAAGGCTCTGGCTGCAATCAACATATAAGCTGAATTTGCAAATGCGGCCATCAATGAAGCCACACCAAAAATACTTGCGCCAATTAACATCAGGCGCTTAAAGCCAATACGATCTCCCAACGCGCCCATTGGCAGAATTAGCCCAGCCATAATCAGCGAATAAATATCGATGACCCATAACATTTCATTGGCTGACAAAGAGAGTGTTGAACTCAATGTCGGGATCGCAACATGGAGTACTGTTGCATCAATTGAAACAGGTAAATAAATGAGTACGATGATTGCCAAAATCACCCATTTGCGGGACATAAAACACCTAATTAAAGTTGGACGCTTGTTCAAGTTTGCTTATTATATCCACACTTGAACAAGTGTCCAACTTTGTTTAATATCTGTTTTGTAAACTCTGTTGAATACTAATGCAATGAACTATTTAAACCGTGAACAGCGTCGTACGATGATTTTAGATGCAGCAAAACGCGTAGCACTACTAGAAGGGCTTAATGGTTTAACTGTGCGTAGGATTGCCGCTGAAGCCCAAGTTTCGACTGGACAAGTGCATCATCATTTTGAATCAAGCTCGCACTTAAAAGCTGAAGTATTTATTGAGTTGATGAATCAACTCGATCAAGTAGAAGATCAAATCACAACCAATAGTAGTCTTGAACGCCTATTTTTATTGCTCGGCATTGAAAATATTGAACAAACACAACCTTATTTACGTTTATGGAATGAGGCTGAGATTTTAATTGAACAGGATCAGGAAATTAAAAAAGCTTATAACGTAACAATGGAACAATGGCATAACTCTTTAGTGGCTACCATTGAGCAGGGGATTACTCAGCAAGAATTTAAAGTTTCTACAGCAAGTTCTAGTCAAGACATTGCATGGCGGCTGATTGCTTTTGTTTGTGGTTTAGAAGGGATCTATCAACTCGGTTTAAAGGGCTTAGATCAGCATTCCTTTAAGCACCATGTTGAAATGGTACTAAAAATGGAACTGTTTCAATACCAGTAAGTTCCAGCTCGATGTTTCATTGTTTAAGACATTCGGTCTTCGTACCCCATGAGCTTTTGTCTAATCAATATTAGTACAGCACGTGGGAGAATCTGTACCTCGTGCTTTGTCGAGAGAGTCATACCTGCTAAATCATCTAATTCTTATCTCTATTTTTAGTATCGAGCTCTAAGATAGTTTGAAAATAAAAAGTCACGGGACGTTCAGTGGTGACTTACTGTTGCTCAAATTCGGTGAACTGCTGGATACTTTAAAGTGCAGCATGAATTAATAAATTTTTTCTACAAAGCATTCATTTCAAATGTAACCATATAAGTATTTAAATAAGCGATTTTTATAGTAAAAGTAATTGATTTTAAATAATTTATATGTAACAGACTTTAAGCAGTTTGGATCGCCTAGCTATATAGCGATGTCGTAAAATGCTAAGTGAATGTCGCCTTATGTAAAGTGTTGCTCTATTGAGTATTGTAGTTTTGATGTGTGATTAATCACTGAATAAAAATATAGCATGGATAGAAAAATGACGTCGAATAAAGCAATACGATTCTATGGATCGGGTGTTCCTGAAGTAATGCGTTACGAAGATATCGAAGTAGGAAAGCCAGCCGCAGGGCAAGTTCTTCTTCGCCATGTGGCAGTAGGGCTAAATTATGCTGACACTTATTTCCGTGACGGTACATACCAAATTCCACTGCCAAATGGCATGGGTGTAGAGGCTTCTGGTGTGATTGAGGTCGTAGGTGAGGGGGTTACCGACTTTCAAGTGGGCGACCGTGTCACTTATACCGGCTTTTTAAATACCTTGGGTGCTTACAGCACATCACGATTAATTGACGCAAATGTTCTGATCAAACTTCCTGAAGGTATCTCATGTGAAACTGCGGCTGCCATGACCATGCGCGGTTTGACGTCTGCCTATCTCATGCGTCGTATTTATGATTTTAAAAAAGGTGACACGATCTTATTACATGCTGCGGCAGGTGGTGTGGGCTTAATCGTTTCACAGTGGGCGAAGTTGCTGGGTTTAACCGTGATTGGTACAACGTCATCTGACGAAAAAGCGGCGATTGCAAAAGCTTATGGTTGTGACCATGTCATTAACTATAGCCATGAAAATGTAGCAGAGCGTGTGCGCGAGTTAACCCATGGCATCGGTGTCAATGTGGTCTTTGATAGTGTGGGCAAAGACACTTTTATGTCGTCATTAGATTCGTTAAAGCGTCGCGGTTTAATGGTATGTGTGGGCACAGCATCAGGGCCGATTCCAGATTTCAATCCAGTGGTTCTTGCAATGAAAGGCTCGCTTTATATCACGCGCCCTGCACTGGCAGATTACATTGCTGACCCTGCTGAAAAGCAAGCTTTGGCCAATGAGCTGTTTGACCATGTCGCAAGTGGCCGAATCAAAATTGAAATTAATCAGCGTTATGAACTTAAAGATGCCGTACAAGCACACCGTGATTTAGAGGCACGTAAAACAACGGGTTCATCTATTTTCGTTATTTAAGTTTGTTATTAGAAAGGATTTCTTATGCAAATTGAACAATTAAGCTGCAATATTGGCGCAGAGCTAAGCGGTATAAATTTGGCAGATGCGATTCACGATCAAGATTTATTTAGTGAAATTCGCTCGAACCTTCTTAAGCATCGAGTGTTGTTTTTTCGAGATCAAGATTTAACTCGTGCTGAACATGTGGCATTTGCAGAGCGTTTTGGGCAATTGGAAGATCATCCAGCTGTCGGTAGTCATCCCGATCATCCGGGCTTAGTACAAATTTATAAAAGCCCAGATAGTCCGATCGATCGTTATGAAAATGCGTGGCATAGCGATGCCAGCTGGCGTGAAATCCCCCCAATGGGTTGCGTATTACGTTGTGTCGAAGCGCCACAGGTCGGTGGAGACACCATGTGGACCAATATGATTTTGGCTTATGAAAACTTACCTGAAGAGATCAAAGCTAAAATTGATGGTTTGCGTGCACGTCATAGTATCGAAGCGAGCTTTGGTGCAGCAATGCCAATTGAAAAGCGTTTAGCATTGAAAGCGCAGTTCCCAGATGCCGAACATCCTGTGGTACGTACTCATCCAGAAACAGGCGAAAAAATCCTGTATGTGAATGCATTTACTACTCACTTTACCAACTACCACACCAAAGAGCGCGTTCGTTTTGGGCAAGATGCCAATCCAGGCGCAGCTGATTTACTACGCTATCTCATTTCACAAGCTTCTATTCCAGAGTATCAAGTTCGTTGGCGCTGGAAGCCTAACAGCATTGCCATTTGGGATAACCGTAGTACGCAGCATTATGCCGTGATGGACTATCCTGCATGCCACCGCAAAATGGAACGCGCAGGCATTATTGGCGACCAGACGTATTAAGTTTTAAAAGTAAAACATTTAACGAAATTCACAATTTGAACAATATAAAGGAAGATGCACATGCAATTCTTTGACGATTCTTTGCACCCAGAAAACATGGATAAAGTGGTTATTACGGTTGCGCCTTATGGCCCAGAGTGGATGCCAGAAGATTTTCCAGAAGACATTCCTGTCACGATGGACGAGCAAATTCAAAAAGCAGTGGAGTGCTATGAGGCGGGTGCAACTGTACTGCATTTGCATGTACGTGAACTGGATGGCAAAGGCTCAAAGCGTTTGTCTAAGTTCAATGAGCTAATTGCAGGGGTGCGTGAAGCTGTACCTGACATGATTATTCAGGTTGGTGGTTCAATTTCATTTGCACCTGAAAGCGAAGGTGAAGCTGCGCTTTGGCTCAGTGATGATACTCGGCATATGTTGGCGGAACTGACCCCAAAACCTGATCAGGTGACGGTTGCAGTCAACACCACGCAAATGAATATTATGGAGCTGCTGTATCCAGAGTATTTAAAAGGCACATCACTTGAGCATCCTGCTATTCAAGAAGCTTATGCAGAAATGACAGTACCCGCAGGACCAGCATGGTTGACGGAACACTTAAAGCGTCTCACTCAAAATGGTATTCAGCCACATTTTCAGCTAACCGGTATGCACGGCTTAGAAACCTTAGAACGTATGGTGCGTAAAGGCTTATACATGGGGCCGTTGAACCTGACATGGATTGGTATTGGTGGTGGTTTTGATGGTCCAAATCCATTTAACTTCTTTAACTTTATTCACCGTGTTCCAGACGGCTGCACTTTAACCTCAGAATCATTACTGAAAAATGTACTGCCGTTCAACACCATGTCTATGGCGATGGGCTTGCATGCACGTGTGGGGAATGAAGATACGATTATTGATCACCGCGGTCAGCGTTTTGGTTCAGTGCAGCAAATTGAACAAACTGTTCGTATTGCCCATGAGCTTGGTCGTGAAGTGGCGACTGGCAAAGAAGCGCGTGAGATCTACCGTATTGGTGTGCAGTACAACAGTATTGAAGAAACCTTGCTGGCCAATGGTATGGCACCGAACCGTAAAGCGGGTCAAAAAGGTGTTCCGCAACGTATTCATGATGTGACATCTGAGCAAAACTCATATGAAATGAATCGTAAAGTCGGTTAATTAAGTTACGATTAAAACAAGTAAATGAACATAAGCCGAGTCAAATGGAATGTTGACTCGGACTTGGTCACAAAGATGATTGTGCTGCGGATCAAGTGCAATTTTTATGAAGAATGAGAATTAGAACATATAAAAAACACAAGGAGGTCGTATGGGCGCGCATCAATATGCCAGTTCTACAGATGGTTTGGATACATCGATTGACGTACCACGTAAGTATGCGTGGTTGGTTTTTGCTTTAACTTTTGGTTTGCTCATCTCTGACTACATGTCACGCCAAGTGCTCAATGCGGTCTTTCCTTTGATCAAAAGTGAGTGGACGCTGAGCGATAGCCAGCTGGGTTTACTCAGTGGCATTGTGGCTTTAATGGTGGGCTTATTGACGTTGCCTTTATCCATTTTGGCAGATCGATTTGGCAAGGTGAAAAGCTTAACACTCATGGCCGTGCTTTGGAGTTTGGCCACTTTAGGTTGCTCTGTCGCGGAAAACTATGAACACATGTTTATCGCTCGTTTTATGGTCGGCGTGGGTGAAGCAGCGTATGGCAGTGTTGGTATTGCTGTCGTGGTTGCGGTTTTCCCTCGC
Organism: Acinetobacter sp. BWR-L5; assembly: GCF_039655985.1. Taxonomy (NCBI): domain Bacteria; kingdom Pseudomonadati; phylum Pseudomonadota; class Gammaproteobacteria; order Moraxellales; family Moraxellaceae; genus Acinetobacter; species Acinetobacter sp. BWR-L5. The sequence continues at coordinate 13,079 of NZ_JAGFEV010000014.1, read as the reverse complement.
GATATGCGTGCCACTTTAGCCAGTGCTTTTATGGCGGGTGGCGTGTTCGGCTCATTTCTAGGCATGGCGCTAGGTGGTGTGATGGCTGAGCATTTTGGTTGGCGCTGGGCATTTGCAGGCATGGCTGTATTTGGGCTGATTCTGGCCTTTTTATATCCAGTCATTGTGAAAGAAACAAAAATTGGCAAGACTTGCCGTCAACTTCGCGCAGAACAAAAACACGATAAATCGACCAACCCATTACGTTCTATTTATTCAAGCCGCTCAGTCATTGCAACTTATATTGGCAGTGGTTTGCAGTTGTTTGTGGGTGGTACGGTGATCGTTTGGTTCCCGAGTTATCTCAACCGTTACTACGGTATGAGCACCGATAAAGCTGGGTTAATTGCAGCCATTATCGTACTCAGTAGCGCAGTGGGCACCATTCTTTGCGGCATGTTATGTGACCGCTTAGGCCGAGATCGTCCCGTTCGCAAAGTAACGTTAGCCATAGCTTTTTGTTTGATTGGCTGTGTGTTGTTATCCATTGCATTTGCAATGCCTGCGGGTAATGCACAGTTACTGATGATCTGCCTTGGGATGTTCATTGCATTGGGTACCAATGGTCCATCGAGCGCCATGGTCGCAAACCTCACACATAACTCGGTTCATAGTACCGCTTTTGCGACATTAACCTTAGCCAACAATTTCCTAGGTCTAGCTTTGGGGCCTTTAGTGGTCGGCAAAGTTTCAGACCTGATTGGACTACATAGTGCGTTTCAACTCATGCCGCTGATGAGCATTGCAGCTGCTACTGTATTTTTCTACGCAAAACAACATTATGTACGCGATGTTGCCCGTTTTAATGCGCAGGCAATACCGCTGAATATTCAACACAACCCAGCATTAGATACGGATGATAAGTGATGACTCGTGAAATCAATATTGAAGTTTTTTTTGATTTTATTTGCCCGTGGTGCATGATCGGGAAACGTCAGTTACAGGTCGCAATAGAAAAATTACGATATAGCCATCCCGACGTCATTGTGAAACTTCAGTGGAGGGGTGTGCAGCTTTTGCCACATATTCCTGTGGATGGCATTCCTTTTAATGCATTTTACTTACAGAGACTGGGCAGTATGACTGCTGTCCGCATGCGCCAAGCACAAGTTCGTGAGGCGGCTAAAGCGGTTTCAATTGATCTCGACTTTGACCGTATTCCACGTATGCCAAATACAGCCAAAGCACATAGTTTTTATGCAAACGCAAACAAAATATGTGATGCAGCCCAGAGTGATCGACTCCTCGAAGGGCTGTATTCAGCCTATTTTCACCATTCAGAAAATATTAGTGACACTGAGGTGTTACGTAAAATTGCCACGTATTGTGGTTTTTCTGACGAGCTGATTGATGCACTTTTACAGAAACCGCATATGCCATTTTTTAATGGTGATACGGGAGGGAAAGGCGTGCCGTATTTTGTTTTTGATCGTAGCTTTGCCATGGTCGGTGCCCGTCCTGCGGATGAACTTTATCAAGCCATGCTCGATGCTCTGGTCGAACGGAGAGAAATAGCATGACTACACATTTTGAAGTCCCTCAAACCAAAGTCCCTGCTTTAGGTGAGCGCTGCTTCTTGCAAGTTGGTGATAAGACATTGGCTTTGTTTAACGTTGCGCATCAGCTATATGCCATTGATGATAGTTGCCCGCACCAAGGTGCGTCCTTATGTGGCGGCAAGTTAGAAGGAAAAGTCATTCAATGTTGTGCACACGGTTTGCGTTTTGACTTGGCCAGTGGCTACCTACTCAACTCCACGAAACTCCGTGTAGCATCTTATCCTGTACAGAAGGTTGGTGATCAGGTGTTGATCATGCTAGATAGCGGAGAACAGTATGAATAGTTCAAGCGAATTTAGCCTCAGCTATGCAGACAATATTCGTCAAAAAGTCCAAACTTTGCTACCTGGTTTTAGCATCAGCTTGGTGGCAGCCGCAGCAGCAAGTTTTTTATCGGAACACTATGGTGCTCCTGTCATGCTGTTTGCCTTATTACTGGGTATGGGGCTGAGTTTTTTGTCGGTTGAAGGCCGTTGTAAAGCAGGCATTGAATTCACTGCACGAACGGTAATGCGCATTGGTATTGCACTGCTCGGAATGCGGATTACTTTAGCGCAAATCACCGCATTGGGTTGGCAGCCTATTGCACTCGTGATCACCTTAATTATTGTCACGATTTCAGTTTCAATTATCGTTGCAAAGTTAATAGGCTTTCAAAAACTATTTGGTATGCTGACAGGCGGTGCAACGGCTATCTGTGGTGCTTCAGCTGCGCTGGCTTTATCGGTTGCTTTACCGAACCATCCACAAAAAGAAAAGGCGACATTATTTACGGTGATTGGCGTTTCGGCGCTGTCGACCATAGCCATGATTGTGTATCCGATGATTGCAGAATGGTTGGCCTTATCGCCGACTGAAGCAGGGGTATTCTTGGGCGCAACCATTCATGATGTTGCTCAGGTGGTCGGTGCGGGCTATAGCATGTCGACTGAAACTGGTGATACCGCAACGGTGGTCAAACTCATGCGCGTGGCGATGTTATTGCCTGTGATTATTTGCGCAGCCATGATTACACGTATGCAAGGCGTAGAGTCCACAGGGCCGCGTCCGCCATTATTACCATGGTTTGCTGTTGGTTTTTTAATTTTGGCCTGTGTAAACAGCACCGGCTGGGTGCCTGTGGTGGTTCAAGGTGGTATGAATGAGCTATCGCGTTGGTGTTTGATTATTTCCATCAGTGCATTGGGTATGAAAACACAGTTTAAAGAACTCGCGACAGTGGGTATCAAACCGATCTTATTGATGGTGGGAGAGAGTATTTTCCTTGTGGTCTTGGTACTTTTACTGATGCATTGGATGTTCTAATGACTTTACAACATTGAGCTACTCAGTAACTTATTTGCCAGTCAGTGATTGAAGCGCACTGACTGGCAAAATGCTATGTATTACACGGACTTTTAAATAATTAAAGATGATTCATTCAAAAAGGATGAATCAGCTTTATTTTCAAGTGGATCTCTTTCACGCGCTTATTAATGCGTAGAGCTTTTATGGTCATTTCTCCAAGCCAGGGGTGAAACGCCAAACTGACCAATAAACCAACGGGTGAAAGAGCTTGGCATGGAATAGCCCAAAATGTCTGAGACTTGTCCCAAAGAATAGTTCATATTTTGCAGATAGCGGAAAACTAAAGCCCGGCGCACATCGTTGGTTAAAATACTAAAACTGGTTTGAGACGCCTCTAATCTGCGCTGTAAGGTCCGGACATTGATCCCATGTAAATGTGCCACTTGATCTATCGTGGCACGTCCCATAGGTAAAAGGAGATAAATACTTTTTCGAATATCGAAAATAATGGAGGATTCATTTTCATTTTGCAGCAGATCAATATCAAGATAGCGCTTCGCATGATCAGCCATGGCGGTATTGGCTTGTGGGTTGGCTTTATCGAGCTCTGCTACCGTACAAACAATGCCATTAAACTCGCTACCAAACTCTAAAGCACAACCAAAAACCCGTTGGTGAATAGCCAAGTTTTGTGGTGCGTTATGAGTGAAATGTACGCCCAGAGGACGCCATTTTTGCGAAAGTAACATGGCACAAAAACGATGGGTGACACCCAAAGCCAATTCAATGGCTTGGCGGCTGTATTCGGTCGATGCGCCAACCACCTCCAAATGAATAATCACCGTATTTCCAGCTTCTTCAATATACATCTCGAGCGCATTATTGATGAAGTTTCTATACATAACAATGGTTTGTAGCGCATCTCGCAAAGTGTGCTGATAACTTAATAATAGACTCAATTCACCAAAGTCGGCAATTTGACGCTGTTCCGCCATAAGCAGCCCAAATACTTCGCAGCCGCTCATTTCAGCAGATTGTTCTAACAGCGCAATGGCTTTGTCGACAGGGATACGTTGTTTCGGGTCATTGAGCTGTGCAGGATTAAGCCCTGCATTAGAAAGCAAATAATAAGGATTGAAGTTGAACTGTTGGCTAACATTCAAATAATTTTTGAGTACAGCCGTATGGGCAAGTGGAATCACTTTAAGCTCCCTATTTTTACTTCAGTCGTCCTGACTGAACTTATTTTTAAGCAATATCCAGTACTATAAAAGTATCAGTTTCTGTACTTAAGTTGTGCGGATTTTTGATTAAAATAGGCTTTATTTTATCAAGAAACTGTTCAGATTTAAAAATGACTAATTCCTATACCGAATAAGAATTAGCCTTTAAATAAAATGCGATAGCTAGAGTCTCAAACGAGAGCATTTTCAGAGATTGATTTGGGTGGGCAAAATGACCTGCCTGAGATGATCAAAATCTGAATGCGATGTTTCATTTGAGAGGTTCAGTATTTTCTACCACTTAGAAGCGATAGCCAACCCCGACATAAGTCACTAATGGGTCAAGATCAATCTTGGTGGTGGACTTAATTAATTGTCGACCTGTAGAGGTGTCGGTGACAGTCACAGTTGCGACATTATTAAAGTTAGGCATATAGCTGAGTGAACCTGTACTAAACCAACGGTCGGTAAAGTCATAGGTAAAGCCTGCGGTCAGTACAGGTGCGAAGGCATCACTGGTTTTGACTTTCACCTCAGGAGTAGCCGTAGAGCTACCTTTGCCGCCATGTAGTGCTTCACCTGCGCGGTCATTCAAAATATTATCAATCATGTAGCCCGCTTGGATCAGATCTTCTTCGACACCACCGTTGAGCTTTAATTTATTGAAATGTCCATACACCACACCCGCGCCTACAAATGGGCGGAACTTATTTTTACCCGAAGTGCCGAAGTGGTATTTTGCTGTGACTGCTGGTGTCCACGCAGTCACTTCAGCAACCGTGCCATGCGCACCAAGGTCTGTAATTAAAGTGTCTTTGAGCAGTTCTAAACCATCAAAATAGGTAGGTGGCGAGAACGGAGGCAGGTGAGATGAATTCGAGGTAGACAAAGCGGTTGCTCGAATTTCACCTACGCCTTTTACATCGACTTTAGGAGGAATTCCGCCCACCAGTTCTAAAGAGACATTGTCATTGACAAAATAACTCAAGGTCAGACCCAGTGTGTCGGTATCATCGATTTCCATACCACCATCAGCAGTATAGTCCGAAATGCCCGTGATATCGGCTCTAGCACCTTTCATAAAACCGTCAGGCACTTTATAGTTTGGATCTTTTTGACTATTTCTGACAAAAGATTTAAACATCAATCTGCCCAAGGAGTCATCCAGCGTGTCGCCATTTAATGCATATTTGCCCAGATCCGCACCATATAAAGACCCGACACCATAACTGCCACCTTCTTTAACAGCCGTTGTGACATGGGTGGAGTTCGCCTTCCCCTGAGGCATGACATGCATCCAGCCTGCACTAACTGCCCAACGTTTAAAGTTTGTAGAATCCGCATAAGCAAAATTTACTGACAATAGGCATGCAAAAGGCACGACTATTTTACAGATTTGACTCATTTTAATTTCCTTTTCATTTGCTATTTTTTTTATGGTTTCAGCGGATCCTTACTGAAACGCAAGCGTATTATTGAGGCAGTTATTTTTTTAAGCAATCGGCAAAATTTGAAGAAAAACATGAAATGTGTTGCATAAATTAAACTAAAATTTTTACTTATATTATTAAAATCAAATATTTAAAATATTCATGAGGTGTATTCTAAAATGTTATAGATTTGATGATTTGTCATCAAATGAAAAGCAAATGTCGCCCTATGTATATCGAATTGGCGACCATCCCTCTATGTTGGATACAACAATGCATCGCATTGATTAAAAAGCATCAGGCTTAAATAGGTGTATCCATGGAAAAAATATTTACACAGACAACAGTCCTCATTATTCCGGGTTTGCGTGATCATGTTGCTGCACATTGGCAAACATTGCTTGAGGCGAAACTTGTAAAAGTTCGCGCCGTCCCGCCAGCAGAAACGGATAAATTGAATTGTGCAAACCGCGTTGCTCGCATTGAAGCCGAGCTGAAAAAAATTGAAGGGCCGGTTATTTTGGTGGCGCATAGCGCAGGTGTGTTGATGACTGTGCATTGGGCTGCGTTGCATCAGCATGATATCCAAGGGGCGTTGCTGGTTACACCGCCCGACTTGGCAGAAAGCTGGCCTGAGCATTATCCAAGTCCTGAGGTTCTTAAAACTGAAGGATGGAGTCCATTACCGACTCAAAAACTGCCATTTCCAAGCATTGTGGTGGCGAGTACCAATGACCATTTAGCGCAGTATCAAGCCGTTGCAGCAATGGCAGAAACATGGGGCAGTCAGTTGGTCAATGCAGGTGCTGTAGGGCATTTGAACCCAGCAGCAGGTTTTGGCGATTGGCCGCAGGCGGAACAATTGATCTTGCAGTTGGATGCTTTGTCCATAGAGCAAGTTTCTTAGTCAAGGCACAGATTTTACCTTTGAATTTCAATCTCGAAAAATCAATCCATGCAAATGACCAAAAGACAAATTTGCATGACCAAAAGACAAATTTGAACATTTTAAAACAGTTAATTTAAATCCCGAGCCAAAGGATGGCTTTACAGAATAAATAGAGATATGGAGAGAAGATGTTGAATTTAGTGAAACGTTATTTGTGGCATATCTAGGTGTAATCGCCAGTAATTTTTAGCGTTTGTATGGAAATAAAACACAGTATTTAAAAATAAATCATATCGATATGGAGATGATATGGTCGGTCAAATTGTGTCTTTAAACAGACAAAATAATCATATTTCATTGATGAAAAAAACGGTTCTTTGTTTAAGCCTTGCTTTAGTGATCTCGGAAGTTTCAGCAGCGAGTTTTGATCTCAATGAGGAATGGAAGCTTGAAACCAAAACCGTTCTTAGCTTTGGGACAAACTGGAGTACCCAAGAGGCGTCTAGTTCATTGGTCTATAAACCTGATGCAAATCATATTGGAAAAGAAGGCCATAGCATTGATATCAATGGTGATGACGGTCGCGTGAACTTTAATGAAGGCGATGTGATTTCACAAGTGGTGAAAGGTTTTAGCGAGCTGAATTTAAAAGGAAAGCAGCAGGGTGCAGTGGTCAGTGCGAAATATTGGTATGACCATGCTTATGAAACAGGTGAAGGCGATTTAAAAGCCTTTGATGATTCAGCGTGGCCTCGACTGGCGAAATTTAAGGGCATCGACTTGTGGGATGCCTATGTTTGGAAAAATTTTGCTTTAGATAATGGGCAAAGTGCCAATATTAAACTGGGCAAACATACCTTGCAGTGGGGTAAATCACAATTCTTCCAAAATGGACTCAATAGTGTCAGCGCTTTTGATTATGCTGCAATGAATCGTCCCGGTGGTGATGCACGAGAGCGTGTGATTCCAACTGAAATGTTTTCCTTTGAAGCAGGAATCAATGAACATTTGAAATTTGAAGGTTTCTATCAGTTTAAGTTTAGACCGTCTGTGGTGGATGGCTGTGGGACATTCTTTGCCATTTCAGACTTTGTGCCAGAAAACTGCGGGCCGATCGTTATTACTGTGATGCCGGGCGATAAACTTACCGACACGGCTTTAGATGCCAAATCTTATATTCCGCGTAGTGAAAGTCGTTATGCCAAAGACAGCGGACAGTATGGTTTTTCCTTAAAGCAAACGTTGCCCAAGTTGAACAATGCTGAGCTCGGGCTGTATTTTGCAAATTATCACAATCGAACTGCGAATTTTGACGGGACAGCCGTAACTGCGGCAGGACCTGCAAACTTTAGTACTGCACAGTTTTTCTCGATCTATCCTGAAGACATCAAAATGTATGGACTTAGCTTGGCAGGCAAAGTAGGTACGACCTCTGTGTTTAGTGAGTTAACCCATAAACCCAACCAGCCTTTGCAGTTTAATGGGACAGATATTGTCTATGCACAAGTCTTAGACAAAAATACGCCACTAACAGATGCAGGAACATCGGCAGAGTTTGGGCAATATTTACAAGGTTATGCCCGTGCACCCGTGACCCAGTTTTCATTCGGTGCAGGGAATAGCCTAGCAAATGTCCTTGGAGCCAATACCTTTACTTGGGCTGCCGAATTGGCGGTGAATCATATCGGTGAGATTGGCAACAACCGTTTTGGTCGTGTCGGTGCTTTTGGACGTAGTGAGTTATCATCAGGTGCTTATGATCCAGAAACCAAAGCAAACCAATGTACGCCTTATGGAACGGCACATCTGTCCAATGATGAAATTGACCGTTTAAATGAACGCTTCTGTAATACCGAAGGCTTTTTTACAGAATGGTCATACGGATACCGTTTACGCGGTGCTTTAGTCTATAAAGATTTGCTGCCTGCAACTGTGATTACCCCGAGTGTTTTATTCCGCCATGATGTCGATGGCTTTAGCCAAAACTTTCAGGAAGGTCAAATGAGTGTTGCCGCAGCAGTATCTGCAACATACCGCCAACGATATACCGCAGAAATGGCTTATACCAGTTTCTTTGGTTCAAATGACTTCAGTACCATCGATGACCGAGATTTTGCCTCGCTCGCTTTCAAAGTTAATTTTTAAAAAGAGCTAGGATATTTGTCTGCAAGTGAAGATTCGGCTCATCTGAATCATGGTTTAAACAGACCATGATTCGTTGCATTTGAACTGGACTGAAGTGCAATCCAAATTTTGAAAGCATATTCGAAGTATTAAATATTCAAAATGAATAGGCATATCAGGCAGTCATGTGCTGAATATATCGACATATATAGAGGGAACTATGCACAGTATCGATTTAACACGACAACCACAGTCCAATCCCATTGGTATTTTGAACCTGATTGCCAACTATTTAGAAGAACATAGTTTTGATGCACGTACTGTATTTGAACATTTTGGGATTCAGCGCGAAGACTTAAAAAACAATTTATTGCCGATTTCTCTGCAAACACAGGGCAGTATTTTTCAAGCCGTTGAAGCACTAACAGGCTGTGATCATTTGGGTTTAGTCATTGGGAAAAAAGCACAATTTTCAAATATTGGGCCATTACGTTTTCTGGTGCTGAATGCCGCGACCATGCGGGATGCCATGCAGAGCCTCTTTCAGTACGGCAGTATGTGGTACAGAGGGCAAAAATTAGATTTGAAAGAAGATGATGGCTATGCACGGATTTGCATGCATATCGATGGTGACATTCCCGGAAAAGAACAATATCAAACTGCTTATTTGGTTGCGATGGTGTCTATTATCGAGCTGATTTTGGGGAAATCTTGGCGTCCAGCATTAGTGCGCATCTCTTACCCAAAGCCGAAGTGTGCGCATCTGTACGAAAAAGCATTTGGTTGTCCTGTGTGGTTTAGTCAGTCACAGCACGAAATTTTATTTCCGCAGGAACAACTGGATCAAAAAAGAGCAGGGCATGACAGTCAGTTAGATCAATTTTTGCGTCAGCATCTGTCTGAACTGCAAAGCCACGATCGTGTCGACATGATTGGTCAGATTTGTAAAATTATTGAGGAATTATTGCCGCACCGAAGTTGTAATGTCGAACGTGTGGCTGAATATTTTTCGATTCACCGTTTTACGCTGTACCGTTACTTAAATAAACATCAGACCAGTTTTGAAGCCTTGCTTGAAGCGACACGCAAGAAAATTGCAGCGGAGTTACTTAAAAATAAAAAACTCATGATTATAGAAGTAGCCAATCAAGTAGGTTATGACGACCAAGCCAATTTCACTCGTGCATTTAAGCGTTGGTATGGCATCACGCCAGGGCGTTGGAGACGTATGAATCTGCATGCTTAAAGTGTGCAGATAAAACTCCGTCTGTATATCTCAAACCATGTCTTTGTCATTTGATCAGTGCTTAAAATTATTCAATCTGTCCACATTTGCATTATCTCCTTAAATTCCTCATAGGACGTCTTTTTGGAATTCATTAGAGTGTAGCTCTATTCCAACTTGACCTTACGCAACGTGTTTTTTATTCAATTATTAAAAAATTATATGAAATCAGGTGCATGTCTCTCAGATTTGTTTTGAGTTAATTATCACTTTTTATAATATTGAATATTTGTATAAATAATGATTTAAAACAATAAATTAGAAGATTTAAGTTTTTTGTGCATAAGTGACTAAATGACTAAATAACGCAACCAAATGACAAAATGAAGATGGAAAAAGACAGTATTTTAAAAAAACAAATGACCAAGACCGATCATATGCGGATCTTAAACAATAAGTCTAAAAAAGATTTTTAAAAAGGAAGTTTCTGATGATTGGAAATATGATGTTTCAACCTTTGTTGATTAGCAGCCTGATTGAACATGCTGCTCGTTATCATGCAGATACAGCCATTATCTCCAAAAATACTGATGGGTCGATGCTGCATACAGACTGGGGACAAATTGCTAAAAACTCAAAGCGCTTTGCCAATGTATTGCAGACATTTGGTTTTGCTGTCAGTGACCGTGTAGCCACCATTGCATGGAATAATCATCGTCACTTAGAAACGTGGTATGGCATATCAGGCAGTGGGCTGGTTTGCCATACCATTAACCCACGTCTTTTTCCTGAGCAGCTTAGTTATATTATCAATGATGCAAATGATAAGGCTTTGATTTTTGATAAAACGTTTCTAAATCTAGTGTTGTCTATTAAACCATCCATTCCCTATGTAGAGCATTTTATCTGCCTCGATGCTTATGATGAAGACATTCAAAAAGCCTTACCTGAAGTGCTGTTTTATGATGAGTTAATCGCACAACAAAGTGAACATTTTGAGTGGCCTGAACTGGATGAAACTAAAGCCAGTTCACTGTGTTATACCTCGGGTACGACCGGGAATCCTAAAGGTGTTTTATACAGTCATCGTTCTACTATTTTGCATAGTTACGCAACCTGTTTACCCGATTCATTTAATTTTTCAGCACAAGATTGCATTTTGCCTGTTGTTCCTATGTTCCATGTCAACGCATGGGGTACGCCTTATGCCGCGGCCATGGTCGGTTGCAGTATGGTGCTACCGGGGCCGATGTTAGATGGAGCAAGTTTGGTTCAGTTGATTGATCAATACAAAGTGACGACGGCTTTAGGTGTACCGACCATTTGGCAAGGACTGCTTACAGCAGCGAAGCAATCTGGCAGCAAACTCGACAGCTTAAAACGCAACGTGGTCGGCGGGGCAGCTTGCCCACCGTCAATGCTGAAAACATTTAAAGATGATTTTCAGTGTGAAACTATACATGCATGGGGTATGACGGAAACCAGCCCTTTGGGTGTTGTGAATCAACTCAAGGCCAAACATTTGCAGTTGGATGACTCGTCCCAATCGAGCTTGCGTTATGCACAAGGTCGCCCACCGTTTGGGGTCAGCATTCGAATTTGTGATGCTGAAAAGGGTAGTACCGAATTGGCTACGGATGGACAAACTACCGGACATTTGCAAATTAAAGGGCACTGGATCGTAGAGTCTTATTTCGATCAATTTAGCAATGCACTCACCGCAGATGGCTGGTTCGATACGGGTGATATGGCAACTATTAACCAAGATGGCTATATGGTCATCAGTGACCGTTCTAAAGATTTGATCAAATCAGGCGGAGAGTGGATTTCCTCAGTCGAGCTGGAAAATATTGCCATCGCACATCCTGAAATTGATATGGTGGCGGTGATTGCCGCGACCCATCCAAAATGGGATGAACGGCCTATTCTGATTGCTAAAAAGGCCGCAGTCAGTCAGGTATCAGAAGCTGAACTTCTGGATTATTACACGGGCAAAATTGCAAAATGGCAAATCCCCGATCGCGTAGTTTTTGTGGATAGTATTCCCGTTGGCGGCACAGGCAAAGTCCTGAAAAAAGATTTACGAGCGACCTATGGCTCAATTTTACTCGCAGTGGAATAAACAACACTTCACATTCATTCATAACGCTTCAAGGAAAGGACGATGACAGAACAAAAATCTGCAGGCTTAAGATTTAGACAAGCACTAGAAGTGGAAAAACCCTTACAAATTATCGGTACAGTCAATGCTTATGCAGCAATGATGGCGAAACAGGTGGGCTACAAGGCCATCTACCTTTCGGGTGCTGGTGTAGCCAACTACTCTTATGGATTGCCTGACTTAGGCATGACCAGTCTGGATAATGTTTTGGAAGATGTACGCCGCATTACCGAACGTGTAGACACCCCGTTACTGGTCGATATCGACACCGGTTGGGGTGGGGCATTTAACATTGCCCGCACTGTGAAACAAATGATTGCCGCAGGGGCAGCCGCAGTTCACATCGAAGACCAAGTGGCCCAAAAACGTTGTGGCCACCGTCCAAACAAAGAAATCGTCACCCAACAAGAAATGGTTGACCGCGTAAAAGCTGCAGTCGATGCTAAAACCGATGCAAACTTTGTGGTGATGGCACGTACCGATGCTCTACAAAAAGAAGGCCTACAAGCGGTGATTGACCGTGCCTGTGCTTGTGTAGAAGCCGGTGCTGATGCGATCTTTGCTGAAGCAATGACTGACATTACCATGTACAAAACCGTCTGTGATGCAGTCGGTGTTCCAGTACTGGCCAACATCACCGAGTTTGGCGATACCCCATACTACACCAAAGAACAACTGGCAGAACAAGGCATCTCAATGGTGCTGTACCCACTGTCACCGACCCGCGCCATGCAAAAGGCAGCACTTGAAGTCATGCATGCCATCCGTAACGACGGAACCCAAGTTAATGTGCTCGACAAAATGCAACAGCGCAAAGAACTCTACGAATTTCTGGATTATCACACCTTTGAAAACACATTAGACAAGCTGTTTAAACAGGAGAATTAAAAATGGCTGAAGGAAAAGTCCTCACAGGCGCAGGATTGCGCGGACAAGTCGCAGGAAAGACAGCACTATCAACCGTAGGCAAAAGCGGAGCAGGTCTCACCTATCGCGGTTATGATGTTCAAGACTTAGCAGAAAACTGCCAGTTTGAAGAAGTCGCTTACCTGATCTTCTTTGGTGAACTACCCACAGCAGCACAGCTCACAGCTTACAAGGCTAAACTTAAATCACTGCGTCAACTACCACAAGCACTCAAA
>NZ_JAGFEV010000013.1:0-55626 GCF_039655985.1 Acinetobacter sp. BWR-L5 | reverse complement strand
TTTCTGACAAATATTTCTCAAATAAACTTCGAGTAATTCTTACCATCAATCAATGAAATATTTTCGATCGATCAATCAGTAAAAATCCACACAAGTTGTTCTTCATAATCTCTTAATGATCTTTCCAACACCTCGTCAGTGCTAGAAGCCGGACTCAATATACTTAACAACTCAGCACTTCGTGCTTCGTTCATTTCCGTCTATCTCGTCGGTATGGGGTGCATTCTAGAGGATTTCTAAAGCTTTGCAACCCCCAAATTCACTTATTTGAAACGGGCGTTGGTTTTTTCTACAAAACTTAAGAAAAATCGTATTTTTCATCTATTTTTTGATCATATTTATCATTTTTTCTCTTATTTCTTTCAACATGAGCATTTCATTTCCAATCTTTAAAAGTCTTTTAAGCTTGAAATTTAAGCCTTAGCATTTATTTTTTCTTTCAGCAGAGTCTTACCAATCTTCTAGCAACGTTGTTTTCAGACTTAAAATCACTCTGTATTCCGTTCATCTCTGTATTTTTGATAAATCATCTTTCTAAAGACGTAGTTCTTTTATATTTGATACATGCCTAAGCTGAAAAACTGCCACATCGCTACAAAGGCACCTAATTATTTAACAAGAATGGAGTGCTTAGTCTGTTTTTATTTCATTCGCATAAATAGCAAAACCCTCTTCTATGCACATCTCAATCAAAATAATTCAAGACAGAGCTGAAATAACAGCCACGATAAAGCTTAATGATACAGAGCATCTGGATATAAGTAGAAAACGCTGTGCTATATACTGTAAGGTAATGACCATCTTTATTGAAAAGTCTGTTGCACCTAACTTTTATGACAACTCGTTATTTGTCTGCGAGAAACTGATTTTAAAAACTAAATTTTTGCCAATAAAAAAGGAAGAGATCTCTCCCAAAACCTCTTCCTCGGAGTTAGATCGTTATCTGATCCATAGATGTCATTATTGTAGTTATCTTAAAAAGCCCCTTAGGGAAGAGACTTGAAAACTGTGGAGAGTTATTCTTATTGACCCTTCTAGCGATGTTAAAAACATCAACTAGACGTTGAAATCTTATACACACTCATTTTAAATTGCAATATTTTTGGAAAAAATTAAGCATTGTTTTTATAAGGTTTTTTTTGAATTTATTTATTTGATTTTTTTATAAAGATTAAAAAATAAAAAGCAGGCCGAAGCCTGCTTTTATATCAATGACTTAAAGCATATATATGCACTGACTTAGTCTGTAAAAGTGACTTTCGCAATGGCTTTTTTACCCGACTGGATAATTAAAGTGACATTTTCTTTAACAGAGAAACTCATATCGACCACGTTCCAATCGACTTTGACCGCACCACGACCCACGGCATCTTTTGCCGCTGCAGCATTTGGGTTTAAACCGGCTACGCGAAGAATTGTTGCAATAAACAACTCGCCACCAAATTCTGCACGTGAAATTGTCACTTCAGGTGTTCCTTCGGGTAACTCACCCTCAGTAATCAGATTGCCTGCACCTTTATGTGCATTTTCTGCCGCTTCTGCACCATGGAAACGCTCTACCAACTCAAGCGCAAGAATCTTTTTCACTTCTTGTGGATTACGCCCTTCAGCAATTTCGTTTAGCAGGACTTTAATGTCTTCAACGGATTTAAAGCTGAGTAAATCGAAATAGCGTTCAATTAATGCATCTGGCATCGAAAGGACTTTTTGATACATCGCGCCTGGTGCATCAAATACGCCAATATAGTTACCCAAAGACTTAGACATTTTGTTCACACCGTCTAAACCTTCAAGGATTGGTACAGTAATGCACACTTGTGCTTCTTGATCATAACGACCTTGAAGTGTACGCCCCATCAATAAGTTAAAGGTTTGGTCTGTACCGCCTAATTCAACATCCGCCTCAAGGGCAATCGAGTCATAGCCTTGAACCAATGGATACAAAAACTCATGAATTGCAATCGGTTGATGGTTGTTATAACGCTTGGTGAAGTCATCACGCTCAAGCATACGTGCAACCGTTTGCTGTGAGGCCAATTGAATCAAGTCAGCAGCCGTTTTTTCGGCAAACCATTCAGAGTTAAAACGCACTTTGGTTTTATTTGGATCAAGAATTTTAAACACCTGTTCTTGATACGTTTTTGCATTTTCAAGCACTTGCTCACGCGACAATGGTGGGCGTGTTGCACTTTTTCCAGTCGGGTCACCGATCATCGCGGTGTAGTCCCCAATCAAGAAGGTCACGTCATGACCCAAGTCTTGGAAAGTTTTCAATTTATTAATTAAAACCGTATGCCCCAAGTGCAAGTCAGGCGCAGTCGGGTCAAAGCCCGCTTTAATTTTTAAAGGACGATTTTCTTTTAATTTCTTCAGAAGATCTTCTTCAGAAATAATTTCATGCGTGCCTCGTTGAATGAGAGCAAGTTGTTCTTCAGCCGGCAGGAAATTTGACATCACAAAACCCAAACACATCAGTTATTCAATTTGTGCGATATACTAACACTTTTTCAGCACATTGCAGGCTTTAGAATAATCATGACAGCGATCTATATTGGGGTAATGACCGGCACCAGCATGGATGGTGTTGATATTGTTGCTGCTTCTTTTGATCCATTGCAGCTTCACGCCACCCTCACTCTTTCTTTCGACCCAGATTTACGCGATGAACTGATGGCACTCACCTTGCCCGGTGACAACGAAATCGACCGTATGGGCAAGGCAGATGTGGCTTTAGCAAAGATGATTGGCGAAGGCATCAATCAACTGATTGAGCAAAGTCATTTAGATCGTAGTCAAATCAAAGCGATTGGCTCACATGGACAAACCATTCGCCACCGCCCAGAGCATGGCTTTACCCTGCAAATTGGTGACCCAAACATCATCACTGAAATCACCCAAATTCCTGTGATTTCAGATTTTCGACGTCGTGATATGGCCGCAGGTGGACAAGGTGCCCCGTTGGTTCCTGCTTTTCACCAAGATATGTTCCAACATGAAAGCATTCATCGCGTCATCTTAAACCTAGGCGGCATTGCCAATGTCAGTATGTTACCCGCAGGCCAACCTGATCAGGTCTACGGTTTTGATACAGGCCCAGCCAACATTTTAATGGACGCTTGGTGTGAACGCTTTACTGGACAGCCCTATGATGAAAATGGCAATTGGGCAGCCTACGGCCATCCGATTCGCAGTTTGCTCGATCGGCTCCAAGCACATGAGTATTTTTCTAAAGAACCACCAAAAAGCACTGGCCGTGAAGACTTTAACCTCGAATGGTTAGATGAACAAATTGCAGACTGGCGCAATGACCTTGAATATGACGAGCTTGAAGATAGTCCTGAAAATGTTCAGGCCACCTTAATGAAGCTCACCACGCGCGCCATTAAAAAAGCCATCTATCGCTCCGATATGGATACTGGTGAAGTCTACGTCTGCGGCGGTGGTGCGTATAACTCGCATCTTTTAGAACAATTACGCTGGCGCTTACGTAAACACAATTGGTCTGTACAAACCACCTCCGCCATTGGCTTAGCTCCAACGTGGGTAGAAGCAACCGCCTTTGCTTGGTTGGCTATGCGCTTTATCCATCAACTCAGCGGCAACTTACCGACAGTGACAGGCGCACAAGGTAACCGTATTCTCGGGACGATTACCGCGGTTTAAACATCAAAGTGCTTCTGGTCTTTTAGACGCAACCCGAGCAAATCAAAAAAGCCAGTCAAGTGAATAACCAACTGGCTTTTTATCTATCTCAGCGATTTTTTGCTGTTAATGTTAACGCATCATCAACTTGGCATTTTCCTGCCGAAAGGCTTTTAAAATTTGCTGTCCCGCTCGTCCCGTCGGACTTAAACCTAAACGGATTTGCTCCTGTCGAATCGCTTGACGAGTTTTATCACCAATCAAACCATCCACCGCGCCAATATCATAGCCACGATTCAGTAAAAACTGCTGAATTTCACGACGTTCAGAACGTGAAGTGCCTGCATCATCGGTTGGCCAAGCTGTACTAAACCCACCTTGCCCTTGTAAACGGTCTGACAAATGCGCAATCGCTAATGCATAACTTTCTGCTGCGTTATAACTATAGATTGCATCAAAGTTTTTAAACACTAAAAACAGTGGACCATTTTCACCAGCAGGTGCCATCAGCCCCGCTTGAGAGCTAGAAGATAAATTGCCTTGAATTAATGCTGAACCATCTGCGCGTACCAAGCCATTCTGCACCCAGTAAGATAAGGACTTCTTATTGCGACGACTTTCACCACTCAGAGAGATCGCTTGCGGATTTTTCACTTCAAATCCCCAAGGTTGCCCAGTTTGCCAACCGCGTTTTTTGAGGAAATTGGCTGTTGATGCCAAAGCATCTGTGGTACTCGACACCAAATCACGACGTCCATCACCATCAAAGTCGACGGCCAACTCTTCATACGTTGATGGCATAAACTGGGTATGGCCAAACGCACCTGCCCACGAGCCTTTCAGTTGTGATTCAGTTAAATCGCCTCGCTGTAAAATACGCATAGCGGCAAAAAACTCTCCACGGAAATAGCTTTGGCGGCGCCCTTCACAGCTCAATGTGCCTAGCGCTTGTAATAATGGATATTTACCTGAAATATCGCCAAAATTACTTTCAACACCCCACACTGCAACCACGGTCTCGGCAGGCACACCATACGCTGCCGCAACGCGATTCAACACTTCACGATGCTGAACCAATTTTTGCCGACCTACTGCAACACGCTCATCATCCACCAATCCTGACAAATAATCCCAAATCGGCGTGGAAAATTCAGGTTGGTAATTTAATTTTTCAATCACAGAATAATCAGGCGCTAAATTTTGCGTGTAGCGATCATAAGTGGACGCAGACACACCATTCGAAATCGCTTGGCTTTTTAAATTGGCAATACAGCGTTGAAATGAATTCTGAGGACTATAATCGGAAGTTGCGACATTTGAACTGCCTGTAATTTTTTGACCATTAATAATGAGCTCAGCATTCGCCTGAGTCGCCGCTAAAAAAAATGAACCTAAAAGAAAAGCAAAACGGTGCATAAAATCCCTAATGATTCTTTATCTCTAAATTATGCTTTTTACCTTAACACTTTCGATTTCACTTTTCTGAATCAAAACGTAAATGAATATTCATTCTGGTTTGAATTCAAAACTATCTTTTAAATTTAAAACCACTTATCCACAGCACCACAAATCTCAGCTTTTGAATTCAAAAGCAACCTCGGACTCAGCATATAATTTAAATTCAATCATCTTGTTTTAAATTCATTTATCCACAAATTTTATTTAACATTAATAATCAATAATATATAGAGAATCAACCACCACAACTAAAGCTCAATATTTTTAAATTCAAAACTTTAAATTCATTCAGCAGTCTTTAAATTTATTGTTTTGAATTTAAATTCAAACAACATCAAAACTTTTAAATTCATTTCAAATTTAAACGCCCGATTTAAATTTAAAACTCACTTTTGAATTCAAAATTTTACTTCTATTTTTTAAATTCAAAATAGACTTAAAAAGATATCCACACACCCAGGTTGATAGAGATCTCTGCTGTTTCACTTTTTTAGGTGAAAACCTGTGTCACATTCAATTGTGGGCTCTGTTTTAAAACGTGCATCTCTGTACAAAACTCGCTTTATTTTGCTTTCAGTTTATTTTTTTATGCGCTAATTTTATCTAAACGGATAAAAAACACGCAATTTATTTTAATTTTGATCCGATTAACGGTCACTTTTTTCGAAGAGGCGCAATCATGCCTGAATGAATCTAAATAAAAAAGCGACCACTCTTGTGATCGCCTTTTTTAACAACAACTGAAGCTTTAGATGGTCATATCTTCGCTCAGTGCCAATGGATTTGGTAAAATTTTCGCCAACTGACGACATAGCGTCGTGAGTTGAGCTGTATCATTCGGCATTAAAGTCAGGTGACCAATCTTACGACCTTCACGTTCTTCCTTATTATAAAGATGTAGATGTACACCTTCTAAGGCCAAGACTTGTTCAGACTGTGGATACTGACCAATAATATTGATCATGACCGTAGGGCGAACCACTTCAGTTGAACCCAAGGGTAAGCCTGCGACTGCACGAATATGGTTTTCAAACTGAGAGCATACTGCGCCTTCAATCGACCAGTGTCCTGAGTTATGCACACGTGGCGCCATTTCATTGGCATACAAACCTTTGTCTGTGACAAACAGTTCTAAGGTCAACACGCCAACATAATTCAAATGATTCAATAGGCGAGTGATATAGTCTTGTGCAACGGGTTGTAAGTCCGCACTATTCGGTGCTGGGACAATCGAATGCGACAAAATACCATGATGGTGATGGTTTTCAGCCAATGGCCACGTTTTCACATCGCCATTTTGACCACGTACCGCAATGATCGAAACTTCCCGCGAGAAGGTCACAAAGCTTTCTGCAATTAAACTTCCAGCAGGGCCTAATTCAGCCCATGCATGTTCAATTTGTTGTTCAGAGCGCAATACAAATTGACCTTTGCCATCATAGCCACCTGTGGCTGTCTTCAGCACAATCGGTAAACCTAGCTCAGCAACCGCAGCGCTTAAGCTTTCTAGTGAATCTACCGCTTTATAAGGCGCAACAGGAATCTCAAGCTCATCAAATAACGCTTTTTCAGACAAGCGATGCTGTGCAATGGCTAAAGCCTGACGCGGCGGATGCATATCTTTTTGCTTGGTCAAAACATCAACATCTGACAAAGGTGTATTTTCAAACTCAAGACTGAAGACATCTGCACTGGCAATAAAGTCTTGTAAACCATTTTCAGTTTTGCTTGAAATCACGGTTCCTAAAGCCGCTGAAGGGCAGTCTGTACTCACATCAAAGAACGTACATTGAATATTTAGTGGCAAAGCCGCTTGCGCCATCATGCGACCCAGCTGCCCACCACCAAAAATACCGATGGTTTTATTCATGAGGAATGCCCCGTATTAAGCTTGGCCTGGAATATTGTTGCTTGCGACTTTGTCGGTTTGTGCAGCACGGAAATCGGCTACATTTTTTGCAATTTCAGGACGTGTCAGACCTAAAATTTGTGCTGCCATAATCGCGGCATTGGTTGCGCCTGCTGGACCAATCGCCAAAGTACCCACTGCAATACCTGCTGGCATTTGCACAATCGATAACAGTGAATCGACACCGTTTAAAATCGAAGACTTCACTGGCACACCCAGTACAGGCAAATCAGTTTTCGCCGCACACATTCCTGGTAAATGCGCCGCACCGCCTGCACCCGCAATAATCACTTGGATACCACGGTCACGTGCTTGCTCTGCATATTCAAAAAGACGATCTGGCGTACGGTGCGCAGACACAACTTCCGCTTCAAATGGGACACCAAGTTGCTTAAGCATATTGGCAGTGTGTTCGAGAGTGGCCCAATCTGATTGAGAACCCATGATAATTCCAACGAGAGGAGTGTCTTGTGAAGCGGCCGCATTCATTGCAATGTTTCCAGAGATAGTTAAGAGAGATAAATCTCGACTAGCGCCAAGCTTTAATAAGAGCCCCGTATTATAGACTGATTTTTCAGCTCTCCAAAATTTAACCGTACAACTAAATGCAGATTTTTCTTGTTTTTTTAGGCTAAAGCATAAAACTTAAATAAAAAGAGGACTGTAGCTTCATTTTTTAATTTATTGACTGCGAAAAACAAAATACACACAACCAAATAAACACAGTCCCGCCCACAAATAATCAAGCTTAAAGGGCTGTTTAAATAAGAAAAGCATAAAGGGCACAAAAACCAATAAAGTCACCACTTCTTGGGTGATTTTCATTTCGCCCATCGACCAGCCTTGCTGCGACAGCATACGGGTCGCAGGAATCATAAAACTGTATTCTACCAAGGCAATGAACCAACTAAATAAAATGGCTTGCCAAAGCGGTACACCCGGTAAAAATTTTAAATGTCCATACCATGCGAGTGTCATAAAACAGTTGGCAATAATCAATAAAATAAAGGGCAGGGACATGAAGCAAAATCGCTGAGTTTAGGAGCATTTTATTCTACGTTTTTTGCTAGGAAATTCAGCAAATATTGCACTTTTCAGCCAGCTTTTTTACAAAATAAAAGCGTTTTTCAAGCCGCAGAATAATTAAACGATTAGATACAAGAATCACTATCTTTTCGCTAAGCGCCTTGCTATGGTTGCTTTCACATCGAATTAATCACGACAACAGCACCAACAATACGTGATGTGTCTATAAAAGCAGTGGAGTGAGGCGGAATGCATCTGCATATTTTGGGTATTTGTGGCACCTTTATGGGGTCTTTAGCGCTTTTAGCACGTGATCTTGGCCACACAGTGACGGGTTCGGATCTAAATGTTTATCCTCCCATGTCCACCCAGCTCGAAAATGCAGGCATTACCTTAATGCAAGGTTATGACCGCAGTCATTTACAACCGCATCCTGATTTAGTCATCGTCGGCAACGCGATGAAACGCGGGATTGATGCAGTTGAATACATGCTCAATGAAGGCTTACCGTATATTTCAGGCCCACAATTTTTGGCCGATCATGTGCTCCAAGGCAAACACGTACTTGGTGTAGCAGGGACCCACGGTAAAACCACCACCACCACTATGTTGGCTTGGGTGTTGGATCAGGCGGGTTTAGAGCCAGGTTTCCTGATTGGCGGTGTACCTTTAGGTTTCTCTGAAAGTGCGCGTTTAGGTGGTGGTAAATATTTCTGTGTCGAAGCCGATGAATATGATTCTGCCTTTTTCGACAAACGTTCGAAGTTTGTGCATTACCACCCTAAAACAGCCATTTTAAATAACCTTGAATTTGACCATGCCGATATTTTTGATGATCTAGCAGCGATTCAAAAACAATTTCATCACTTGGTTCGTACCATTCCAAGTGAGGGTCGTATCATTGCTCCAATTACTGAAAGCAATATTGATGAAGTTTTAGAGCAGGGCTGTTGGACACCTGTGGTTCGTACCTCTTTAGAGGCCCACGACAAGTCTGAATTGTATGCCGAACAACTCAGTGCGGATGGTTCACACTTTAAAGTACTCCAACACGGCGTGGTGAAAGGCACGGTGCAATGGAACATGACAGGGCAGCACAGCGTAGCCAATGCTTTGGCGACTATCGCTGCGGCTGAACACGTCGGCGTGAGCATTGAAACAGCGTGCGAAGCACTGTCTAACTTTGGCGGCGTGAAGCGCCGTATGGAGCTTTTAGGCACAGTACGTGGCGTTGAAGTGTATGATGACTTTGCCCATCACCCAACCGCAATTGATACTACGCTAGAAGGCGCACGTAAGCGTTTAGGCGAACGTAAGTTGTGGGCAATTATTGAGCCTCGTTCAAATACCATGCGCATGGGAAGCCATAAAGATGGACTCGCACACTCTGCACGTTTGGCCGATGAAGTGATTTGGTATCAACCAGAAGGTTTGGACTGGGACTTGCAACCTGTCATTGCAGCTGCACCCAACAAGGCCGTGGTCGCACGTACATTAGATGACATTATCCATACCATCGTCAGTGAAGCAGGCGAGGGCGATGCGGTTGTGATCATGTCTAATGGTGGCTTCGGTGGCTTACACCAAAAATTAATCAGTGCCCTAAACGCAGAATAAGCGGTACCCACTAGAAGAAAAACCCGCATATGGCGGGTTTTTTACAAGCGTATCTAATTAAAAACCAGACATCGTACCCGTATATTCAAAGTCTTTTAGTTTTGACCAACCTTGAACCGTGTCTCCCAAGCGTTTACTAAAATACATGATCGAAACCCACTGTTCTTGGCCATCATCATAGGTGCTATAAGCAGTGATATGATCATTTTTAATCATAAACAGATCTTTGATTTTACAAGCATTGCTCGGTGCTGAATGAAAATATACTCTGGTTGGAGCAATCACTTTCATGCCCCAACGTGGAATGATCTGGACTTCTTTTTGTTCTGCCTTTTCCTCAAGTTTTACACAATCTTCAGCATGCAATAAAGGGGCAACTGAACAGAATAGGGCAATAGATAAAAGCGTCTTCATATACTTTAATTTCACCATCATTCAGTGCTACAAAATACAAAATAGAACTGTAATCGCAGCTATATCGATCTCATTTTAGCTTAACATTTAGAATTGCAATGAATGGCGTGAGCAATTAAGCAGCAACATCCTCAAAACTTTTCTCACGGCGAAACATCACATCGACATAAGAACAGGTCGGGATAATTTTCAGGTTTTTCTCACGTGAAAAATCAACCAGAGTATCCAACAGCAAACGCGCCACACCTTGACCCCGCAGTGAATCATCGACCCAAGTATGGTTGGCATCAATGGTTGTCTCGTCCCGCCAAATATAGCTAATTTCAGCAATACGCTGACCGTCTGAATTATTTAAGAAAAACTCACCTTTTTGATCACGATCTACATGTTGAAATTGCATAGCACACTCGTTGAATGGATTGATTTATGGTTCTCTATCTTAGTGGAATAAAACATCATGAATAGATGGATCTTTGTCGAATACCGATTTGGAAAAAGGGCACAAAGGTAAAATTTTTACGCCCTTATCACGGGCAAAGTTAACCAAAACATCCAATAACTGACGCCCCACATGTTGCCCACGGAGCAACTCACTGACCCAAGTGTGATCAATGATAAATTTATCATCCCCAGCCCAACTATAAGTCATTTCCGCCACACGCTCGTTTTCTTGCTCAACAAAAACTTCGCCTTTACTACCTGTTTCTTGATGTTGAATTTTCATTATTATTCCTCTTTGGTTTACTGTTTTTTTTAGATTGCCATAAATTGAAGCAAAATTTTGTCTCATTTATATTTCATCTACAATTTTCTTTAATATTTGCTCAAACCATAAAAATATGCGATGCTTAGCTCACTTTTGGATCAAATCCAAAACCAAATTTATGTTGAACAAGGGGAGTAGCCTCCTCCAAACGTGAAAAATCCATGCTATGCATCACTTTCACGTGTCAGATTATCGTCATTACACTTTGCAAAAAGTCGGTATCTGAGCATTTTAGCGCACAAAATACATACGCTAAAATGTAGGCAAGACCTTGATCATGTTGTCACAGATGTTTTATTTCATCTGGCAGCAGGTCAAGGTTTTTTTGTGGCCGATTGCTGGATGTGGAGGATTTCATGGAATCTATCGGCAATTTATGGCTATACCTTGCTTTTTTCGGCATTGTTACCGTGATGCTACTGATCGACTTTTTAGGCTTTAAACAAAAAGAAGGCCAAGAAGTTAAAATCAAAACAGCCGCGTTATGGAGTATTGCGTGGGTTTCCGTCGCATCACTCTTTGGTGCAGGTCTCTGGCTTTATTTACAACAAACTGCAGGTGTCACTGTGGCCAATACCAAGGTCATGGAGTATTTCGCAGGTTATTTACTTGAAAAATCTTTAGCTGTCGACAACGTCTTTGTCTGGCTGATGATCTTTGCTGCTTTTGCCATCCCACCTGCACTACAACGCCAATTATTGCTGTATGGTGTATTGGGCGCGATTATTCTACGTACCATCTTTATTTTTATTGGCGCGTGGTTTGTACAAGAGTTCTCATGGATTCTGTATATCTTCGGTGCGTTCTTGGTATATACGGGCTTCAAATTCTTCAAAGGGCAAAACGAAGAAGAAACCAATATCGAAGATATGGCGATCTTAAAATGGCTGCGCAAACATATGCGGATTACTCCGCAAATGCATGGCAATAAGTTCTTTGTCCGTCAAAACGGGATGTTGTGGGCAACACCACTGTTCTTGGTGTTGATTTTAGTTGAAGCGTCGGATGTAATTTTTGCGGTGGATTCCATTCCTGCAATTTTCGCGGTGACCTCTGATCCGTTTATCGTGTTGACTGCAAACTTAATGGCGATTTTGGGTCTACGTGCGATGTTCTTCTTGTTGTCTGGTGCAGCAACCAAGATGCATTATCTCCCGTATGGTTTAGGTATTATCTTGGTATTCATCGGCTTTAAGATGCTCATGTTGGATGTGTTCCATATGCCAATTTGGATTTCACTGGGCTTTATTGTGTTGGTGCTGACCATCACTGCGATCTTGTCGATTCGATACAGTAAGAAACATCATCAAACCACCCTCTAATATTTTAAAAAAGCCTTCCTCTGGGAAGGCTTTTTTATGACCAAATTTTAGTATGCTCGAGACTTAATCCTATGATTTTCTGTGAAAATGCACTGTACTTTATGCAAACAGCTCCCTATGATAAGCGGGCTTAAAACCCTTGGTTTTACCTGTAAAAATAAAAGAACCTGAAGGTTGCTCATCCATGCGTACCAAAAAATTAACTCTTGTTGTAGTGCCCGTTTTACTCACGGCATGTAGCGGTTCTAAAACCCTACAACAGGATGTTTACAATAACCAATACAACTGCTACCAAGACTGGCATTTTGAACTGTGCGAACCTGCTAACGAAAATAGTGAATCGAGCTATAGTGGCTCTACTGGGGTTTATATCGGCCCACAATATTATAAGAACAACCGTAAAGTCCGTTACATGGGCCAAGTCTTGAAAGCTCGCGGACGTCATTCGACGAGCACACCTAAAATCTCGACTCACGTTTTTAGCCATGCCAAATCCCAACCCATTCGTGGAGGCTTCGGCCGTGGCGGGGGCTCATTCGGAGGTTAATACATGAAACGAGTTCTATTCCCTGAGCGTGAAAACTGGCAACAGGCACATCAAGAGATTGGTTTTGACTACTACAACTTGCCGTCGCGGGATGGTTCAATGTATTGGTCAGAAGGGGTGGCTTATGAGTTTAGCCTCAAGCAAATTGAACAGCTAGAAGATGCCTCGAACGAATTACACCAGATGTGCCTTGAAGTGGCAGGGGATATGATTCAACGCGGTCATTATCCGGAATATTTTCAAATCCCCCCAGCAGCGATTCCTCTGATTGAGCACTCATGGAAAAACCAAGCGCCAATGCTGTATGGCCGTTTCGATTTTGCCTATGATGGTCAAGCCATCAAAATGCTGGAATACAATGCCGATACGCCAACGGGTTTACTCGAAGCCTCTGTTGCACAGTGGCATTGGATTGAACAAGTCAAAAATATTGCAAACCGTGATCAGTTCAACAGCATTCATGAAAAGCTGATTGAGCGCTGGAAACAGCTCTATCCTGCGCGTAGCCGTGTCCATTTTGCAGCCTGTCAAGAAGCAGGTCGTGAAGATTGGGGCAATTTAGAATACCTCATGGATACCGCTTTTCAGGCAGGCTTAAATGTCAGCGAACTGTCAATGGAAAACATCGGTTGGAATGGCACAGCCTTTGTCGATTTGCATCAGCAAAAGATTCAGCATTTATTTAAGCTGTATCCGTGGGAATGGATTTGGGAAGAAAGTTTTTCACAGTTTCTCAAACATGAAACCGAATGGATTGAACCATGTTGGAAAATGCTGCTCTCCAATAAAGCCCTATTGATCGAGCTATGGAAACGCTTTCCGAATCATCCATTGTTGTTAGAAACCCATGCTTATGATGCGCACGCCCACTACGCAGGGAAATGGGTACGTAAGCCCATCTTAGCGCGCGAAGGCGCAAATATTCATATCTTACAAAACAATGTCGATTGCGGCGCAGCCTCAGGTAGTTTTTACTTCGATGACTACGACAAATATGGTTATGTCATGCAGCGCTGGGTAAAAACTCCGTTGCATGAAGGTATGCTGCCCACCTTGGGACTTTGGATGGTCGGGGATGAATGTGCGGGGATGTCACTGCGTGAAGATGTGTTTGATGTGATCGGCAATGATGCGCATTTTGCTGCGCATTATTTTGTGGAATAAAGTGGCGCTCTAAATCACCTATTTAAAATAGATGTCCAAAGATTAATGCGGGTCTGTTCAGGCGTTTTAGTAGGAGCACCATCACTTTTAGATTATTTGTGACGGAGTCTTATCTTTTTTAAGTTCGATACTGGGAGCTCAATTATTCTTTTGTTTCACCAAATGAGAAGCGAAGCTTCGTAAGGAAAGCATTTGTCCTCCGCAAAACCTATTCACTTTCTATAATTAAAAAATTTGTGTTGCAAAAATAATCTACTCCAAACACTACGTAGGTTGCGGGTGACGCTTCCGTGTATCAAATAAAGTTTAAATTGAAAAAGAAAATGCCTGTCAACTCTAAAACTGACAGGCATACATTCGAAAACAATATTTTTTTCAAGGTTAAATGATATGCGCTTTAACCCGCTTCATATAAGACACTAAACGCGTGAAAAACAAGATTTGCAGGAAAATGGTAAACAGCGAAATAGTCCATTCATACCAATCATCAAACGCTGTGCCTTCTAGATTAAAAGCAAAATAAAGCCCCAATAACACTGCACCAAATACAACACCAGCCACAGTGGTTTGTACCAAAATGGGAAAAGACAACGCTGTAATTCGACCTAAGAAATGCTCACCCTCATCACCACCATTGGCTTTATAAGCACTTTGAATCCCGATAAACATAATCAATAAAGTCAGAAGTCCCTCAACGCCAATCACACGGACATCACCATAGGGTGAATACATGCCGTAGTAATACACCACTGAAACCAATAAGGCGGTGACTAAGTAATAATTTTTATAATGCTTTTTATCGAGGGTATTGCTAGATAATTCATGTGCTAATGCTTTGGTATTCCAAAAATACATGCCGATCATTGTCTCTTATTTTATCAATGTCGACACTGTACTGACTCAGCATTTAAAGATAAAGACTTTCTCAACAAAATTTTGCGAATATATTAAATCATTTAAGCTCAAAGCTTGTGCTTATGCATTGCATAAAAAATCATGATCTTATCGATGGCACAGGTACATGTCTGGCCTTAAAACAGTTCAATTTTTTAGAAAATACTGCTCCAGTCTTTCATTTAAAATCTAGTGTTCACAACCCAAATAAAAACTTCAGTAAATAGCCGTGAAAAAAATCCAGTTTACGGTACAATCAATCGAAAAAAAGTCAAAACGCAGGTTTAAAATGTCTTCTGTAGTTGCAACGACGGCGGTTCGCGGTCGCTTCCTAGATATTCAGAATACGGTTGCCCAAGCGCGTGAAATTCACGACCAAGTGCGTTACGTAGAAGATGGTTTACTGATTAGCCAAAATGGCAAAATCCAATGGTTTGGATCTTGGCAGGAGGGGCAACAGCACCTTCCTGTTGGCGTCGAGGTTCAGCACTATCCTGAACAATTGATTGTGCCGGGTTTTATCGACACCCATATTCATTTTCCACAAACAGAAATGGTGGGGGCCTATGGTGAACAGCTACTCGAATGGCTCAATACCTATACCTTCCCAACCGAATTACAATTTTCCGATAAAGCCTATGCCGACCAGATTGCCCAATTCTTTGTGCAAGAACTGCTGAAAAATGGCACCACCACAGCCTTAGTCTTCTGTACTGTGCATACCGAATCGGTAGATGCACTATTTGAAGCAGCAGGGCAGCACCAGATGCGTCTGATCGCAGGTAAAGTTATGATGGACCGTCATGCACCTGAAGACCTGTGCGACACGCCTGACAGTGCTTATGCAGACTCTAAGGCACTGATTGAGAAATGGCATGGCAAGGGTCGTAACCTGTATGCGATTACGCCACGCTTTGCTCCAACCTCAACACCAGAGCAATTGGCTAAAGCAGGCCAGCTCAAAGCTGAATACCCAGATGTATATGTGCATACGCATTTAAGTGAAAATAAAAATGAAATCGCTTGGGTAAAAGACTTATTCCCTGAACAGCAAGGTTATCTCGATGTCTATCATCACTTTGGCTTAACCGGTTCGCATTCAGTCTTTGCCCACTGCGTGCACTTAGAAGATGCTGAGTGGGACTGCATGCACCAGACGGATTCAGCCATTGCTTTCTGTCCGACTTCCAACCTATTTTTAGGCAGTGGTTTATTTCCATTGAATAAGACTTGGGAAAAACAGGTAAAAGTTGGGCTGGGTACAGACATTGGTGCAGGAACCTCTTTTAACCAACTACAAACCCTCAATGAAGCTTATAAAGTGCAGCAGCTTCAGGGCGATAAACTGTCCGCATTTGAGTCGCTCTACCACGCTACGCTGGGCGGTGCCAAAGCTCTGAGCTTGGATGATAAACTCGGTAACTTTAATTTGGGCAAAGAAGCCGACTTTGTGGTGCTCGATCTCAAAGCAACTGCGTTGCAAGCATTACGTCAACAACGTGCAAAAGGGATTGAAGATGCGTTATTTGCCCTAATGACTATGGGTGATGACCGTAATATTCATGCGACTTATATTTTTGGTCAGAAAGCCTATGTGCAAAACTAAGTAGCAAATAGCGAAAATTTAAGCAGCTAATCGAGTTTTGAAACAACTTTGATTTTCGCCTCTAAACCAAGCTGCATCCCGCCTGCAATGAAATGATTACATTTCCAGCGGGCAAAAGGGGGTGCATCTCGTTTAGAGATATATTAAAATTAATACATATATAGAGGTGTTGCAGGTCAACGCCTTTTTTATTTTTGATTTTTTTTAATTTTTAGGTATCTACCCATGACCGTTCAAATGAGCGTAATGATTTCTACTGAAGAGATTCAAGCGAAAGTAAAAGAGCTTGGTGCACAAATCGATGCGCATTATGCAAACAGTGATAAGGAACTCGTACTGATTGGTTTATTACGTGGTTCAGTCATTTTCATGGCAGACTTATGTCGTACCATTTCAAAACCCCATGAACTCGACTTCATGACGGTTTCGAGCTACGGTGGCGGTACGGTATCTTCACGTGATGTAAAAATTTTAAAAGATTTAGACGGTGAAATTCGCGGTAAAGATGTTTTGGTCATTGAAGACATCATCGACTCAGGCAACACCTTGAGCAAAGTACTCGAAATTTTAGAAACACGCTCTCCCAACTCAATTGAACTGTGCACCTTAGTCAGCAAACCTTCACGCCGTGAAATTGAACTTGATGTGAAGTTTTTAGGCTTTAATGTCGAAGATCGATTCATTGTGGGTTATGGCTTAGACTACGACCAAAAGTACCGTCATTTGCCATTTATTGGTGAAATTGGTCTTTAAGATCAATCGACAAAAGAGTGGCCGAAGGCCACTTTTTTTATTTTTACTGTTAGCTAAGTACATAAAACATACAGTTTTTAGCAGATTCGCTCTACTGCACAGTCGCATTATGCCCGATGATATTTTTGCACATGATGTAAAAACAAAGACATGATAAAAAAGGAGCTGGCTCATGTGGTCACTTATTGTTGCAATCGTGATTGGTTTTATTGCAGGTCTCATCGCACGTGCTATCCATCCTGGCGATGACAAAGCGGGATTTATTGTCACCACTTTACTGGGGATTGCAGGTTCTCTCTTAGCCACTTATGGTGGTCGTTTACTCGGTCTCTATAGTGAAGGTTCTGCGGCAGGCTTTATTGCGTCAGTTATTGGAGCCATTGTTATTTTATTCATCTACAACATGGTCACCAAAAAAACCTAAACTCAGCCATTAAAAAAAGCACCGTTTCAGGTGCTTTTTATCTGTATCTTTGAACTCTTATAAGCCCAGTTCACGCCACATATTTTCAATAGTGGTTGAAGGCACAGCGCCATTCACTTTAAAGCCATTTGAGAAAATAACCACAGGCGTCCCTTGTAAACCTAGACTACGACCGAGTTCAATGTTGCGCTCAATTGGATTGGCACACGGTTTTTTCGATGTCGGCTGAATCCCTTTCGCAATCAAATTTTTCCATGCGAGGGCAGGGTCTGCTTCACAAAACACTTGTTTCGACGGTGCAATCGATTGCGCCTTAATAGCATAAATAAAGGTGTAGATGGTCACATCATTTAGTTTATTCAGCTCAGCCTCTAACTGCTTACAGTAAGGACAGTTTGGGTCTGAAAAAATCGCCAATTGGCGTTTGCCGTTGCCTTTAACGCTTTTAATGGCATCTTTTAGCGGCAGCTTGTTCCAATCGAGCGAATTCTGTTGCACATATAAGGCAGCACTTAAATTTTTCTGATCTTTTAAGCGCACCATCGAACCAGCAATCACATGCTCAGCCGCTTCGCCTAAATACACAATTTCGCCATCTAAAGATCCGCTATAAATGCCCGACATTTCTGTTTTTTGAATATTTTGAACATTAATATTTGGATAATTCTTTTTTAAGTTGGCTTGAACACTTTCTACGCTGGCCATACTCATGCTTGCAATTGCACTTGTGAGTAGTGCCAAACCCAGTTTTTTTATCATCACTTTTTGCTCTTTCAATCGGAGAACCACGGCGCTAGTGTAGAGCGTATTATTCAAGCATTGAATCATTTTTTCCACGGCTTTACCGAAACCCAACACGCCTTGCTTATGAACTGGCCAAAGTTTCACGTGGAACAGTTAGAGCCGTACTATTAATTTCCACCGAGACATGAACAATTTCCTCATGAATCGAGAGTATTTCCCGCACGCGATCCGCAGTTAAGTCTACCGTCGTTTCTAAAGCCAAAATGCAGGAAAACTTGCCTTTGCCTACTTTCCACACATGTAAATCGGTCAAGGTCGTCTGCGGTAGTTCTGCCACCACCTCTCGAATTTCATCCACCACATGATGATCCATTTCAGCATCTAACAAGGTTCTTCCCGTTTCTTGCATTAAGCTCAATGCCCATTTAGCCACCAGTATTGACCCCACGATCCCAAGGGCAGCATCGAGAAAATCCCAGCCCAAATATTTACCAAAAATCAGTGCGATAATCGCGAAAATAGAAGTCACGGCGTCTGCCACTACATGCATAAATGCAGCTTTCTGATTTAAATCATGATGATGGCTATGTACTTCTGATGCATGATCATGATGGTGATGGTGATGGTGATGGTGATGGTGATGGTGATGGTGATGGTGATGGTGACCATCATGCAGCAACCATGCACAGATTAAATTCACCAATAAGCCTAAAATCGCAATTGGAATCGCTTCGTTATAATGAATTTGTACAGGCGAGAATAGACGCTGAATCGAGTGAAAAGCCATAAAACCCGCCACCACCATCAACAAAATAGCGCTGCTGTAACCTGCAAGAATTTCAATTTTCCATGTACCGAAACTAAAGCGCTGATCATGGGCATAATGCCGCGCAGCACGATAGGCAAAATAAGCCAAACCCAGTGCTAACATATGCGAACTCATATGCCAACCATCCGCCAACAAAGCCATTGATTGGAAAATCCATCCACCAATCACTTCTAATAACATCATGACTGCCGTTAAAATGGTTGCCATTAAAATCCGTTTTTGTGCCAGTGGATTACCGTCATCAAAATGATGCGTATGCTGACGTGATGGGGTATTTTGCATTTAAAATCATTCACCAATATACTCCCCCTTAGTATATTTATTTTTGGAGCAATGTGTTGAGTCATTTGCATGAAGATAAAAAAATTTTAAACCGTGTGAAACGCTTACAAGGACAGGTCAACGCCGTTGAACTCTCGATCACACATCCCGATGCCAGTTGTATCGACGTTTTACAGCAAGTCGCTGCTATTAAAGGTGCGGTCAATGGACTGATGAATGAACTGGTTGAAGCACACTTACGCCATCATGTATTAGCACAAGCTGAACAGGTCAATGAAGAAGAGCTGGCTGAGTTCTTAAAACTGCTGAAACGCTATGGCTAAGTTTCATTGCGTTCTTTTTCAAGTTTTTAGTTGACCATTTTTTCCACAAACCGATACACTGTTGCTCTCTATCCTTTTTCTCTTGGGCATCAAAATATTCTTGTTTTGACCGAGAGAGCCGCATGGCATTTGCATGACAACAACCACTTCTTGGCGTCCATTTTGTATGGTCAGCCTCGCCTTAATGATGGGAACCATGGGGACTGCCTTAGCCAGTCCACTTTACCCGCTGTATCAAGCCTTATGGCATCTGGTGCCGAGTCAGATCACCTATATTTTTGTGGCTTATATGTTTGGTTGTCTCGCTACTTTACTGTTTCTCGGCCGGACCAGTAATAGCATTGGCTATTTACGCACCTTACAAGTAGGGTTGGTGTTTATTAGCATCGGGTTGGTGATTTCCGCTTATGCTTCTGATGCTCTCATTTTATCTTTGGGGCGCTTTATTATTGGTATTGCATCTGGTTTGATGACCACTTCGGCCTTACTGGGACTGATGTATACCGTGCCCAAAAGCCATCAACAGATTGCACCACAACTCAGTTCGATTATTACCGCAGTAGGCTTTGGCTTAGGCCCGCTGATTGGTGGCCTGATAGCTCAATTTTCAGAATATCCGTTGGTTAGTCCTTATCTACCCGTTATTCTTGGCGCTGTACTGTGTTTCTTTGGTTTATTTTGGGTTGAGTCTCCTACATTTACCGCACAGCCCTTTAGTATCGCCCCAAAGCTACTCCGACCAGAAGTGCAATATCATCAGTTGTTTTTGATCGTTGGATTTACCGCATTTAGTGCCTTTGCCGCATTTAGCTTATTTGCATCCTTATCTCCTTCATTTGTGCGGGATATTTTGCCGTGGCACGGCCCCCTCATCAGCGGTTCAGCCATTACCAGTATTCTCATTATCTCTGCCGTGGTGCAGTATTTTGCCAGAAGCATTCCCGCTTATAAGTGTCTCAACTATGGCTTAATCACCTTGATTGCAAGCTTAGGCATTTTGGCGCTGTGTATGCTATTTCAACTGAGTGCATTTTTCTTTATCAGTGATTTTCTCGTTGGTGTCGGACATGGCCTGACCTTGATTGGTTCCTTTGGTCTCATTCATGCCATGACCAGCTTAGAGAATCGTGCTGCAGTGATGTCGACTTATCTTTTTATTGGTTATTTGGGTACGATTGTGCCCATTGTAGCTGTGGGTTATTTGGCAGATCACTTTGGATTAAGTTTCGGAGTCATTAGCTTTTGCATTGCCATCGCTTTATTGTGTTTTTATCTGTGGTTTGCACATAAGCGTAGTATACGTCTAGCTTCTGCATAGAAAGAGCGAAGTCAAAATCATTTGGATTTAGATCGTTCTTCAGATGCCATTTTTCAGTCGATCCTTGCTATAACTTAGGTTCTTTTCTTGTTGGCATGGGCTAAGTCCGTATGTTCATTTAAATACTGGCTTAGATGTTCTAAAAAATAGGACACTCTTGGTGAGTGCTCGAGCCGATCCATATAAATCGCATAGATATCGGCAGGGGGCGTCTCATAGTCCTGCAAGACTTGAACTAAACGACCACTTTTTAAATACTTGGCCACGTCCCATTCAGCTCGCATTAAAATACCATGACCATCGAGTGCCCAACCAATGGTGACTTGGCCATCATTGCTACTCAATTTTCCATGCACTTTAACTGTCTCTTCCTTATCCCCTTGAGTTAAACGCCAGTTGGCATATGCCGCATCGTTTTGTCTTAACACAATGCATTGGTGCAGGGTCAGTTCGCGTGGCGTAAGTGGTGCCCCAGCGTGTGCCAAATAACGCGGAGAAGCACATAGAAGCCGTCGATTGGCCGCAATTTTTTTCGCAATTAGTCGTGAGTCCGGTACCTGTCCAAAGTGAATCGAGACATCAATCGCATCATTCGGCAGATGAATCGGACGATCGGTCAGATGTAACTGGACTTCAATATCTGGAAATTTTCGCGCAAAGTCTGAAATCGCAGGAGCAATGTAGGTTCGACCAAAACCAAACGGGGCATTGACCCGCAGCAAGCCCTTAGGCGTGGTGCGACTCCGCGCCACTTGCTGTTCCATTTCTTCAATTTCTTTCAAGATTCGCGAAGCATTCTCAAAATAAATTTCGCCTTCATTGGTCAAACTGATACGTCTGGTGGTCCGATTCAACAACCGAACCCCTAAACGCTCTTCCATTTGTGTCAGACGTCGGGACACGGCAGGGGGCGTTAAATTCAACTCACGCGCTGTTGCAACCAGACTGCCCTGTTTTATTAGTAAACAAAAAAATGCTAATTCGGTATCTGAGCTCATGATTATTCAGTTTTTTGCAAGAGTGATTTAACTTTATATCGATTCATCGGTTTTGCAAAGTCTCTAATATCCCTATCACGTTACCCCCCAAACAACATATCTCACCCAAGCAAGGAAACTTGAGTGAGTCATAAAGTCCACCGTGTAAGGACAACGGTGCACAAACGGGGAGCTGTTTCACCAAACTCGATTGCGGTGTGACTTCAACCCAATCGGGAGGTAATCGCTACTGATATGGAGATAAACCATGGACATGGATATCGAGAAACGGACGCTACGCAAAATCACTTGGCGTATTGTGCCGTTTATCATGATTTTATATTTAATTGCCTATATTGATCGGGTCAATATTGGTTTTGCTGCCATTACCATGAAAGAAGATTTGGGCTTTACCGCTTCGATTCTCGGTTTTGGTGCAGGAATTTTCTTTTTGGGCTATTTCCTCTTTGAAGTTCCCTCCAACATTATTTTGCACAAAGTTGGCGCTCGCATTTGGATTGCACGGGTCATGGTGACTTGGGGCATTATTGCTGGCGGGATGGCCTTTGTCGAAAGCTCAACCAGCTTTTATGTGATGCGATTTTTACTGGGTGTCGCCGAAGCAGGCTTTTTCCCCGGCATTATTTTGTATTTAAGCTACTGGTTCCCTGCACGAAACCGAGCAGGGGTAATTGCCTTATTTATGGCTGCCGCCCCTATAGCCACGGCGATTGGTTCTCCTATTTCAGCAGCATTACTGGAAATGCACGGCATCATGGGCTTAGCCGGTTGGCAATGGATGTTCCTGATTGAAGCCATTCCTGCGGTGATCCTAGGCGCCGTAGTGTTTTTCTACATGACAGATCGACCTGAAAAAGCCGCGTGGTTAAAACCCGATGAGCGAGAATGGTTGGTTAAAACCATGCAAGCCGAAGATGCCAATAAAGGAGGGCAACAGCAGCACAGTATTTTACGCGGACTCGCCAATCCACGCGTGCTTGCTCTGGCACTCATTTATTTCGGTACCTCCGCGGGGTTGTATACCCTTGGCATTTGGGCACCTCAAATCATTAAGGAACTGGGTGTCAGCTCAATGACCGTCGGTCTATTGAACGCTATTCCTCCTATTATCTCTGTGGTTGCCATGATTTTGTGGTCACGCCACTCCGACAAAACCAATGAGCGCACATGGCATGTGGCTTTGGCTTGTTTAACCGCAGCTGTGGGGCTCGCGATTGCAGCCAGTACTGGCAGTATGTTTGGCCTGATTGCCGCATTAACCATTGTCAACGTCGGCATCAGTTGCTCTAAACCGCCACTGTGGAGCATGCCAACCATGTTTCTATCGGGCGCCGCCGCAGCGACAGGCATCGCAACCATTAACTCGATTGGGAACTTAGGTGGCTTTGCGGGTCCAGCCATGATCGGTTGGGTTAAAGACCAAACTGGGAGCTTTGCAGGCGGTTTGTATTTCGTCGCAGGTCTGCTGATTTTATCCACCGTCCTGACCCTCGTTTTAAGTTTTACTCAAAAAAACAAAGCCAATTCGGCTGAATTGAGTAATTCATGATCTTCATTTTTACCTTATTCGATATTCGAGCGTATTGAAAGCTTTACAAGGAGCCTCCCATGGACAAAGAACTTGCCGTACAGTCCCTCACGGACACCATGGCCAAATTTACAGCCTACATTGGCAAACGTTTACCCAAAGATGTCAAAAGCAAACTGATTGAGCTGAAAACCTTGGAAACCAACCCATTAGCCAAATCAATTTATGACTCAATGGATGAAAACCAAGAAGCAGCAGATCGACTAAACCGTCCCAGCTGCCAAGACACCGGCGTGATTCAATATTTTGTTGAAGCGGGTGCACATTTCCCACTGTTGGGCGAATTGCAGGAAATTTTACGTGAAGCGACCGAAGAGGC
Organism: Acinetobacter sp. BWR-L5; assembly: GCF_039655985.1. Classification (NCBI taxonomy): domain Bacteria; kingdom Pseudomonadati; phylum Pseudomonadota; class Gammaproteobacteria; order Moraxellales; family Moraxellaceae; genus Acinetobacter; species Acinetobacter sp. BWR-L5. The sequence goes on along the minus strand of NZ_JAGFEV010000013.1, from coordinate 31,683 downwards.
GACCCGTACAGGCCCCTTGCGCCACAATGCAGTTGAAACCTTTGATGAGAAAAACACAGGCACCAATACGGGCACTCAAATTCCGTGGCTAGACTGGCGCATCGTCCCTGAACAGGATACCTGTACCATCGATGTGTATATGGCAGGCGGCGGGTGTACCTTGCCAGGTGCAGCTAAAGTTTTGATGCCAGGTCAAGGCTATGAAGGTGTAGCTGAGTTCGTGATGGATGTGATTACCGAGCGTGGTGTGAATGCTTGCCCGCCGTTACTGGTCGGTGTCGGGGTGTCCACTTCAGTTGAAACCGCTGCACGCTTGTCCAAACTGGCCATTATGCGCCCTGTAGACTCAAGAAGTGATAACCCCCGTGCTGCACTGATGGAAGACTTGCTGGAACAAGGCTTGAATGAAATTGGCATTGGCCCACAGGGCTTAACAGGCAATAACAGCGTCATGGGCGTCAATATTGAGTCTTCGGCTCGTCACCCATCCACCATTGGCGTGGCAGTCAACACTGGTTGCTGGGCACACCGCCGTGGCAAAATTAAAATTAACCCTGATATGTCTTATGAAATTCTGTCACACGAAGGAGTTGTGCTATGAAAAAAGTACTGACCACCCCATTACGTGATGAAGACTTAGCCGATCTTAAAATTGGTGACGTGGTATATCTAACTGGACGTTTAGTTACTTGTCGTGATGTGGCACATCGCCGCTTAATTGAACAAGGTCGACAACTTCCCGTGAATTTAGAAGGCGGTGCGATTTTCCATGCCGGCCCAATCGTGCGTAAAAAGGATGATGGCGGTTTTGAAATGGTCTCCATTGGGCCCACCACCAGTATGCGTATGGAAAAATTTGAACGCGAATTTATCAAACAAACTGGGGTGAAACTGATTGTGGGTAAAGGTGGCATGGGCCCTGAGACTGTCGCAGGCTGTCAGGAGCACAAAGCAGTCCATGCGATTTTCCCTGGAGGATGTGCGGTACTGGCAGCCACTCAAGTCGAGGAAATTGAAGGCGCTGAATGGCAAGACCTCGGGATGCCTGAAACTTTATGGATTAACCGCGTCAAGGTATTTGGCCCGCTGATCATCTCGATTGATACCCATGGCAATAATCTTATTCAGCAAAATAAAACCCAGTTCCAAGCCAAAAAGAAACCAGTGCTGGATCGGATTAGTAAAGAACTGAGTTTTATTAAATAGTGCATTACAGACAGCACCTCAAACGATCCTGTTTGGTGTTGTCTATCTCTCTTTATTTTAACTCTAAGCCTGCATTTGGTCAGACACATCACAGCCAAATCAGGCATTTCTCTTCACTTGTGTCCCTATTCACCACAACGTCTCGACGTTTAATCCATACTTCTTTCAGCAGAATACGGACATTGCAATCGATGTAACGAGATCAGCCTCATGATGGATCATGTAACCATAAAAAAACCGCTCTATATTCCCTATGCAGCTCATTCACTTTTAGAACTGCCGTTGTTGAATAAAGGAGCTGCATTTTCAATACAAGAACGCAATACCTTCAATTTACACGGCCTAATTCCACACGTGATCGAAACCATTGAGGAACAAAGTCGCCGCTCCTATCAGCAGTATTTATCTTTTAATGATGACATCAACAAACATATCTATTTACGCAATATCCAAGATACCAACGAAACTCTGTTTTACCATCTGCTCAAACATCACTTAAGTGAAATGATGCCGATCATTTACACCCCAACTGTGGGTGAGGCCTGCCAACGTTTTTCCGATATTTATCGCCGACATCGTGGCATTTTTATTTCCTACCCAGATCGCGCGCATATTGATGAAATTCTACACAACGTGAACCGCAAAAATGTCAAAGTTATCGTGATGACCGATGGAGAGCGGATCTTAGGTCTTGGGGATCAAGGCATTGGCGGCATGGGGATTCCCATTGGTAAACTGTCGCTTTATACCGCCTGTGGCGGCATCAGTCCAGCCTATACTTTGCCTATTACGCTGGATGTTGGGACCAATAACCAACAGTTACGCAACGATCCGCTGTATTTGGGTTGGAACCACCCCCGTATTAGTGGCGATGAATACAATCAATTTATCGATGATGTGATTCGTGCCATTCAACGACGCTGGCCGAAAGCCCTGATTCAGTTTGAAGATTTTGCTCAACAAAATGCCATGCCTTTACTAACTACCTACCGTGAACAAATCTGTTGTTTTAATGATGATATTCAAGGTACGGCGGCTGTGGCGTTAGCTAGCCTGATTGCAGCATCTCATGTGGTGAAAAAGCAGGTAAAAGATCAAACGATTGTTATTTTAGGTGCAGGTTCAGCAGGCTGTGGTATTGCGGAACAAATTATTGCACAAATGAAAATTGAAGGGCTCAGCGACCTTGCTGCACGCTCACGTCTTTATTTGGTAGATCGCTTTGGTTTAATGACTGAACAGCAGCCCAACTTACTCGATTTTCAAAGGAAGTTGGCTCAGCCTTTGCGTGCCATTGAGACATGGGCAAATGTAGCGCCAGAGATTTCTCTGCTCGAAGTCATTCAACATGCCAAACCCACAGTATTAATCGGAGTTTCAGGACAAACTGGCTTATTTAGTGAAGAGATTATTCGCACACTGGCTGAAAACTGCGAGCGCCCGATCGTCTTTCCCTTGTCCAATCCCACCTCTCAGGTCGAAGCGCTCCCCGCAGATATTATTCAATGGACAGAGGGTAAAGCCTTAATCGCAACAGGCAGTCCATTTGCACCAGTACATCATCAAGGCCATATTTACCCCATTGCTCAGTGCAATAATGCTTATATTTTTCCTGGGGTTGGTCTAGGTGTCATTGCCGCAGGTGCGCAAAGCGTGACCGACCGAATGCTAATGGCCGCGAGTAATGCACTAGCCAGCTGTTCACCCATGCTGAAAAACCCAGACCATGATTTACTGCCAAGTATTGACGCCATTCAGGACATCTCTAAAATTATCGCCTTGCAGGTAGGGCTTGCCGCGATACGGGAAGGGGTTGCCCCATTGATGGATGAAGCTAGCTTGCAAAAAGCCATTGAGGCACATGTATGGAAACCCGAATATCGAGATTACCGCCGAATTACCTTTTGATTGGCTTCTTACAGCATAGGAATCTCATAAACTTTTGTGCCAAAGAGAAGCTGAATAGCAGCACTAGCCATCCTATGTATAAAAAAGCACCCAGCCTTTAAAACTGAGTGCTTTTTTATATCCATCTTCCTAAATAGGCACGATGCTAAATGTCGGCATTACTTTCCAATACAGAATGATCCAAAAATTTTCCCAAGCAAATCATCCGCACTAAAATCCCCTGTAATTTCACCAAGGGCATTTTGCGCCAAACGTAGCGACTCTGCGACCAACTCGCCCGCGTTATACACCACCAATTGTTCACGCGCTTCAGCAAGGTAAAGCTGAGTGCGTTTCATTGCGTCTAAATGGCGTGTACGCGCAATAAAGGTATCTTCTTCAGGCTGGAAGCCTGCATGCGCTGTAATCGCTTCTATGAGTGCTTGAACGCCAGTTTCTTGCTTTGCCGAAACCATAATATGACGGAAGCCATTAAAATCTTCGATATGCGATGTTGTTTCCATCAAATCACACTTATTACCAATCAGCATTAAACGTTTCGGTTCAATATGCTCAGCAAAATATTCTTGCGCCAGTTTGAGTGGGTCTTCGCCTTGGCTTAAGTCATAGACTAAAAGTAACAGGTCGGCTTGCTCAATTTCTTTAATGGCACGACGAATCCCTTCTTTTTCTACAATATCGCCGGTTTCACGTAAACCCGCAGTATCGGTTAAGGTAATGGGTAAACCATTCAGGGTAATTTTTTCATGTAAGACATCTCGTGTAGTACCTGCAATATCCGTCACAATGGCACGTTCAATGCCCGCTAATGCATTGAGCAGTGATGACTTACCCGCATTCGGTTTTCCTGCAATTACCACTTGTAAACCTTCACGCAGCAACTGTCCTTGACGAGCCGATTGTTGCACTTGGTTCACAGCAGACGTAACGCCATCTAAAAGATTTAAAATTTTCCCGTCCGCGAGAAAATCAATTTCTTCTTCAGGAAAGTCAATCGCAGCTTCCACATGCAAACGTAGATGAATCAATTGCTCCAACACGCGATTTACTTTAGTTGAAAATGCACCTTGTAATGAACGTACCGCAGAACGTGCAGCGGCTTGAGACGTCGCATCAATTAAGTCAGCAATCGCTTCAGCCTGTACCAAATCCAGTTTGCCATTTTCAAAAGCACGCATGGAAAACTCACCGGCTTTTGCTGCAATCGCACCGAGCTCCAACAAACGCCCCAGTAAAGCATTTTGAATGACAGGGCCACCGTGACCTTGCAACTCAACCACATCTTCACCAGTAAACGAGTTCGGGTTCGGAAAACAAAGCGCTAAGCCCTCATCCATCACTTCGCCAGATGCATCATAAAACTGGCGAAAACCAGCAAAACGCGCTTTCGGTAAGTCTTTTTGGGTCAAGGCCTGTGCAATCTCATAAGACTTGGGACCAGATAGGCGAATGACCCCCACACCACCACGCCCAGGTGGTGTTGCAATGGCAGCAATCGTGGTTCGGTTGTACATAACATTCACCTAAAATCTTATAAAGTCACACAATGAAAAATCCGCCTAAGATTACCATCTTAAGCGGATTTATTCAGCTTTTCGCGAAAAGTTGCCTCGATTAACTCGACGCACTTTCCTTATTCAAGCGGTCTTTTTCAACAGATTTGTTGATCAAGGTCTGCTGAATAATCGTGATACTGTTGTTGACAATCCAGTACAACACGAGACCCGCAGGGAAGAACAACATAAAGACTGTGAAAACAATCGGCATGATTTTGAAAACTTTCGCTTGCATTGGATCAGCAGGTTGGGGATTTAAAGACTGCTGAATGAACATTGTTGCGCCCATTAACAGCGGTAAAATAAACCACGGATCCATCGCTGACAAATCTTGAATCCAAAGTAACCATGGCGCATGACGAAGCTCAACTGACTCCATCAACACCCAGTACAACGCAAGGAAGATTGGCATTTGTAATAACAATGGCAAACAACCCGCAAGCGGATTGACTTGTTCACGTTTATACAGTGCCATCATTTCTTGAGAGAAGCGCATGCGGTCTTCACCGAACTCTTCTTTCATACGCTGCATTTCAGGTGCAATGACACGCATTTTCGCCATTGAGCGATAGCTCTTAGACGACAATGGCCAAAGAATCAGTTTCACCAAGACCGTTAACAAAATAATTGCCCAGCCCCAGTTGCCCACTAAACCGTGGAAGAACTCAAGACCCAAGAACAATAATTTCGCAATTGGCCATAACCAACCATAATCAACAGTTTGGTTTAACCCTGTTGCAAGCTCTTTTAACTCAGATTGAACTTTAGGACCTGAATAGAAGGTCGCGTCAATCTCAGCCACTGTACCAGCAGGTACAGTAATCGTCGGTGAAGTAAAACCAATGATATTCATATCATCCGTTGACTTACGCGACTCTAATTTCGCGACATAAGGTTGACCATTGGCTTGCGTCAATTTTAAGTCACCAGGAATCCAAGCACTCACAAAGTAGTGCTGAACCATAGCAACCCAGCCGCCTTTCGCTTCAACATTCAATTTTTCTTCATTGAAGTTAGCAAATTTAAGCTTGTTATAATGTTCTTCAGGCGAACCCCAAGCACCACCTAAGAAAGTGCCCAGCGTGAAAATACCTTGATCCGATTTGCCTGGATCATCAGAGTTGTCACGTTTGAGTTGACCAAACATTTGACCCTGCCAGTTTTGACCACTGCGGTTCACCACTTTATGGTTCACAACAACAGGATATTCACCTTGCTTAAAGGTAAAGGTTTTAATGATTTCCACACCATCAGCTGTTTTCAGTACCATCGGTACAGTTAACACTTTGATGCTTTTTCCATCTTCAGTTTGAACCGCTTTGGCATCATTCAATGTATAAGCAGATTTTTCAATCTCATACATTGGACGACCGCTACGGTTACTGTCTGGACCATTAAGACCAATTAAACCAGACTGCGCCACATAAGTACGTTTTGCATCACTTTCAAGCATGACAAATGCTTCGTTACTGTCTTTGCTCTTGTCATGGTTTAACAATTCAATACGAACAATATCACCACCTTTAGGATTAATCCAAAGATGATAAAGGTCAGTTTGTACTGAAATAAGCTGTTGATTTACAGATGCTTTTGCTTCTGTAGCTGGTTGCTGAGTCGCGATATTTGCTTGTGGCATATCAGACGCTGCTGAAGCCGTTTGAGCATTTGGCAAATCTGCAGATACTTCATGTGAAACTGCTGCAGCCTGTTGTGGCTGTGGCTGAGTTTCAGCATGTCCATAATCTTTTTGCCAAGCCAAAATGAGCAAATAAGCGACAACAAACATGGCCCCGAGAATGGCAAACCTGGCCCATTGTTGCATATCGATTACCCCAAGTGGTTAGAGTGATTTTGGTTCAAGAAACAATCACGAAAGGGTACAGCAACCAGATGCTTTTGAGAATCTATTTGCTGAAAAGAGATAAAACGAATCCTTTTGTTTGGAACAGGGTCATACCCCGATCCACCCCAAGGATGACAACGGCAAATACGTTTAGTAGCCAACCACACACCACGCACAGCACCATGTGTATGGACTGCTTCCAATGAATATTGAGAACATGTAGGGATATAACGACAACGCGGCCCAAGTAAAGGACTAATCGCAATTTGATAAAATCGAATTAACCAATGCAGTAACCGGACCATTGGCCATCTCTACTTTTGCAGGGAGGGAGCTATTTTTTGATGCTTTTTGGCAAGACGTTGTAATTTTTGCCAAGCAAATTGTAATTGCTGGTGCAACTCTGCATTAGGCACTGTTTCTATCCCCATTTTAGGCATAACCACAATATCTAAAGTTAATTGCTGTTGATGCAAGCGAAAACTTTCGCGAGCCAAACGTTTTACTCTATTTCTTTCGTGTGCACGACGCACTTTCTTTTTAGCAACAACAATACCCAAACGACTTTGAGGTTGTTCGGTCAGTTTTGCTAGAAATAAGAAATGGGGCTGATGCACTTTAAAAAGCGCACCATCGAAGACACTTTTATAATCGGCAGCACAGCGAATACGAACCTCTGTGCTGAAGCCATAAAGTGTAGTCATAACACCCAAAATCGTTTAAGCGTTAACTATTGATTAAACAGTTAAGCTGTGACGACCTTTTGCACGACGACGAGCTAATACTTGGCGACCAGCTTTAGTAGCCATACGAGCACGGAAACCATGAACGCGCTTACGCTTTAATTCAGATGGTTGGAATGTACGTTTCATATCGAAACTCCAAAAATGATCATTCAATGAAGGTTCGCGAGTTTAGTGTTCATTGCTTGAGCTGTCAATGGAAAACCGATTTTCTTGTGAAATTAAGCCTTTTTATTTGTAACAGCAGCTTGAACTTGCTCTTTTCTCGAAAACATTTAAACAACTGCACTTTTTTCTTATACACAACCTAGATTATTGTTTATTAAAGTGATATAAGTTACCAACAAGATTACCCACACAATTATCCACAAGTCTTTAAATTCACTTGCTGTGCATGTTTTTAAATTTAAATTCATTTTGGATCTCCAGTTATCCCCAGAAAACAGGTCTCTTATAAATAAATTCAAATTTATAAATTTAAATTTATTACTATTAGGGCGGTCTTTTTCTGTGGAAATGACGATTTTTTAATTATAAAACAATAAAATATGGTGTGGATAAGATTGTTTTTATAAAATTAATAGTTTGTGGATAACTTTGTGCTATATTCTATCCACAGTTTGCGGATAAACTTATCCACACCAATATTTGAATTTAAATTTATTTTCATAAGCAGGCTTTTTGAGCAATATTTGCAGAATTTTCCATGACAGATGTGGATAACTTAGTTAGAATGGCGACCCGCTTCGGTGGGTACTTGGTGTTTTTATTAATTATCGATGGAATGAATAGGGGTTTCACATGCTTTGGACGGACTGCTTAACTCGCTTGCGACAAGAGCTCTCTGGGAATGTCTTTACAATGTGGATACGCCCTTTAGTTGCAGAAGAGTTAAATGACACATTACGTCTTTATGCTCCAAATCCCTATTGGACACGTTACATTCAAGAACATCACCTAGAGCTGATTACAATTTTAGTGGAGCAGCTCTCTGAAGGGCGTGTACGTAAAGTTGAAATTTTAGTCGATTCACGTCCAGGTGCAATTTTATCTGCGAGTGAGCAACCTGCAACGACGACGGCAGCTTTAGAGTCTGCTCCAGCACCTGTTGTACGTCCGAAAAAAGAAAAAGAAGAAGGGAATTCTAAAAACAGCCGTAAACGTCAGTTAAATCCTTTATTTTCCTTTTCACTTTTTGTGGAAGGTCGTTCAAACCAAATGGCTGCTGAAACGTGTCGTAAAGTTTTAACTCAGTTAGGTGCTTCTCAGCACAATCCCTTATTTTTATATGGCCCCACCGGTTTAGGTAAAACACACTTAATGCAAGCAGTGGGCAATGCCTTGTTGCAAGCCAAACCGAATGCACGTGTCATGTATATGACGGCAGAAAGCTTTGTTCAAGATTTTGTTAGTTCTTTACAACAAGGCAAAGTGGAAGAATTTAAGAAAAATTGCCGATCTTTAGATCTATTGTTGGTCGATGATATTCATTTGCTGGCGGGTAAAGAGGCGAGTTTAGTTGAGTTTTTCTATACTTTTAACGCACTTTTAGACGAATCTAAGCAAATTATTCTGACTTCAGATCGCTATCCAAAAGAATTAACGGAATTGGATCCACGTTTGGTTTCACGTTTCTCTTGGGGCTTGTCGGTTGGGGTTGAGCCACCTGATATTGAAACCCGTATTGAAATTTTGCTGAAAAAAGCAGAAAGCAATGATGTGGAATTACCGAGAAACTGTGCGTTATTTATTGCGCAACAAGTGGTTGCAAACGTACGTGAATTGGAAGGTGCACTGAATAAAGTGGTGGCCATTTCACGTTTTAAGGGTACAGCTATTGATTTGGATGTTGTGCGTGAGTCATTAAAAGACGTCTTGGCCATTCGTGCACGAACCATCAGTACTGAAAATATTCAACGTGTGGTGAGTGAGTACTTTAGAATCCCACTCAAAGAGTTGGTTGGGCCTAAACGTACCCGTATTTATGCTCGTCCGCGCCAATTGGCAATGGGTTTGGCACGTGAGCTAACGGGAGATAGTTTCCCTGAAATTGGTATGGCTTTTGGCGGCCGAGATCACAGTACCGTCATGCATGCTTGTGAAAAAGTTTTAAGTCTGCGCGATGAAGATCCGATCTTCAATGAGGACTATAAAAACTTGCAACGTTTGCTGCAAAGTTAAGCAAAATTGCTCAAATTCTATTCTTGCAATGCGGCATGTTCTGCCGCATAGTACACTGCTAAAAACACATTTATTTATTATTTTATCTTCAGTTTTTCGAGGAATGTATCGTGCGTTTAAAAATCGCGAAAGAAAGCTTACTTAATGTTCTATCACATGTCGTAGGAGCGGTTGAACGTCGCCATACTTTAAATATTCTCTCAAATGTTAAAGTACAAGTAAGCCAAGCGTCGTTGACGATCACAGGTTCAGACTTAGAAGTCGAATTGGTTGCAAGTACCCCTCTTGCAGAAGGGGCGTGTTTACAAGCGGGTGAAACCACGGTTCCTGCACGTAAGTTGATGGATATTTGTAAATCTTTACCGACTGCTGCACTGATAGACTTACAAATTACTGAAGATCAACGTTGTATTTTAAAGTCTGGTAATAGCCGTTTTGTGTTGGGGACTTTACCGGCTGAAGATTACCCGTTATTGACCACAGAGAACACGCAAGGCACGCAAGTTGCGGTGACACAGCGTGAATTAAAGCGCCTATTTGAAAAAACTGCATTTGCTATGGCTGTGCAGGATGTGCGTTTTTATCTCACGGGAACCTTGCTTGAAATTGATAATAATCAACTGCGTGCAGTGACCACAGACGGCCACCGCTTAGCTCTGTGTGAAACTGTTGCTAGCTCAAATGCCACTCAATTGATTCAAGCGATTGTTCCACGTAAAGCGGTGGGTGAACTACAGCGTTTATTGAGCATTGAAGATGAACAATTGGCGTTGTTGATTGGTCGTGAACTATTGAATGTGACCATTTCTATTGCCAGCCGTGACAAAGAACAAGGGGATACAACGGTTCGTTTCACCACTAAACTGATTGACGGTAAATTCCCTGATTATCGTCGTGTGATTCCACGTGGTGGGGATAAAAATGTGTTAATTGCACATGATGTCTTTAAGCAATCTTTACAACGTGTTTCGATTTTAAGTAATGAAAAACTACGTGGTGTGTTCTTAAACTTTGCCGCAGACACTTTGCAGCTACGTGCCAATAACCCAGAGCAAGATGAAGCTGTAGAAGATTTGGCGATTCAATACAATAATGCGCCAATGGAAATGTCTTTTAATGCCCAATACATCTTGGAAGTCTTAGGTGCATTGGATGGTGATGATGTTTCAATGACGATGACTGAAGCAAATCAATCGGTTCTGGTGCAAGACCCAGCCCACCAAGATCAGACCTATGTGGTCATGCCAATGCGTGTTTAAGCCCTAGGTTCAGGCATGCAAATCACGCGTTTAAACATCGAACGTGTTCGAAATCTCAGAACGGTTGCTCTCCATGGATTGCAACCGTTTAATGTTTTTTATGGACAAAATGGTTCAGGTAAAACCTCAATTTTAGAAGCCATTCATCTGTTGGCGACTGGGCGTTCCTTTCGGACCCATATTCCGAAACACTATATTCAAACCGACACCCAAGACGCGATTGTCTTTGCCCAATCCAGTTCTGAAAAAATAGGGATGCAAAAGCTGTTGTCTGGTGAACAGCTCATCAAGGTCAATGGCGACAACATTGCCACTCAAGGTCAGTTGGCTAAAATTCTTCCTTTGCAACTGATTGATCCGCAAAGTACCGATATTATTGATCATGGTGCCAAGCCTAGACGGCAACTATTAGATTGGCTGATGTTCCACGTGGAACCTGAGTTTTATCATGCATGGCAATATTATTCACGGGCATTAAAACAGCGTAATAGTTTACTGAAAACACGACGGAATCTAAGTCTGGCAGATTTGGAGCCGTGGAACAAAATGCTTGGTGATTATGGGGAAATGCTGCATTCGCAGCGCGTCAGCATTGTGGAGCAGTGGAAGGGCTTTTTTGAGCAAGATTTAAAACACCTGCTGCCAGATATCGAGGTTCAGTTAGAATATAGCCCTGGCTTTCATACCGAGTTAGGGTTACTGAATGACCTGCAAAGTCATCATCAAAAAGACCTTGAACGGCGATATACCGAGTATGGTCCACACAAGGCAGATTTGCGTTTAAAAACAAGCCTTGGCGATGCCGATGTCGTGCTGTCACGTGGACAAAAAAAGCTGTTAATCATAGCCTTAAAACTGTCACAGATTGCAATGCTACATGCTTGTAATAAGGAAACTGTGGTATTATTAGATGATCTGACAGCAGAATTAGATTTAACAGCACAACAACGTTTAATTGAGCGATTGAGCCAACTGGGTAGTCAAGTTTTTATTACCACTTTAGAGTATGAATCAGTCAAAAATCACTTACATGATTTATCTATTTCTTATCAATTATTCTGTGTTGAAAACGGTCAAGTTCAAGTTGTCGCACAATGATTTTAGATTTTACCCATCACGGGATAGACCTATTTTTCGCTAGGGAGAAACCATGAGTTCAGAAGATCAACAAGCTGCTTCTCAAACGGAACAAACCACAGAAAAAGCTTATGATTCCTCTAGTATCAAAGTATTACGTGGATTGGACGCAGTACGTAAACGTCCGGGTATGTATATTGGCGATACGGATGATGGTTCGGGCTTACACCATATGGTGTTTGAGGTGGTGGATAATGCGATCGATGAGGCGCTTGCAGGTCACTGTGATGAAATTTTGGTGACGATTCACGAAGATGAATCTGTAAGCGTATCGGACAATGGGCGCGGTATTCCGACCGATATTCACCCTGAAGAAGGGGTTTCTGCCGCAGAAGTGATTTTAACCATTCTGCACGCAGGTGGTAAGTTTGATGACAATAGCTACAAGGTTTCAGGTGGTCTACATGGTGTAGGCGTATCTGTAGTGAATGCCTTGTCACGTAAGTTGGAACTGACGATTCATCGTGCAGGTCATATTCATCAACAAGAATATAAACACGGTGATCCTGTTTACCCATTGACTGTTGTGGGGGATACGGATACCACAGGGACAACTGTCCGTTTTTGGCCAAGTGCTGAAACTTTTAGCCAAACCATTTTCAATGTCGATATTTTGGCACGTCGTTTACGTGAATTGTCTTTCTTAAACGCGGGCGTGCGCATTGTTTTGCGTGACGAGCGTATTCATGCAGAACATGTGTTTGACTACGAAGGCGGTCTGTCTGAGTTTGTGAAATATATTAACCAAGGCAAAACCCATCTGAATGACATTTTCCATTTCACCGTACAGGCTGAAAATGGCATTGGTGTTGAAGTGGCGTTGCAGTGGAATGATACCTATCAAGAAAATGTACGTTGCTTTACCAACAACATTCCACAAAAAGATGGTGGAACGCATTTAGCGGGTTTCCGTGCGGCATTAACGCGTGGTCTAAACAGCTACATGGAAAACGAAAACTTACTCAAAAAAGAGAAAGTAGCGGTTTCTGGTGATGATGCACGTGAAGGTTTAACTGCGATTGTTTCAGTGAAAGTGCCTGATCCGAAATTCTCTTCACAAACTAAAGAAAAGTTGGTTTCAAGTGAAGTGAAACCTGCGGTTGAACAGGCAATGAACAAATCATTCTCTGAATATTTGCTTGAAAACCCGCAAGCTGCAAAATCGATTGCAGGCAAAATCATTGATGCGGCTCGTGCCCGTGATGCGGCGCGTAAAGCGCGTGAAATGACACGCCGTAAAAGTGCGTTGGATATTGCAGGCTTACCAGGTAAGCTCGCAGATTGCCAAGAAAAAGACCCTGCATTATCTGAATTGTATCTGGTCGAGGGTGACTCTGCTGGCGGTTCAGCTAAACAAGGCCGTAACCGTAAGATGCAAGCGATTTTACCGTTGAAAGGTAAAATCCTAAACGTGGAACGTGCGCGTTTTGACAAGATGATTTCATCTCAAGAAGTCGGCACGCTAATCACGGCATTGGGTTGTGGTATTGGTCGTGAAGAGTACAATCCAGACAAATTGCGTTATCACAAAATCATCATCATGACCGATGCTGACGTGGATGGTTCGCATATTCGTACCTTATTGTTGACCTTCTTCTTCCGTCAAATGCCAGAGTTAGTGGAACGTGGTTATATTTATATTGCTCAGCCACCACTGTATAAGCTGAAAAAAGGCAAACAAGAGCAGTATCTTAAAGATAATGATGCGCTTGAAACCTATTTAATTTCAAACGCGATTGATGAGCTTGAATTGCATATCAGCGATGCTGCACCTGCAATCCGTGGTGAAGCTTTAGCGAATGTGATTGCGGACTATCAAACGTCTCAGAAGAGCTTACAGCGTTTAACTGTACGTTATCCTGCCAGTGTCTTAGATGCGTTGATTTCAGTTGAAGGCTTTAAACTTGATCAAAACCACGACCGAGCTTATGTCGAGCAGTGGGCTGAACAAGTGCGCAGTGCTGTGGCAGAGATTCAACCGAGCTTGCGTCCAGAGTTAAGCTTAGAAACGTTTGAAAAAGAACTAGTAGATGGTCAAAAAATAGAGACTTACTTGCCTCGTATCACCATCTATGTACACAATCTGCCACACAGCTATTTATTAGATGCAGGCTTATTGGGTTCTGGTGAATATGCACGTTTGTTGAAGAACTCTAAGAGCTGGTTCACGCTGCTTGAAGACGGTGCTTACCTGCAAAAAGGTGATCGCAAAATTGCAGTCACTAGCTTCCATCAGGTATGGCAGCATATTTTGTCTGATTCCCGTCGTGGCATGATGATTCAACGCTATAAAGGCTTGGGTGAGATGAATGCGGACCAGCTTTGGGAAACCACCATGGATCCTGAAAACCGCAACATGTTGCAAGTTACCATTCAGGATGCGATTGAAGCCGATCGTATGTTCTCTTGTTTGATGGGTGATGATGTGGAGCCACGTCGTGCATTCATTGAAGAAAATGCATTGAATGCGGATATTGATGCCTAAGCGCTTTACAAAATAAGCCATAAAAGCACCCTACGGGGTGCTTTTTTTTACAGCATTTTTTATGATTTTGAATAAAATATAAACAGTGCATACTGTTATTAAACTGACTTATAGCGATGTCATGATGTGAGTATCAAGTCTTTTGCACAGTGCAAAATGTGAGGTCATTATGATGGATAACCAACTAGAACAAGTACGCGACATTTGGGTGAATGCTTTTTTTACGGGCAATTATGAAGTTTTAGCTCAATATGAAGATGAGCATTTTAAAGTGGTCTATGAACAAGCTGATCGTGTAGAGAGTAACTATACGCGCTATGAAAAGATCGCACATGCTGTGAAAAATGGCGTTTGGAAACCTCAAAAATCCGACGTCGAATTTGAAGAATTTGAATTTAATCGTGACCAAACACGCTGTCAGGTATTGATTGGTTTGGTTGAAAATCGTCAACAAATCCAAGAAACATGGGTCTTTGATCAGGGTTGGAAAATACAAGAATTACGGTTTTTAAAGGCGCAAAGAGCCGTATTAAATTAAGGAAAAAGAGAGCAAAAACAGGATGGATTTGCCTAAAACAACTGGATAAATAAACAGCGCTGACCTGTGGATAAATAAAAATAGCACTTTATATCAGCTGCTAAAATACGTATAATTTTATCCACAGTTGTTCTAGGTGCGGTCTTTAAATTTAAAACCATGCCTTGTTTTTAAATTTAAATCGATCTTTTAAATTTATTCCCTCTTTTTAAATTCAAAACTTGTTGTACTGAAAGATGCATGTCTGAACATGATGGATATTCGCTGTCTGTTGTGAAGGTTGTGTCTGGCTTTATGCTGTGAAATTCACGGAAATAGGGTTGTATATAGTTGAATATTCAATTAATTAAGCTAAATTAAACAATCTTTTTTTGCTTTTTAAGAATATCTAAATAATAAAAAATCCATTAATTTATCACTTTATTTATTAAGAAATAATTTTAATTTCAATCACTTATAAATTATTTTAAAATGTTCAGACTATACGTGTGCATGTCTTATTGGCTTATATATAGACCGAAAAGGCAGGTTTTGGGAGATCGATTGGTATTACATCAAAGTAAATCAATCACAATCGTTAAGACATAAAAATGCCCGCCATGCATAAACAGAGCGGGCAGGGTGTATGAGGAAAGATTATTCGTTTTCGAATGAGCTTTCGAGCTCTTCAAGTTCCATCATCAGCTCTAGCATTTGTTCTTCAGCTTCACTGACTTGGTTTTTAAGTTCGGTTTGCTCATTCATCAGTTTCATGAGCTCATCTTTGCGTGAAGCGTCATATAGGCCAGCATCACCGAGTAAATGTTCAATGTCGAGTAAACGTGGCTGGTGTTTTGCCAGCAGGCTTTCACATTTTTCGATGTTTTTACGAATCGGGCGCGTTTGTTCACGGCGTTGTGCGGCCAATTTACGCTGCGCTTCTTTATCAACTTTAGAAACGATGGTTTTTTGAGTGCTGACTTTCGATACGATCGGCGCTACGATTCCACCTTGTTTAATCATTTCTAGGCGCGCTTGGCGTAACCAGTTGGCATAATCGTGAAGATCGCCTTCAAATTCGGTGGATTTTCCAGCATGGACTAAAATGAGGTCATCACATACGCTGGCAATCAGTTGGCGTTCGTGCGAAACCAAGACCACAGCACCTTCATAGTCTTGTAAAGCCATGGTCAGCGCATGGCGCATATCTAAGTCTAAATGGTTGGTCGGTTCGTCTAGAATCAAGACATTGGGACGTAACCATACGATTAAAGCCAGTGCCAAACGGGCACGTTCACCACCAGAGAAGCTCTCGCAAGGGGTATCCATTCGCTCGCCACTAAAGCCGAAACTGCCTAAAAAGGCACGTAAGGTCGCTTCACTGATTTTTTTATCTGCAATCCGTGCTAATTGCAGCATTGGGCTGGCCGATTCATCCAGTGAATCCATTTGATGCTGTGCAAAATAGCCAATATTCAGCAGTTCTGAGGCTTTGCGTTGTCCTGCCAATAAAGGTAAATCACCGACCAAGGATTTGATTAAAGTTGATTTACCTGCACCATTCATCCCCAATAAGCCAATTCGGCTCGTCGGGGTGATTTGTATGTTGATATTGGTGGCAATCAGTTTATCACCATAACCAATATCAGCCTGCTCTAAAGTCAGCAGTGGTGAACTCATTTTGGTGGGTTCACGGAAGCTAAAGGTAAATGGGGTATCGACATGTGCAGGGGCAAGTAACTGCATCCGTTCCAATTGTTTAATTCGGCTTTGTGCTTGACGTGCTTTAGTGGCTTGGGCTTTAAAACGGTCAATATATTTTTGAATATGCGCCCGTGTTTCGAGCTGCTTTTCATAGGCTTGTTGTTGTTGTGCTAAACGTTCTGCACGAGTGGTTTCAAAGGTGGAATAGTTGCCACTATAGAGGGTGAGTTCTTGATTTTCGATATGTAAAATACGGTTGGTAATCGCATCTAAGAAATCGCGGTCATGCGAAATTAAAATCAGGGTGCCCGTATAGGCATTTAACCAATCTTCTAACCATAAAATAGCATCGAGATCTAAGTGGTTGGTCGGTTCATCCAGTAATAATAGATCCGAACGGCTCATCAAAGTACGCGCTAAGTTTAAACGCATTCGCCATCCACCAGAGAAACTCGAAACCAAGAGTTGGTTTTGATGTTCCATAAAACCGAGACCCGCCATAAGCTGAGCGGCTTTAGCGGGTGCGGAATAACCGTTAATTTCGTCGAATCGGCCATGTAAATCAGCCAGTTCAGTGTCAGTTAACTGTTCAGGATGGTTGAGCTGTTGTTGAATGTTCCAATATTCTTCATCACCGGTCAGGACGAAATCAATCGCAGCCATATCTAAGGCTTTTACTTCCTGTGCCATGTGTGCCACCGTCCATACGGCAGGGCGGCTCAGGGTGCCATCATCAGGACCTATCGAGCCTAAGAGCGCAGCAAACAGGGTTGATTTTCCAGCACCATTGACACCAGTGAGACCAACTTTCCAACCTGGATGGATTTGCATGGAGGCTTTTTGAAATAACACTCGTCCACCACGGCGCAATGAAACTTGATCAAGCTGAATCATGGAACTATCAAATATCAGAAAAAGGTGCGCCTATTCTAATGGATGCGTCAGTAAAAGACTAAACATTCAAAATTTATCTGAACTGAAATCTCTCAGCATTTCTTTATAAGGGGAGGATGAAACCATTTGACCTTTGGTCGGAAAGCTAAAAGTTGACCTTTTTTGACCTATATTGAGGAATAGCACACAGATATATTTTCCCAGTAAAACAAAAATATGAAGGGATAATAATGAAAAGAAAAGGATTTTTTATTTTATCGACGCTAGCACTGTGCGGCTTCTCAAGTATGGTGCAGGCGAAGCAGCAGGTGTGTGTCTTTGATTTACTGGGTAAAGCAGGGGAGTCCTATAAATTCTTAGAAGAATGGGCTTTGGTCAGTAAAAAATGGGGTGCACAGATACAGTTGATTTCGTTTCAGGACGAAGACTTGGCCGATAAAGCCTTCCAAAATGATAAATGCGATGCGGTGTATATGACCTCGATGCGCGCGCGCACCTATAACAAGTTCGCAGGTTCGATTGATGCCTTAGGCGGAGTGCCGAGCAATAAAATTGCACAAAAGGCGGTGGAATATGTACTCGATCCCAGAAATACCAAGCGCATGACCACCACCTTACAAGGGGAGAGCTATGAAGTGGCAGGCATTGGCTTGATTGGTTCAGCCTATATTTTTGTAAAAGACCGAAGTCTGAATACCATCGAAAAAGCGCAAGGTAAAAAATTTGCCATCCTGCATTATGACCGGGCACAACGGGTGATGGTGGAGCGAGTGGGTGCTGTACCTGTAATGTCGGATATTTCCAACTTTATAAAAAAGTTTAATACGGGCGAAGTCGATGTGGTTGCTGCACCTGCATATGCCTATAAACCCTTAGAAATTGAAAAAGGTCTAGGCTCTAAAGGGGCTATGCTTAACTTTCCCGTAGTCAATGTCACTGCAGATTTAATTGTCAGACCCGAGCGTTTTCCTGCTCAATTTGGCGAGCAATCACGGCAATGGTTTTTGCAAAAAATTCCGCAATCCTTTGCTATGGTGCAGCGACTTGAAGCTGCCATTCCCAGTAAAATCAAAATGCAGCTCAGCAAAGAAGATAAAGAAAAATATCAGCGCTTGCTACGGGAAGGGCGCATTGATTTAACCAAACAAGGGGTCTATGACCCAGGCATGATGCGCGTGTTAAAAAAAGCCCGTTGTACGGTTGAACGCACCAATTTTGAATGTTCATTGGGCGGTGAATAAGGCGAAAATCTGTATTTCTTTGTAATATTAAGCATCATTCATGTAAAAAGGATGATGCAGAGTTTTTATTTTAATATGATGAATTTAAAATGCTTTTAATAATCCTGTGAAAATAAAAATGAGAGAAAAGAAAAAATTTGCCCAATTGACAGTAATTTTTGAGTAAATGCTCTATTTTTTTAATTTTAACTTGCTTAATATTTTGCATGTGTATGGACACCTGTCAAACAACAAAACGAACAAGGACACAAGAATGAAAAAATTAACCCTCGCACTCGCTGCTTTTTCTGCTTTGGGTGTAGCGTCGACAGCACAAGCGGCTAAAGTGGACATCTGTGTATTTGACTTGCTTGGCAAATCTGGTGAGTCGTATCAAATGGCGCAAGAATGGGCTTTGGCGGCAAAAGGCTGGGGAGCTGAAATTAATTTGATCCCTCGTCAAGATGAAGCCGTTGCCGACAACGACTTTAAAGCAGGCAAGTGTGATGGCGTGTTTATGACCGCTATGCGTGCACGCCAGTACAATAAATTTGTCGGTTCTATTGATGCATTGGGCGGTGCTCCAAGCAATGCTATTGCACAACGTGCGATTACTTTTGCATTGGATCAGCGTAATGCGACCAAAATGGTGACCAATCTTGGGGGTAAAAAATATGAAGTGGCAGGGATTGCACCTTTAGGTTCAGCTTTTATTTTTGTGCGCGATAAAAGTATTAATTCCATTGAAAAAGCGGCAGGTAAAAAGTTTGCAGTCTTGGGCTATGACGATGCCCAAAAAATCATGGTACAACGCGTCGGTGCGCAAGCTGTGATTTCCGATGTGTCTAACTTTGTGGCGAAGTTTAATAATGGTCAAGTTGATATGGTCGGGGCACCGGCTTATGCTTATAAACCTTTAGAAATTTATAAAGGTTTAGGCACGAACGGCGCCATGTTTAACTTCCCTGTACTACAAGTGACAGCTGACTTTGTGATTCGCCCAGATCAATTCCCCGCAGGCTTTGGACAAAAATCGCGAGATTGGTTTGTGAAAAACCTACCGAAAAGCATCGCGATGATTGGTCGTTTAGAAGCAGGCATTCCTGCAAAATACAAAATGAATCTTACAGCAGAAGACAAAACCAAATATCAAAAAATGCTGCGCGATGGTCGGATGGATATGACCAAACGAGGCATTTATGATCCAGCAATGATGTCAGTGTTGAAAAAAGCCCGTTGCTCGGTGGATAAAGCCAACTTTGAATGCTCACTGGGCGGTGAGTAATTTTCGAGTGTAATCAAAGAAAGCTTAGTTTAAATTGAGCTTTCTTTTTTGCTTTTAACCGACCGATTTAAATGGATTTGAAGCAGCTAATTTGTATAGCGCGTAGGAAATGAGTGGTTTTGAACCGAGTGCATTGTCATTCGGGGCATTAAAAAATAACAAAGAGCAGAAGTGAATGGCTCATCACAATAAACAACAATAAGTCAAAAGGAAGATACATGAAACAGTGGATGAAAAGCCTCAGTGTCGGGACATTAGTCATTTCTGCAACAGCGATGGCACAGGCCAAACAAGTGGTTTGTGTATTCGACTTGGTCGGTAAAAATGGTGATGTGTATAGCCTGATGAAAGATTATCAGTTGGCGGCTAAAAACTGGGGCGCGGATATTGAACTGCGGGTCGGACAAAACGAAGCCGTGATTGCTGAGGATTTTAAAGCAGGAAAATGCGATGCCATTAGTGTTACAGGCATGCGCGGGCGTCAATTTAATTCGTTTACAGGCTCACTCGACGCAATTGGTGCGATTCCCGATCTCAATTTAGCGGTTAAAGTGATGCAAGGCTTGGCCAGCCCAACTTTTGCTAAACATATGGTCAATGGCAAGTATGAAGTGGCAGGTGTGATTCCTGTGGGGGACGCCTTTTTATTGGTGAATGACCGTAGCATCAATACAGTAGCGAAAGCCGCAGGCAAGAAAATTGCGGTTTTAGACTATGACCAGGCGCAAAAAGTCATGGTTCAACAAATTGGTGCGCAAGCTGTGAGTGCCGATGTCACGAACTTTGGTGCAAAGTTCAATAACGGTCAAGTCGACATTATTGGTGCGCCTGCAGCGGTTTTTAAGCCCTTAGAGTTACATAAAGGCTTGGGGACGAAAGGGGCGATTGTAAATTATCCGATTTTACAGGTCACAGGCAATATTATCATTCGTCCGGATAAATTCCCTGCAGGTTATGGGCAAAAATCACGGGAATGGGTCAAAGGCCAGCTGCCGCGTGCATTCGGTATTTTGGGTAAAATGAAAGCTGAAATTCCGCAAAAATATTGGATGCAGGTGCCCGCTGCAGATCAACCCGGTTATCAAAAGATGATGCGGGAAGCACGAATTGATCTTACCAACCGCGGTATTTACGATAAGCGAATGATGAAACTGTTATGGCAATTCCGTTGTAAGCAAGCGGCGAAAAACTTTGAATGTGGACTACAGGATGAAAATTACAAACAATCTTGAGAAAATTAGTCTGATTTGACTTTAAATATTCAAATAGGGACCATATATTGAGTATGCTATACTCGAAATATGGTCTTTTTGATTTGAAAGACAGCTGAACCGAACTGAGGAATCTAAGATGAATGCCCAAGCACTTGAACTAAGCGACAATGCCGCAAATAAAGTACGTCAATTACGTGACAGTGAAGGGAATCAGGATTTAATGCTTCGTGTATATGTCACGGGCGGTGGTTGTTCAGGTTTTTCTTATGGTTTTAACTTTGCTGAAAACCAAAATGAAGACGACGCAGAATTTATCAATGGTGATGTGAAAATGTTGGTTGACTCATTGAGTTATCAATATTTGGTCGGTTCAGTGGTGGATTATATTGAAGGTTTAGAAGGTTCACGTTTCATCGTGCAAAACCCAAATGCAACAACGACCTGTGGTTGTGGTTCATCTTTCTCGATCTAAGCCTGATCTGATTAAAAAAGCCCTCATGATGAGGGCTTTTTTATGTGCAATCATTCACTTTCAATCGAGTTTAATTGCATCGAGTAAGTCAAAAATAATCGTGGTGACATCTTGGCTTAAGTCACGGTTATTAAAAACTTCATAGGCAGTAATGGTGACATCGGTGTCACTCGGTAACAGTTTCTGTTCTTCTTCGATCAAGTCATTGATCGGTAAAAGCGTCTGTTTCACTTCCAGGTGTAAAACATCCTTAAACTCTAAATTTTCATCTTCAAGTTCTAACAGCTGCTCGTTAAAATAGGGCAATAGAATAGAATGGAGATAAGGTTGAATCTCAACAATATCAAAGATTTCGATATCACGAGTTTCTTCAATCGTACTGATGTGGTCATTTACTTCGATTAAGATATGGTAGTAACTCACATTCGTCTCCAAAGCTTCTAGTGGATATTCAATTATTTACAATAACACGAACCCGAGTCAAGATGTGCTGTGATTGTATTTCATACACATATTAAAATTAGGGGATTTTTTTAGTAATTCATCATTTCAACGGGCATTAAACAATGCAATATCGGCACTTTGTAAACGGAAATGCTGCATATCTTGCTCTTCTAGCATTGGGTACATCAGGGCTTTCGGATCATTATGATGTTTCATTCCGAGGGCATGGCCAAATTCATGCGCTAAAGTCAGACGTAAGTCTTCTTTGGACTCAAACTCATAAATATGAATTTCACGCCCATTGAACAGTCCTTTATCAAATAGACGGGGTTGGAAGCGTTGGTTGAACTGGTCGATGGCCCGATTATGGCCTTGATCTAAGCGGTTCAGTTCATCTACCTTTTGATTGTAGGCATTCACTTGCAGGTTAAAGCTGGCAATTTGTTGGTCTAAAACGTGTTGCTGTTGGCGCAGCTGCGCCAAACTCTGTTGTACAGCCGCCTGCTGCGAAGCAGGGACTCCGCCGTGCTGGTTATACTGACGGATCATGGCATTATACTTTTGGCTAAGTTCCTGTAGACTCTGTTTTTGCACATCTAAAGCCCCTGAGTGACGTGCCAGATTTTGTTGCATGGCTTTGAGTTCAGTATTCTTCTGACTCAGCCCTTGTTCATTTTGTGTCAGTTTAGACAGTTGATCACGGCGTTGTACCGACTCATCTTGACGCTGGTCATAAATGAGTCGAATACTGAGCCGAGCATTGGGGTCATAGACAAAGTAGTCTTGGCCCAAACCTTGTTTCCAAATATCCGTGGCTTGCTGGCTAATGTACTTTAACTCATGTTCACTAAGACCAAAACGTGGATCGACTTCCGCAATACGATAGCGAATACGCTGATCGAAAGGATGGGTGAGCCGATCCAGCAGTGGATTGAGACGCAGCTGGGGCTGTTGTATATTTTGATACAGAATCAACCCTAAAAAGCCCAGTAAAGCAAACAAGAGACTTTGACGCATATTTCTTCATATATCTTTATTTTTAGCTACTTTAGCGTAAAAAATACCTTTGCAACATAAAAAATGCGTCTTCTCTGTGGACTTAAATTATCCCCAGTGTTGTCAGACTTTGTTTGACCAGTTGCTCACGTACGCTGGCTGAAATCCCTGTTTTCATATGCATATTCAAAGCAAAATACACTTTTTCACCTGTTGCTGTTTCGACCCAGCCTGTCCACCAGCCCACTTGCGGTTCTAGGTCCATACCCCAGCCTGATTTGGCGTAGAGTTTATAATTCGGTTTTTGTTCAATCAGCAGCATGTGTTGTACTGCATGTTGCACATCTGGTTTAAAAGCTAGTTGTGTATTGGCCAGCTTCTCTACAAAAAGGACTTCTTGAACAGGCGTAATTTGCAGTGGACCGACTAACCAAAAGTTATCGACAACGGTGCCAATCTGTTGATTGCCATATCCAATGCGCTGTACTTCTTTTTTCATTAGATCTAGGCCAATGCGCCGTGCTAGCTCCTGATAAACGGGAACGGCAGATGCTTGCATGGCTTGCCCTAAAGTCATGTCTTTTTCCCAAGCAGGGAAGCTGCGCTTTTGACCATCCCATTTAAACACCTCGGTGTTGGTTGCTTTACCATGTTCTAGTCCGATTAAGGCATTCAGCATTTTAAAGGTAGAGGCAGGTACATAGGGTGTCTGAGCACGGCTCAAGTCATTGCCGTAGCTGTGTAAGCCATGCTTATCCTTTATGACAATCACCCCCGTGGTTTGGAGTTGATTGAAGGCCTGATGGATCTGCTGCTGCACACTTTGTTGCTGTTGGTTTTTAGCTGTTTCTACGGAGGGGCTTATTGTGGTACATGCGGAACCGAAGGTTGTAATGAGGGCGATGAGGCCCAATTGTAAATTTTTCATTGAAGGCTGAGATCTAAATTTTTTATCAGCCTAATGTAAAAGTGGAATGTGAAACAACAATATTTAGGTAATAAAAAACCGCGCTTTCGCGCGGTTTTTTATTAAAGAGACAAATTATTTTTTGTCATCTTTTACTTCAGTGAACTCAGCATCTACAACGCCATCGTCCGCTTTTTGTTGTTGACCAGCGTCACCGCCAAATGCATTCGGGTCGAAACCTTCAGCACCGCCTTGACCTTGCGCAGCTTCATAAGCGCGTTGCGTGATCGGCATGATGATGTTTTGAAGTGCTTCAGTTTTCGCTTTGATGTCTTCTACATCATTTTCTTTGGTCGAAGTTTCAAGCTCAGCGACTGCAGTTTCAACAGCAGTTTTTTCGTCAGCAGTTACTTGCTCACCTAGATCTTTTACTGCTTTTTGAGCAGAAGATACCAATGCATCCGCTTCGTTACGTGCTTTCGCAAGTTCTTCGAACTTACGGTCTTCTTCAGCATTCGCTTCAGCATCTTTGATCATTGCTTCGATTTCAGCATCAGACAAACCTGAGTTTGCTTTAATCTGGATGGATTGCTCTTTACCAGTGCTCTTATCTTTAGCCGATACTTTTAAGATACCGTCAGCGTTAATGTCGAACGATACTTCAATTTGTGGCACACCACGTGGAGCAGGTGGAATGTCGCCCAATTGGAAGTTACCCAACAATTTGTTTTGCTGTGCCATTTTACGTTCACCTTGGAACACAGAAATGTCTACAGCAGGTTGGTTGTCCGCAGCAGTTGAGAACACTTGAGACTTCTTCGCAGGAATCGTGGTGTTTTTCTCAATAATTGCTGTTAACACGCCACCCATGGTTTCGATACCAAGTGTCAACGGAGTCACGTCAAGAAGAAGTACGTCAGTTTTGTCACCAGACAATACCGCACCTTGAATTGCAGCACCCATTGCTACCGCTTCATCAGGGTTCACGTCTTTACGTGGTTCACGACCGAAGAACTCTTGTACTTTTTGTTGTACAAGTGGCATACGAGACTGACCACCCACCAAGATCACATCAGAAATCTCAGACGTTGAAAGACCTGCATCTTTAAGTGCAATACGGCAAGGTTCGATTGTACGTTCAACCAAATCAGCCACTAAACCTTCAAGTTTTGCACGCGTTACGTTGATCACTAAATGTTTAGGACCAGTCGCATCAGCCGTGATGTACGGAAGGTTAATTTCAGTTGCATTTGACGAAGAAAGCTCGATTTTTGCTTTTTCAGCTGCTTCTTTCAAACGTTGTAATGCAAGTGGATCTTGTTTCAAGTTGAAGTTTTGTTCTTTCTTGAACTCTTCAACCAAGAACTCGATTAAAGCATTATCGAAGTCTTCACCGCCAAGGAAGGTATCACCGTTAGTCGACAATACTTCAATTTGTTGGTCGCCATCTAAGTCAGCGATTTCAATGATAGATACGTCAAAAGTACCACCACCTAAGTCATAAACCGCGATTTTACGGTCGCCTTCTTTTTTGTCCATACCGAATGCAAGTGCAGCAGCCGTTGGTTCGTTGATGATACGTTTAACTTCTAAACCTGCGATTTTACCCGCATCTTTAGTTGCTTGACGCTGCGCATCGTTAAAGTAAGCAGGAACAGTAATCACCGCTTCAGTAACCGTTTCACCTAAGTAATCTTCTGCTGTTTTCTTCATCTTTTTCAAGATTTCAGCAGAGATTTGTTGTGGTGCAAGTTTTTTGTCGTTTACATCAACCCAAGCATCGCCATTGTCTGCTTTGATGATTTTGTAAGGGACAAGACCGATGTCCTTTTGAACCGCTTGGTCTTGATACTTACGACCGATCAAACGTTTGATCGCGAATAATGTGTTTTTAGGGTTAGTCACTGCTTGACGTTTTGCAGACTGACCCACCAAGATTTCGCCATCTTTATACGCAATAATCGATGGTGTTGTACGTGCACCTTCAGCGTTGTCGATCACTTTAACTTTGTCGCCTTCAAGTACAGCGACACAAGAGTTTGTTGTACCTAAGTCAATACCAATGATTTTAGCCATTTGGATGATTCCTCAAAAATTTTTGCAATGTTTTTGCTTGTTATTCGATATGAGAGCCGTTCAATTTTTTTCAAGTGATAATCAAGAAAAAATTTTACAAACACTCGAATTTATAGGGCTTATGCGCCAACCATGACCATTGCTGGACGTAGCAAACGACCATTTAAGGTATAACCTTTTTGTAAGACCGTTCCGATCTCGTTGGCTTTTGCATTTGGATCAATCCCGACTGCTTGATGCAAGTCCGCATTGAAACCATTTGCTGTATCAACTGCGACCACACCAAATTTTTCCAGTGCAGTCAGTAACGATTTCAACGTCAGTTCCACACCTTCAAACATTGGTGTTTTTTCTTCACCCGATGCGCTAAGGGCACGTTCTAAATTATCCACTGAGTCGAGTAACTCTTTTGCGAATTTTTCGAGAACGGTGTCTTTATGCTTATCTGATTCACGTTGAATACGCTCTACACTTTTTTGTGCTTCGTATACAGCATTTGCAGTGCGTGCTTTTTCAAGTTTTAAGCTTTCTTCAAGATTGGTAATTTGAGCTTGTAAATCCTCAACTGAAACTTCAGCTTGCTCCGTTTCAGCTTGAGTTTGCGCTGTTTGTGAATCCGCTTGCTCTTGCCCTAGATCTTGAGCTTCTTGATTGTGCTCAGTCGCCATTGATTTACTCCGTTTAAATGGGTTCTTAAACATGTACAGTCCTTCAGGCATCAGTGTTAACTGGGTTAATCTGAACTGCCATGCGTTATTGAATTCAGGATTACTACAAAAGGTCGGGGCAACAGCCAAAAATTCAAGCGGCTTCAGTGATTAATTCATGTATTTTTGGTAAAAATTTGCTGAAATCAGGCTTTCTTGGCGCTTATTCTGTCCGAAGGTCCATTTCCAATCCTGCTTTAGTTTTTTGATGTTGAAAAAGTCTAATCGTTACATTGAATTATTTTAATCAAATTTATCTGTTTTACTAATTTTTGATTGTCTACATAATGAATTTATCAGCGGTGATCATACTTTGTGGAGAGAGCAAAGTATGATGACTGCGACCTATTTGGATAGCTTGGGGAAACCCTCCTAATTTAGAGATTTAGGTTTTTGAATAGTGCTTCTCCAAAAAGTACTTTATTTAGCGGAAGGGTGTAATTCTGTCAGGATGATTCGAGCTTTGCGCTCAAAATTCGATTTTTAAGGCTGAGGTTTCTTTATTTTTGTATGCTGTTTCGAGCTTAATCCACCTTGGGTTAAGCTTTTTTTGCTTCAAATTTAGAAATAACATTATTTAATCGTGTATCAGCATACAGGAGTTCTGCAATGCTGAAGAGTTGATGGGCCAAGTATGGATTTCCTTTTGTGCTGCTCACCGAAGAAAGAAATAATGCAGAATCAGCACATTAACTTGCATTGCTGTTGAGATGTAGTGCTAAGGCGGCATTTGTGCGCAATTAATAAAAAATTGCACAAGTTGTACTCGAGTCTGCAAAAACTACAACTCAGCACGTGTGTAAAAGTTTTCAGATTTGACAAAGATAGGCAGGGCAAAGTTTGGCTTTGCTATTTTTGTATGACATAAAAGGAAATGAAAGAATGTTAAATAAGAAAACTGCATTATTGTCTCTAGCGCTTTTAGGTTCAGCATTTGCCATTGTGGGCTGTAGCTCAAATGAAACCAGTACTGCACCAGAGTCCGCTCAAGTGACCACGGCACCAGATGCAACAGCAACCGTTGAGGGAAGTGCTGGAGTCGAGGTTCAAGCAGATCCTGAGGCTCAGATTGAACCCATCCAATCTACACCTGCGACAACACAACAATAAAGTTTAAAAGAGAACTTCTCTTACACTCGCTTTGTTAAAGACCTTCACAGGATGCCGTGAAGGTCTTTTTTAGGGAGTAAATCTATTTCATCAGTCTGATGTGCGATGACGATTATCTCGCTCTTGACGTGAGTTATCCCAACCTTTGTTTTGATCGCGGCGTCGATCTTCAGTTCGTTGACGCTCTTGCTCACGACGTTTGCGTTCGGCATTTTGTCGTTGCTGACGCTCAGCATCATAACGTTTACGTTCTTGGTTTAATCGCTCTTGATCACGCTTTTTCTGTTGCCAGTCTTGATGACGTTGGTTAGCGATCCGTTTGCGCTCAGCTTCAATACGTTGCCGTTCTTGTTCGCGGTTTTGGCGTTCCCATTCAGCATGTCTTTGGCGGTTTCGGTCTGCCTCGCGACGTTCGCGTTCGATACGGTTTTGTCGTTGTTGGTATTCCCAACGTTGGCGGTCTCGTTCACGTTCATAGCGATTATGCTGGTCGTAGCGTCGATCGTCATAATCATAGCGGTGGTCATAGCGTCCGTCATAATAGCCATCCTCAGGAAAAGCCACACAACCAACAAATAAGGTGCTGATGAGCGAGAGGAATATCATTTTTTTAGTCATGGCAGGTCTCCTTCATAAAACGGAGTAGCAAAACACTCCTAAATCGGCATAAAAATTGTCAATGACAAGCTCTTAAAAGAAGATTAGCGTATAGGGCGTATTGCTATGTATCTTGATGTGAAGACTTATATAAGAGAATGGTCACGTAAGTGCTGATCATGTAGAGAATATGAAGAACGATAAAAGGATATTATTGACATGGGCGTGTTGAATCAAACTTTACAACAATGGATGGAACAAGGCCAAGGCAGTGCGGCACGAGTGATTGATCGCTTACCGACAGTAGCACAAGAAGGCTTGGTTAAAGCGCTGGGTTATCCTCACCAGTTTGAGCAATTAGATCCCTTTATTAAATGCTTAATGGCAGCTCAATATAAGCAAGGCAAATCGGGCTTTATTTTTGAAGACTATCATCGTTCGCGTAAATTGTTTGATCATCAAATTCAAATGTTGACCGCGAAACCCAGCGCGGTAAAACAAGTGGAAGATTTACGTCTACCTTTACAAAGTGGAACTGTATTTGCGCGGCATTATCATCCTGCACCGAATAAGAAACTTCCGATGTTGGTGTTTTATCATGGCGGCGGGTTCGTGGTTGGCAGCCTCGACAGCCATGATGAAGTCTGTCGCTTACTTGCAATCCATGCCAAAGTGCAGGTGCTCAGTATTGACTATCCTTTGGCGCCAGAAGTTGGTCCGAATTTATTGATTCAATCCTGTGAAGATGCTTTGGCTTGGGTCTATCAAAACCGTCGTCAGTTCAAAATTTTGAAAAATCGAATTGCGGTGGCTGGCGATAGTGCAGGTGGTAATATCAGTGCCGTGGTGGCGCAGCGAACTGCTGCAAAAGCTTATGCGCCAAGTGCACAACTGTTAATTTACCCCGTGGTCGATTTCAAAAGTCGCCATCCATCGTTCTTTGCTTATAAAGATGGACTGACCTTAACGGGGCAAGATGTCGATAGAGTGACGTCGTTGTATGCTGAACAACATCAGGTAGCTCTGGATGATCCTATTGTTTCGCCGACTTATGGCGTATTAAAAAGTGTCGCACCCGCTTTTGTCATCACCGCAGGTCATGATTTATTGCATGATGAAGGTGAAATTTATGCCATCAAATTAAAGCAGCAGGGCAATAAGGTTTATTATCAGAATTATCTAGATCAACCCCATGGGTTTGTGAACTTCACCATCATTTCTCGTCGGGCAAAAAAAATCACCATAGATATGGCAAAGGATTTTAGAAAATTTTGGGATAAGAATGCCAAATAAAAAAGCATGAATTTTAAAAAGAATGTTTCACGTGGAACATTCTTTTTTTATTTAGAGCGGATTTTGGCTTCTGGAAAAACGAGCTGAAAGCTCGGGACATAAAAACTTTGTAGAGCCTTGGCTTGGCCAAAGTCTGGAAAGAGAGTGGTATGGTTTTGCCATTCAAATTTTTTCAGTTTCATTAGCTTTGCGCGAAACTGTGGAGAAAACTCATAACGTTGACCTTGCCACGCTTGCTGTATTTTGAGCATAGAACGTGGAATGTGATGACTATTAATATAAAACGGACGTGCCTTTTTGCACTGGGTGAGTGTTAAACACAGGGTTTGGTTTTGAGTGCTGAGTTGACATTGTGTTGTTTCGTGCTGCGTATGCCAGTCAAACTGAGCAAACTCTTTCGGAATACCCCAAAGTTGTTGACCATGTTCAACTGAAATCTGTGTAGACACATAAATTTTAGGAATCGAACTTAAACGCCGTTTGCTCAGTAAAGGATGGTCGAGTAAAAGTAGTTCATCATAAGGTCCAACAGGGGATTGATGATAACGCACCAACATGACTTGAACCACACGACCAATCGGGGACGGGGCGATACGAAACGCGTTATATTGTCGAATAAATTGCGGACTAATCCAATAATTCAAAATAAAGGCTTCACCTTGTAAATGCCAAGGTGGAAATTGACTCAATTGAGACAGGGCTAAAGCTTCATTCATCGTTATTCTCGTTTTCTTAGAAGAAGTAGTGTTTTATTTATACTGAACGATTAATATACCGAAATCTAATAACATCTGAATGCTGTGAGTAACGAAATGTTAAAGAAGAGTTTAGTTGCAGTGGCGGCTACATGTATGAGTATGGCGGTCATGGCAAATAACACGATTGTTGAAATGAAAACATCAATGGGCAACATCGAAATTGAACTGTTTAATGATAAAGCACCAATCTCAGCAAAAAACTTTGAAGACTATACGAAAGCTAAGTTTTATAACGGCACGATCTTTCATCGCGTCATTCCGGGTTTTATGGTGCAAGGTGGGGGCATGACTGCTGACCTGGTAGAAAAACCAACACGACCAGCCATTCAAAATGAATCAAGCAATGGTTTATCGAATAAACGTGGCACTTTGGCGATGGCACGAACCAACTTACCGCATTCTGCAACCAGTCAGTTCTTTATTAATGTGGTAGATAATAACTTTCTAGATAGAAGTACCAATAACGCAGGTTATGCGGTTTTTGGTCAGGTCACTAAAGGTATGGATGTGGTGGATAAGATCACTAAAGTACCGACAGGACGTGCAGGGCCACATCAAGATGTACCGAAACAACCTGTTAAAATTCTCAGTGTGAATATTAAAGCAGCAGCAGTGCAAAAGTAATGAAAAAAGAAAGCAGAAATATTAAATCTATATTTCTGCTTTAAAATTATTGAGTTAAGTTCATGGTTGTTTGTTTTTGAACCTTTTTAGTGCATAAAAATACAACACTCGATAAAACAACCAGTTAAAAGCACTTGCAAAGATTTCGTAATGGTCTAGAATGCACCCCATACCGACGAGATAGACGGAAATGAACGAAGCACGAAGTGCTGAGTTGTTAAGTATATTGAGTCCAGCTTCTAGCACTGACGAGGTGTTAGAAAGATCATTAAGAGATTATGAAGAACAACTTGTGTGGATTTTTACTGATTGATCGATCGAAAATATTTCATTGATTGAATGGTAAGAATTACTCGAAGTTTATTTGAGAAATATTTGTCAGAAAATTGATGAGCCAAGATTTGTAGCCATAAGCTACTAATGATTTTAACTGAAGAGTTTGATCATGGCTCAGATTGAACGCTGGCGGCAGGCTTAACACATGCAAGTCGAGCGGGGAAGTATAGCTTGCTATACGACCTAGCGGCGGACGGGTGAGTAATGCTTA
>NZ_JAGFEV010000012.1:0-90150 GCF_039655985.1 Acinetobacter sp. BWR-L5 | reverse complement strand
AGCAAGAGTGAACCACCTGATCCCTTCCCGAACTCAGAAGTGAAACCTCTTAGCGCTGATGGTAGTGTGGAGTTATCCATGTGAGAGTAAGTCATCGCCAGCTCATTAATTCAAAATCCCCCTCCGCTTAATGCAGAGGGGGATTTTTTTATGCTGAAAAGATTAAAATAATAAATAAATAATTATTAAGAGGGAAAAAGAGATAGAGAACAAGTGAAATAGCTTATCTATAAGGGCCTAAATGGTAAAAAGCCAGCAGTTGCTGACTTTTATGTCTTATTTAAAAGAGGTTACAGAGCATCTTTTAAGTTTTTTTGATGTGCTTTAACCTGTTTGGCATATTTCTTTCCTTGACGCTTCATTTTCCAGGTCGAATGGTATCCTGTTGGACCGACATTATAATAAGCCAAAGCTTTGGGCCAACTTTCTGCTTTTTGGTTATAGCTAGCGAGAATATAGGTGCCACAATTAATATTATTAATCTCTTCAAATAAATCGCCAGGGCAGGTTTGTTGCCAATAGCGTGGGATAACTTGAGTAAGTCCAATAGCACCAGCAGGGGAAACAGCATAATTTCTATAGCTAGACTCTTGTCTTATGACTGCTGCAACTAGTAATGGATCCACATTATAACGATCTGCACTTTGTACAATCATAGGTGCAATACGTAGTGCTGTTGTTGGTTCAACAGCATATGCCTTTTGAATGCCATTGGCTAATTTTGCTGAACGCTTTTCAACTGAACCGCCACCAAGTGATGAACAACCAGTAAATATTAAAGTTGTTGTTAAAATTAAAACAGATTTAGCTTTAATATGAGATGTTGGCAAGTATCGTTGATAATTCAGCAAACTGTATATCCATTGGTATAATGTCTGAGAAGATCATATTGAGCTGTGCAATTACAGTCAAGTTGAGACAGAAGGTACTATTTTATGGTTTTGTTAAATCCGTACTTTATTTAAGCTAAATAGAGGCGATTAATTGAAATTCTAGATTTTATGCTGTTAGTAGATCCACTTGCAAAGATAGTTTTGTCATATAACCCCATAGTATTTAACTTTTTATAGGTGATTGCATGGACAAGTCAAAGAAATTCTTCTTGCTTATAACAAATAGCCTAAGCAGTATCTAAGTTGGTAAGACTTACTATTCTCCAAATATTAAATTTGCTCAATAAATCTAAGTTCTGTGATAGCGATACGTTTTTTGAAGCCCAACAAATAAGTTCAGCCGTTGTTAGATAGCATGAATTTAAGTCCAGTAATTTCTACTTTTATATTGCTTCAATGTGAGGCCATAATCTTCTATTTATAAAAACTATGGCATCAACATATCCGAATGGGATGTTTTATATTATTTCAATTCGCTCGATGACTTTCCTAATTCACGGCGTGCGATAATGAGTTGCTGAATTTGTTGCGTTCCTTCAAAAATATCTAGAATTTTAGAATCTCTTGCCCATTTTTCCAAAAGCTCATCTTCGTTGTAACCGACCGTTGACGCAAGTTCGACGCACTTAAGGGTAATTTCATTACAAATTCGACCAGCTTTGGCTTTGGAAATGGAGGCTTCCTTTGAGTTCGGTTTCTTGTTATCTGCCATCCATGCGGCTTTTAAGGTCAGTAAACGTGCTGCTTCCCATTCGGCTTCCATACGATAAATTTGGCTCGCAATATGAGTCGTTTGTAAGTATGGGGTTATATATTGAGGATCTAAACAATCGCTGAAGATCTCTTTAATGCGTTCTAGTGAGGCCTTGGCACAGCCTATAGCCATCGCTGCAACGAGCGGACGGGTATTATCAAAAGTTTCCATCACGCCAGCAAAGCCTTTAGCAATGTCAATTTCCGCATTTCCTAGTAGGTTTTTGGCTGGCACTCGGCAGTCGATTAAACGCATAACTGCGGTATCAGAGGCTTTGATTCCTAACTTATGTTCTAAACGTTCTACCGTCATGCCAGTCGTTCCTTTAGGAATCACAAAAGATTTGATCGCTGAACGACCTAATTTTTTATCCAGAGTTGCCCAAACGACGATAGCGTCGGCACGGTCACCTGAAGTCACGAAAATCTTTTCACCATTTAAGATGTAATCATCACCATCTTTTATTGCCGAGGTGCGAATAGCCGCAGAGTCCGAGCCACAGTTTGGTTCAGTGATTGCCATGGCTGCCCATGTGTTTTTGAAACGCTCTAACTGCTCTTCATTGGCAACAGCTGCAATTGCTGAGTTTCCCAACCCTTGGCGAGGCATCGATAGAAGTAAAGCGGTATCTCCATAACACATTTCAATTACACTTAAAGCGGTAGAAAGATTTACTCCATTTTTATTGCCCTGTTCATTGGTACCTCGCTTGCCGACAGCGGCCCCTGCGTTCATACCTTCACCACCCTCATTCATACCATCGACTAAAGATGCCAGCATATCCAGTTCTTTAGGGTAGCTGTGTTCAGCTTTATCGTATTTTCGGGAGATAGGGCGAAGTACATTGATGGCCACTTGGTGGGCTTGATCAATCAGTAATTTAAATTTCTTAGGATTTTGTAAATTCATGCCAGTTTTCCTTTTTATTATGCATGTAGACCAGAGTGAACAATCGCTGTTGCACGTAAATCACGATACCAACGCTCAACAGGGTGTTCTTTGGTGAATCCGTGTCCACCTAAAATCTGTACACCATCGGTGCCAATTTTCATGGCTTTTTCGGCACAAAGTAAGCGTGCTAAATAGGCTTCACGGTGAAATGTCTGCCCAGATTCAGCTAGACTTGCGGCATTTAGAATGAGCATACGCATGGCATCAATTTCGATGGACATATCGGAAATCATAAATGCAACACTTTGACGGTGAGAAATTGGTTCACCAAAGGCGGTACGTTCATTGGCATATTCAATACAATATTTTTTGACCGCTTCACATGTGCCGACCGCCATTGCACACCACATTAAATTGCCGAGGTCTAAAAATGCCGTGTAGTTGAAATCTTCATCACCTAAGCGTAAAGCAGGGGTTTGATTAAAAATTAAAGTCGCTGTTTCCGTTGCTTTGAGCCCCATAGCGGGAGATTTTTTAAACTGAATACTTTCATCACGTCTGAGAATAAAAACTTCAGCTTGGCCATTAAGTTCAGCACTGACAAGGAAAATATCTGCACTTTCAGCCAATAGTACCAGTGTCTTTTCACCTTGGATAAAATATTGACCATCACGTGAAATGGCTTTGGTTTTTAGCTGGTAAGGATTAAAAGCAGGCGTAGCTTCTTGAATTGCAAAGCTAGCGCGAATGCTACTGTTTTGCGCAAAACTGTTTAAATATAAAGCCTGTACTTGTTCAGAACCCCATTGTGTAATGGCATTAATCACACTAAAAGTAGAGAGCATACCAGCGGCTAAACTAAAATCACCTTTGGCCAGATGCTCTGCAATAAGTACATTACTCAGAATATTTTTCTCAGCAGCGACACCCCCAAGTGCCTCAGGCAAAGCATAAAAGTTCAGACCTAGCTCTTCAATATATTGCCAAAGCTCTGTTGGAAAAGTTTCATTTTGATCGGCACTTGCGGCTAATGGGTAAAGTACATCCGCTGCAAACTGTGACATGCTGTCGATAGTCATTTGCTGATCTTCTGAATAGTTCAGATCAAACAATGATTTTTCTTGATTATTGAGTCGTTGTTTATGTAGATCTTTATTGGTTTTAAAGGCTTTTTGTGTTTTTGATAAAGTCTTATAGCCTGCTTTTGAGCCTTGATATAGCGATTTCTCCACAAATTTTCTAAGCTTTAATTGGTCAAGTACGTCGCTACTTGCCATTTTTGTGATCAGTGATAAGCCAAATCCCTGCGCCTTATTTACCATATTTGTCATTATTTTCATCCAGCAGAATTATTCTGTGGTTTTATGCTGACATAGCGGCACACGAATAACTATGTCATGACTGACATGATGTATTGTCAAAGATAAACGGTAGGTGGTGTATTTTAAATTATTCTAATCTTTTGTTTTTTAAATTTTTTATTAAATCGTTGGAAATTGAAGTGATTGATCAATTGACCAAAATGACATTGCATCATTTTGGTCAATGTACTTTTAGATAAACTTTTTGACCATAGCGCGAACATTGGTTTTCGCTTCAATCACAGTCATAAAGGTATAAGCACCGATGAATTTACGGCTGATAAACATAAACTCTTTCGGAGGAACACTGAAATAGCGAGATGCCATTGACTTTGAAGCTTGCTGCATTACACGGCTATGAAGCTGGCTTGCTTTCCAGTCATAAGCAAAGTGTTCATCCATAACACCAGCAGGTAAGTCTGGGTTGTTGCTTGGGCTGCTGAATGCTTCAGTTGCAAGTAAGAAGACCTTAGCCATATCAGGTTTAATGCTTTGAGGGATAGAGTCGAAAAACTCATAGCCTGTCATCGCTTGAACCATTTCTTCACTACTATGATTAAACCCAGCATGAATGAGCTTACGTGCTACACCGAGTAAGTGTTCATCAAACTGTCGGATTGCGCCAAAATCAAGCAAAACGATTTTGTCCAAGATGTCATTGCCATTGCCTAAGCGAACGAGGTAATTACCAAAGTTCGGATCGGTCTGCATTTCACCCCATTCAAAAATCTCGCGTACCGCAATTTCAAGCGATGCTTCACCAAGTTTGTTGCGACGTTCTTGCGGCAGAGACAGCATGACAGGGCTGTTAATCGGCACGCCACGTTCAAATGTCATACACAATACTTGGTCTGTACAGTAGCCATCTATAATTTGTGGCACGATGTAGCGTGGGTCTTCTTTTAAGCGAGTAGCAAAGCGGCGTGTGGTTGCAGCTTCGATTTTATAATTGACTTCACGGTGCATCATCTCACGAACTTCATCGAACCATTGGTCGAACTCGCGTGTTTGCGGCACCATACGTGTCAGTTTAAGCATGTTTTTGAACAGGCTCATGTCTGAGTCAATGGCTTCAGCAACGCCAGGATATTGAATTTTCAATACCATCTCTAAACCATCAGACTTACGCGTTGCACGGTGGACTTGTGCCAGTGATGCAGTGCCCAGTGGCTCATGATCGATGGTTAAATCATCTAGTTTAGAACCCAACTGGCTGTGCAGTTGCTGTTTTATCGCAGGCCATGCTAAAGCGACTGTTTGGTTATTTAAAGTATTTAAGGCTTGCGTGATTTCTTCAGGTAGAAAGTGTTCACCATAAAGCGCCATCATTTGGCCAATTTTGACGATAGAACCTTTAAGTTTACCTATTTCAGAAACAAGATAATCGGCCTGTTCTTTCATTGCTTTTTTGCGTTTCTTTTCTTTTTCTTCTTCGCTAGAAAACATAGTTGTCGCATTAGAAGCAGCCCAACGTGTTCCAGCAAGCAACGAAGCTTTGGCAATCGATAAACGACGATCCATAGAGGAGGTTTTCAGTTGTTTAAGCTTATCGTTGTGATCTGACATAATTCAGTAAAATCCTTTCATCAGCAAGGGCAGCATTTTAGATTGTAACGGATAATATCGTGTATTCACGTATTAAAAAAGTTCAACTTGCTGAATCTCGAGTTAAAAAAGGCCATAAGTGTTAAGCAACCATCTAAATACAGCCTAATCGGGATTGTTACATACGAAATTTTACTTTAAGTGTGTTTTTCTGAATCAATTCATCTTTATGTGTTTGTATGTGTTGCAGGATCATTTCTTGTACTGGTTGGTGCATAAATCCATGTGCATAACCTTTAACAATGATGATGCTCGGTAGACTAAAAAAGAAGTATCGAGCATCCTCAATGGTTGCATATTCATAGATCCCTTGCTGCTGTAACAGCTTTTGGAAATAGGCTTTTTCAGTGGCGACATGATTGTTTTCGGTGTCATTCCAATAGCGTTCACGCATCGCCATTAAATTGTTGTGTTTATAACTCATAAATTTGGGGAATATTGGCAGAAGAACTCACCTTATAATAAGGCTGTTTGATCAGGTTTCAATGCAAAGCCTGTGAGTTCATGTAAAAAGCTGTGCAGTGGAAATTTTATAGGGGGCTAGTATGTTCATACAAAATAGGATGTTATATTAAAGCGCTGCAGCACGCAGATGCTGTGAATGACTAGATTAAAAAATGAATGAAGAAAATTTGCTTTGGGGAAAGGAATTGAAACAAATATTTAGTGCGTTGCTTGTTGTGGGATTGTTCAGTGGTTCAGCCTATGCAATGGGCCCAACTAAAAAATATGAAGCATGCATGAAGCAAACTGGCAATGTGTTGAGTGAAATTGATGCATGTATGAGTAAAGAATATAAAGCACAAAAGAAACGCTTAAAGAAAGTATTTAAGCCGTATTTGGCGAAGGCTCCTGTAGATGAGCAAGGATTGGTTAAACAGTCTCATCAACAATGGCTAGTGCAGCGTGATCAGATTTGTAATAATAAACCTATCGTGAAAAATGAAAAGACTGAATTACAGCGTATTTCGTGTCTGATGCAAATGACGCAAACCCGTGCAGATATGTACGAAGCACGTACAGGCCGTATAAGCAAATAAGCGCAAAGCGCATGAAAATGTGTTTGCTGTGCATCAAAACATTATAAATCATAGAAAAACAGGGTATCATAAGGCGTTTTTATTATGACCTTGGAGACGCCTTTAGTGGATCGCCCGACTATTAGCCCTGAACATATACAGGAAGCCGCTGAAAACTTAAGCACAATTCGTGATTTTATCCGTTTTGGAGTGACAGCATTACGTCAATACGATGCACATTTAGGTCAAGGTACAGAAGACTATTTTGCTGAAAGTTCAGCTTTGGTTTTACAAACTTTATCTTTAGATTGGAATGCGGATGCTGAAATCTTAGAGTCGAAGTTACTGCCAAGCGAAAAGGCAGAAGTTTTAAGCTTATTAGAACGTCGTATTAATGAAAAAGTACCGACTTCATATTTGCTTAATTTGGCATATTTTGATGGCAAACCATATTATGTCGATGAACGTGTACTGATTCCGCGTTCACCGATTGCAGAATTGATTCAAAACCGTTTTGCACCTTATTGCTTAGGTGAAAATGGCCAAATGGGTGAGGCAGTCAACAACTTGCCAGAAAACCCGAATCCAAAAACGCCACAACGTATTTTAGATATGTGTACGGGCTCAGGTTGTATCGCGATTGCTTTGGCTTATGCCTACCCAGATGCCGAAGTAGATGCAACGGATATTTCTAAAGAAGCTTTAGAAGTGGCTCAAATTAACTCGGAACACCACGACAAACAGTATCAAGTGGCTTTACTTGAGTCTGACCTGTTCTCCAAAATTCCTGCTGAAAATCAATACGATCTTATCGTGTCTAATCCACCTTATGTGGACGCTGAAGATATGGCAGATTTACCTGAAGAATTCCATCATGAACCTGAATTGGCTCTGGCAGCAGGTCAAGATGGCTTAGATTTGGTTCGTAAAATGTTAGCTCAAGCGCCAGATTACTTAACTGAAGATGGTCTCATCGTGATTGAAGTGGGTAATTCTGAATGGGCAATGCGCCAAAACTTTAATACTGTTGATTTTTACTGGTTACAGTTCCAAAAAGGTGGTACAGGAATCTTTGCATTGACTGCGGCTCAATGTCGTCAATTCCGTGATTTATTCATTCAATCTGTTCAAGCATAAAAGGAGTCGTTAGACATGGCAGGTAATAGTATAGGGCAACTCTTCCGTGTAACGACTTGTGGTGAATCTCATGGTGTAGGCTTAATGGCGATTGTGGATGGTGTTCCACCGGGCCTTGAGCTTACAGCAGACGATTTGCAAAAAGATTTAGACCGTCGTAAGCCGGGAACCTCTAAATTTGCCACGCAGCGCAAAGAACCTGATGAAGTTGAAATCATTTCTGGTGTGTTTGAAGGTAAAACAACAGGTACACCAATTGGTTTATTGATCCGTAACACCGATCAAAAATCCAAAGATTACGGCAATATTGCACAAAGCTTCCGTCCGGGACATGCGGACTATACTTATACACAAAAGTACGGTTTCCGTGATTACCGTGGCGGTGGTCGTTCAAGTGCGCGTGAAACAGCTATGCGTGTGGCTGCGGGTGCAATTGCGAAAAAATACTTGGCTGAAAAGTTTGGTATTTTAATTCGTGGTCATGTAACCCAAATTGGGACTGAAATTGCGGAAAAATTGGATTGGAATGAAGTGCCTAATAATCCATTTTTCTGTGGCGATGTCGATGCCGTACCGCGTTTTGAAGCACTGGTGACTTCATTGCGTGAACAAGGTACCAGTTGCGGTGCAAAGCTTGAAATTTTGGCGGAAAAAGTGCCTGTAGGTTGGGGTGAGCCTGTTTTTGACCGTCTAGATGCTGACATTGCTCATGCCATGATGTCTATTAACGCGGTCAAAGGTGTTGAAGTTGGAGATGGTTTTGCTGTTGCTGGTCAGTTTGGACATGAAAGCCGTGATGAGTTAACCACTGATGGCTTCCTGGCGAACCATGCAGGGGGTATCTTGGGCGGTATTTCGAGTGGTCAAACTATTCGTGTGGCCATTGCTCTTAAACCAACAGCATCTATTACCACACCGGGTAAAACCATCAATATTAATCGTGAAGATACTGACGTATTAACTAAAGGTCGTCATGACCCTTGTGTGGGTGTGCGTGCGGCTCCGATTGCAGAAGCAATGCTTGCGATTGTTTTAATGGATCACTTTCTGCGTCATCGTGCTCAAAATGCAGACGTCGTTGCACCATTTGCACCGATTGAATACTAGAAAATTCTCTTTATATTTAAGAGAGTACACATTAAAGTCAGACTTCGGTCTGACTTTTTTATTTGCGTATTAAAGCTAATCTTAAATGTAAGAAAAGAGCTGTTGGCATATTATGCACGTTATGGTTATCACGATACTCAGAAAACAGCATCTTACCTATTAAGTGCCAATGTAGGTCAACCGTTGATGAATCTTCATTCGGTCTTACTGAGTAAGAAAATTTAGAATTCGAGTCTTTCTCGTTTCTGAAAGAAATCATCAATAACACAGAATAATTGTGTATGGGCCATATATGGTACAAGGAACATAAGGGTTAGAGTCGTAAGTTTAGTGTGGTCACACAGCGAATAGCTTTAGTTCCTCTCTTTTTAAAGTCAATTTCTTATCCGTGATTAGGGTTAAGTCATTTAGAGAGTTCATTTTTAAAAGAAAAAAGGAAGGGGGATATGAATAAAAAAATAAGCACAGTCAGACGAGGCACCATTATATTTTTATCATTACTTACAGTTTTGGTTATTTCATTGTTGATATACGGCTACGACAGTATGCATGACCCTGAAAAAGTTAAAGTGCGCTTATATGCTTGTGGAAAATTTGGAGATCAGCATATGCTCATTGATAAGCAGTATTTATATTATGGCAGAGTGAATTATCAAGGTGTGAATTATTGGGGGAAAAATATCAAAGAAGAACACGAGGCCAAAGGTTGTGATGATCAAATTCAAAGTATTGCTTTGAAAGTGAAATGGCCTGAAATGAGAACGTCGAGTGAAGGCTTTAGACTAGGTTCTGAGTATAAAAATGATATCACAATCGCATTAAACCAACGTTCCGTTTGGAAAGAGGAGTGGGGAGGTAAAGACTTTTTTAATGAGTTTTTACTTTTAAAACAATACTTAAGGAAAGGAATGTCTTCTGGTGGGGAAGAAGTGAGTGAAGTATGGATAGATGAAACAAAAACATTTAACTCAGATTTGGGACTCTACGAAATAGAGGTAAAAAGTGATGATGGTGTTGGAAAAAAGGTGTATTGGCAGGAGCGTAAAGGTAAAGGGGTAAGCCTAACCATTAAGTGTCTTTATTTTAAGACTGGTGCAACAAGTTGTGAATTTAATACACATCAACCCAATTATGGGTTTAATACGAGTTATATAAAGATCGATTTCCATAGCGAATTACTGCCACATTGGCAAGAAATTTATCAAGATGCAGAACAACTCATTCATTCTTTTAATACAGGAGAGAAACAGAATGAAGCATCTTAAGATGTATAAATCATCACTATTAAAAATGTTTAGATGATCTTAGGATAGCGCTAATGTCCGACAGCACGCGTCAGCTGAGGTTGTACTCTATAAAAATAAACAAAAGATAATACTTTAAGAGCAGTTTCCAATCGGGTGATTACATGGTATATAAATTGCTCATAGAATAATAAGCATTATTGCAGGAGAGAAATGTTCT
Organism: Acinetobacter sp. BWR-L5; assembly: GCF_039655985.1. Lineage (NCBI taxonomy): Bacteria > Pseudomonadati > Pseudomonadota > Gammaproteobacteria > Moraxellales > Moraxellaceae > Acinetobacter > Acinetobacter sp. BWR-L5. The sequence continues at coordinate 79,919 of NZ_JAGFEV010000012.1, read as the reverse complement.
GCATTCGCCGAAGGAGCAACGACCCCGGAAACTCTCAGGCAAAAGGACTGTAATAATGAAAAAACTCTGGAGAGAAGTGTTCAATCACTCACCGAAGGGGATGGTTTAAAACGTCATGGGATGTTTTAGGTCGAAGCTCTCAGGTACACATGACAGATGGGGTTGACATCAAACAATAAAAAGGAGGTGTCTATGTGTCATGTCGTTGTCATTGGTGCTGGAATTACAGGCGTCACAACTGCGTATGAATTAAGTCAACTGGGTTATCAAGTTACCGTTGTGGATCGGCATTTATTTCCAGCCATGGAAACTTCTTTTGCAAATGGTGGACAACTGTCTGCATGCAATGCGGAAGTTTGGAACCAAAAATCGACAGTGCTGAAAGGCATGAAATGGATGTCTCAAAAATCTGCCCCTTTATTGCTCAATCCTGCCTTTAGTGTGCATAAATATGCATGGCTGATGGAATTTCTGGGCAATATTAAACATTATGAGGCCAATACCCACGAAACAGTGCGCTTAGCTTTATTGGCTCGTCAGCGCTTGTTCGAAATTGCGGATAAAGAGTCAATCGACTTCAATTTAGAAAAACGTGGTATTTTGCATTTTTATCATAATAAACAAGATTATGACGTTGCCATCCGAGTCAATGATTTACTCAATAAAGGTGGCCTTGAACGTTCTGGCGTGTCCAACGAAGAAATTAAGCAAATTGAGCCGACATTGACCGGCGACTATTATGCTGGATTCTATTGTGAAGGCGATGCGACGGGTGATATTCATAAGTACACCACAGGTTTGGCTGAAGTCACCAAAAAGCTAGGTGTGAAGTATCGTTTTGGTATGGATGTGACAGATATTCAGCACTTAAGCTCAGGTGTTGAAGTAAAGTTACAACCCAGTTCAGAAAATGTTGAACTGCTTCCAAATGAAGTGGAAATGTTGGCTGCCGATGCTGTTGTGGTTTGTGCAGGGGTGGGTAGCTATCAATTGGCTGAATTGGTCCAAGAACGCGTCAATGTTTATCCTGTAAAGGGATATTCGATTACGGTGATGTTAAATGACGAAGAAAGCCAGCAAAATGCGCCGTGGGTGAGTTTGCTGGATGAAAGTGCGAAAATTGTAACTTCACGTTTAGGTAAAGATCGTTTCCGTGTTGCGGGTACTGCTGAGTTTAATGGCTATAACCGTGATATCCGTGCAGATCGGATTCAACCTCTGGTTGACTGGACCAATCGCAACTTTAAAGTTTCGACAGAGCATGCGGTCCCTTGGGCAGGTCTTCGCCCTATGATGCCGAATATGATGCCTGTAGTGCGCCGTGGAAAGTTAGAACGTGTGTTCTTTAATACAGGACATGGACACTTAGGTTGGACGCTGTCTGCGGCAACTGCGGCGATGATTAGTCAGGAAGTCGCGACAGCGTATCCTGTTTAATTCGAGTGTATTCTTAGATAGATAAAAACAAGCTTGCTTCGAGCTTGTTTTATCATTTTTGTGCAATGATGTTATAATTCTGCCTTAATTTCAAAAGATTGCTCACAAACGAATACTTTAAACTTGAGCAAAAATAAGTAGTATTGTTTCAAGCAATTGATGACTAATGTGAAGGTGAATAATGATTAACATGAAAATGGCTTTGGTGGTTTTAGCTTCTGCAACGATGCTGTCGCTTGCTGCGTGTAGTGACAAAAAACAAGAGACTGAACAAACGCCAGTGGAAAGTTCAGCAACTGAAACACCAGTGACCAATATTGAAGTTAGTCCAGAGATGATTGATGCTGCACCTTTAGAGTCTGAAGAAGCAGGTGCATCAGCACCAGCGGCAGCGTCTGAAGCGAAATAAGTCCAAAGATCAAAAAGCCTCCCAATGTGGAGGCTTTTTTTTATGGTTGAGAGTGATATCAGCATTTAATCGTAAATATTTAGGTTCAGGATATAAATCAAAAAATCATATTGAAACCATAACGAACAATCGATAGAGTTTATTTAGTAAATATTGTCAATCTGTGATGGTTTTCATCAATGCATCGTTTGCAAGCAAATGGACAGTAGAAAACATGATGTTTAATCATAACTCATGTAAAAATGAGGGAATATTTTGTACGCAGTTAAGCTCACAGAAGTATCGTTGAATTTTAAACAGCATGGCCGAGCATGTTTGATTGTTGCTGCGGTGATTTTTGTCTGCTGCTTGCTTGGGATATTCACTCGACCGATTGCATATTTCGCTTATTTTTGGCCAGCTAATGCAGTACTGATCGGCTTATTTTTAAGGTTTAAGCCACTCAGAAATGTTGGTGGCTGGTTGGGCGCATTTATTGGTTATATGTCGGCAGACTTAGTCACAGGGAATCATTTTGAACTGACTTTAGCTTTAACGATCGCCAATTTTATGACGGTAGGCGTTTCGTTATTTTTTATCCATTATTTACAAATTGACTATCGTGCATATAACAAAGGCTTAAATTTTCTTTATCTTTTCTTGGTTTGTGTTTTTCTTGGGTGCTTTTCCAGCGCGATATTTGCCGTTGCTGTCGTTCCGTATATGCCACACACCTTTATGAGCACGCAAGACCTTTGGGCTGAGTTTTATATTTGGTGGACGGGGGAAGTTCTCAATTGTATTTCACTTTTACCCCTCATGTTGACCTTTCCTGCAGCGAAGAAATTAAAGTATCTTTGGACTAACCGTAGACAGTGCGAAACCCAGTTTGTCGATGTTTTACCCTTACTGTCAGTTTTAATTTCTGTGGCGTGTACTCATCTTTTCTTTGGTCCAGGCGCCTTACTTTTTCCTTTAGCAGGGCTGATTTGGGCGGCTTTAAGTTACAACTTATTTTATGTGAGTATCATTAACAGTTTGGTTTGTTTTGTGACGTATCATAGTTTAACGACCTATTATATTTCACGTACAGCAGATAACTTCTTGGCCACTTCTATTTCGGTGCGTATAGGGCTGTGCATGTTGATGATTGCACCTTTGCTTTTATGTATTGTGAGTCGTAATCGTCATGATCTGTATAAAGAAGTGCTCTATCTGGCCAACCACGACCCCTTAACTCATGTGGGAAATCGCCGTTTTTTCTTCACTCAAACTGAAAACTTATTGAAGGAAAATCTGGTTAAATCGATGAGTATCATTGTGCTAGATATTGATCACTTTAAGAAAATGAATGATCAATATGGTCACTATATTGGTGATGTATTGCTACAAAGCTTTGCCACGACGGTAAAAAGTAATTTACGTGAGCAGGATTTATTTGCACGTATGGGCGGTGAAGAATTTGTGGTGGTGCTAAATAATACCACTGAAATTGAATCACAAATCATTGCAGAACGTATCTGCCGTGCTGTCGCTACTTCAAAAACCCAAGTGGCGCATGCTGTTTTGAGTATGACGGTGAGTCTTGGTGTGGTGCATCAAGTTTTACCAACGCAAAATAGTCTACAGAGCTTGTTAAATCGTGCTGATCGGGCGCTATATCAAGCCAAAACTTTAGGACGTAATCAAGTACAACTTGCCTCATAGGTTAAAATTTAGTAAAAGTATAAAACAATAAAAACTATAGATACTTGGATAAAAATGAATTTTTCTGAATACCTTCGTTATGATGGGCTGGGTTTAGCTGAGTTGGTTGCACAAAAACAAATCCATCCCGCTGAATTATTACAAATTGCAATTGAGCGTAGCCAGCAAACCAATCCTGCTTTAAATGCGATTATTATTCCGATGCATGATTATGCCAAGAACAGAGCACAAAATGCATTGTCTGGCCCATTTGCAGGGGTGCCTTTTTTAGTAAAGGATTTATTTCAAGAATATGCTGGTTATCCAACCTCTTATGGATGCCAAGCATTTAAACGTACGGGTCATATTGCAGAACATAATGCAGAAATTGTAAACCGTTGGGAAAACACAGGCATTTTAACCTTTGGGCGTACCAATACTCCTGAGTTTGGAATCAAAGGCATTACGGAATCAGATGCTTGGGGAGTTTGTCATAATCCTTGGAATTTAAAACATAACAGTGGTGGTTCATCGGGTGGTTCCGCTTCTGCGGTGGCCGCAGGAATTGTCCCGATTGCGGGTGCGGGTGACGGCGGCGGGTCGATTCGAATTCCAGCATCGTATTGCGGTTTATTTGGTTTAAAGCCAAGTCGTGGACGTACGCCGTGGGGCCCAGATATGAGTGAGGCAATGCACGGCGCTGCGATACAGCATGTATTGAGTAAAAGTGTAAGAGATAGTGCAGCGATGTTAGATGCAACGCAGGGTGCAGAGCATAGCTCGTTGTTTAAAATTGAACAGCCCAACCAAAGCTATTTGGCCTGTCTACAGCAGCCTGTAAAAAAACTTAAAATTGCATTTAGTACTCAGTCGCCTATCGGAACCCCAGTGTCTAAAGATGCAATTGATGCTGTGCAGCATACCGCACGTTTGTTGGAGTCTTTAGGGCATACAGTGGTCGAAGCACAACCTGAGATAGATGGTATGTCTTTGGCCAGAGACTTTATCACGACGTGGTTTAGTCAATTTTCTTATATGTTAGAGCAGATCAAGCAACAGGTTCCGACCACAGCAGGAGATTTTGAGCTGGATTCTTTAGCTTTGGCTGCCTTTGGTGCCAAAACGACTGCGTTAGAATATATTCATAATCTGAATAATTGGGGAGTATATGTCACCAAAATGAACCAATTTTTTGATCATTATGATCTTTATCTGACTCCTGCTACAGCTTCAGTCGCACCCAAAAATGGGCAAATTTCTACCCCATCATGGCAAAAACCAATTTTAAAAAGCTTACTAAAAGTCGGCAAAGCACATTTGCTGGCACAAGGAAAACTGGTCGATAAAATTGTGAAAGATAATTTGCGTTGGGTGCCTTTTACTCAGTTAGCTAACATCACTGGCTTACCTGCGATGTCTGTACCTTTGTATTGGAATGCTGACAATCTTCCGCTTGGTTCGCAGTTCATTGCGCCTTTTGCCCGTGAGGATCTGCTATTACAGCTGGCTAGTCAACTTGAACAGGCCCAGCCATGGTTTCATAAATATAGTGAAATCAAAGTTTAGAAAGCTGATTAATGAAACTGCTGCAATTTATGCGCGCAGATCAGAAGAGAACTTTTTAAGCTTGAACTTCTTTGGGTAAGTACCGAACCAAACCCAAGCCCAGTAGCACAGCACAGCCTGCCAAAATAAAAATAAGTTCGCCTGACAGGCTGTGCCAATAATGTCCTGCAAGAATACTTCCAGACGCTACACCCAGTCCCCACATGGTGCTATACAGGGCTTGACCGCGTCCTTGTTGTCCTAAACTAAAGTTTTGGAAAATGATACGCATGGCGATGAGATGAAATAGGCCAAAGCTAAAAGCATGAATGGTTTGTGCGAAGAACTGGATCGCGAAAATTTGTGGAAAAGAACCAACCATAAACCAGCGTAGCGCCGTGAGGATCAGACAAATAGACACCATGAGTCGCCATGAAAAGCGTTTGAAAAAAATGTGAGCAATGGCAAACATAATAATTTCGGCCATGACACCGACAGCCCACAAAAAACCAATTTCTGTGGTTGAGTAACCAGCTTGTTTTAAGAAGTTGCTATAAAAACTATAAAAGGGCGCATGCGAAAAAAGCAGAATAAACTCGATACCGAAAAATGCCGCTACAACGGGTTTTTTTAAAATCGGTAACAATGGCTCGAGCTGCCCTTGTGAATGAGGTGCAGTGGTTGGTTCTTTGATGCTATATGACCAAATAAAGGCCAAAAAAGAAATGCACAGCAATAAAACTGGCAGCATAGAGATGGGCAAAATTTCTAATAAGGCTCCGATACCAAAAACTCCGACAATAAAACCGACCGAGCCCCATTTTCGAACTTTTCCATACAAAGCACTGCGTTGTTCCGCGAGCCAAAATAGAGTTACGCCTTCAAACTGAGCCAGAATGGCGTTTTGGAAGAAGCTAAAGATCAGCATGAGCAGGGCGATCGCCTGAAAGGAGTTTGGGATGATAAAAATCATGAACCAAATACAGGTTTCCATCCACGTTGCGACTCTGACCAAGAGCATCCGTTTCCCTGATTTATCTGCAATCCAGCCCCAAATAAAAGGAGCAAAAAAACGGGTAATGATCGCAATTGAGGAAAGGATACCGATTTCACTGTAGTTAAAGCCTTGGTCTTCAAGATACAGGCTCCAAAACGGCATGAAGGTGCCTACAATGGAATAATAAAAGCAGTAAAAGCCAGCCAGTCGGTGCCGAATGGGGAAAGAAAGCATCGTACTGTATTCCTTGCTAGGGTACGCAAATTCTGAAGAAGACTTGAAACTAAAATAAAGCTTCAAGTCGATGAAGCTTCGAGAATTTTTAAAATGGATTATTTAAATCATGCTTATTCAGAGTTCAGGGATTAAAGCTCATTAGCCTTTGACTAAACCACCATCTACAATCAAGTTTTGACCTGTCACAGCACAAGAATAGGGCGATAAGAACATTAAAATGGCTGAGGCAAATTCCTCAGGCGTAACTACACGACGTAGTGGTGTTGCACTTGCGATGTAATCAAAAACTTCATTGGGCGTGCTTTTACTGGCATCGGTGGTTTGTAGTAAACCGCCAGAGAGCATATTGATATTAATACCGTATTGACCAAGTTCATGTGCGGAGGTACGGGTAAATGCCAACAGTGCAGCCTTCCCTGTGGTGTAGTCATGATAAGGTACCACAGGGTTCTGCACCAGGTTGGTTCCGATGTTTACAATGCGCCCAAACTGGTTTTGTTTCATACCTTCAAGCGCTGCTTGGGTAGTATTCAAAGCGGCTTTAACTGCACCTTCAAATTGTTGTTGCATGGTTTCCCAGCGTAGCTCATGAACTCTTGGGCGGGCCTCGCCATTAAACTCGAATTGAATGAGCGCATTATTAATCACGGCATTGATATGCTGTCCAAAATGCTGAAAGCTTGCGTCAAACATACTTTTGACTTGAGCATTGTCTGTAACATCAGCTTGGTAGATAAAAACCTGTTCGGGATACTGCTGAGCTAAGGTTTGCGCTGCTACTTGGCTGTTCAAATAGTTCACGACTACACGAGCACCTTCATTGATTAAGGCGTGTGTAATCGCAAGACCTAAACCGCGTGCGCCACCTGTGACCAGTACAACTTGATTTTTAATATGCATGATATTTCCGAACAGATAAATGTATGTATTTTTTAGATAAAGCAAGTATATCAAAACCTTTCCATGCGCTAGGTCCTAAAACTACTGCTTTTCAAGTTTTCAATGCTCATTTAGCTGGGTTAGAATATTTAGATAAAAGCCGCCTAGCAGTAGAACAGTTTTAGCATTGCTGATTACTGGGCCTGAGTTTGCTCAAGGTGTAGCCTCAAAAGACGACGTAATTCTAATAATGTTTCTGCTTCCTCATGCACAGAATGATTGCCTTTAATAATTTTTTCAGAGACTGCTTGTTCTAAATGTGAACTTGAATAGGGGACAATACCATCGCTCATGTCATGTATGTCATTGGTCTGACGGTGATTGCCAATAATAGAATGATAAGGAACTGTGGACACAGGCATGATGTTACTGGTCAAAGCCATAAAGCGTGACTTTGGACTTAAGTCATCAGGGCCAGATTGCACCATGCCTTTGGTACTAGAGCTACCATTGAGTTGTATATCCACTTGGTTAAAGAAAGTGATCGGCAACTTGACCATTTTCTTCACCAACTCCATGTACCAGCGGTCAGACAGTTCACTGCCACGGTGAGGCGCGGCAATAAAAATTGCACGTCCAATGGGTAAATCGGGATGAAATTGAAAACGTTCTTTGATTACGGGGTATTGTTGTAATCGGGTGTATTGCTCATAGTTTAACAGTGGAATCACTTGCTCAGAAATATCGTGCTCACTAATCAGTAAGCGACTAATGACGCCGCCCATACTATGTCCAATCAGCACGGCGTCACTGGCCGAGCGAGAGTTGGGTTGAACTTGTGCAAAGGCTTGTTTAAGTAGTGCATGAATTTGATAGCGGCTTTCAACAATCGGCATATTGGTTGAATAGAATACCTGCCATACCTGAAAGTTCTCCCGTAAAACTTTATCCCCCAAAATGTTATTGGTCAGATTGACCCAAGTTTCAGGGCTGCTGGCGAGACCATGAATAAGTACAATCACTTTTTTATTCGGCTGGTAAGGTTCAAGCATATAGACATGTGGCATACGCAATCGCTCAGTCTTATCGAGCAAGGTTAAGTAGCCTGTAGAGCCCAGTTTATTTTCTGCCAGCCAATAAGCAAAAGGCACAGAATAATTTGCCGTGAGAATGTATTTTTGTTGATGAATGTCTACATACTTTTGCGTATAAGGATTAAATAGCTCAATCTCAAAAATGGCTTTGCCATTAAGCACATCTTCAATGCTGCTTTCAGGCTTTAATGGCTGTGCCGCTGCGGTTACGGACAAATAGCGTGCAGGATGGATATTGGGATTGGTTTGGTATTGATAAAATGATATCGGGTCAAGAATAAAATCATTTTTATGAACAGGATCCGCTTCAGTCACAACCACAAACTCTGCGCCCAAACCATCTTGACGGTTGACTTGATAAAAACCTGAAAAATTTAAGTTATAGCTGGATTGAACTCGGTCAATGGTTTTACTTTTCAGTTCAGGATAGTGTTCTAAATTTACAATATATTGACGCTGTTGGACGTTGAGTTGCGCGGGAACTTGATGAAAAGGCTGCGTACGGTACGCCGTGGTAATTAAACGCGACAAAGCGACATTGTAAAAAGTGCGGACATGCATTTGTCTTTGATCAAAAACACGGGTACTTGGGCTTTCTTGCATTTTAAATAAATACACATAGCTATAGCGTAAACTTTGGTCGAAGGCATCAAGGCTCTGTTCTAAGCAGTGATTATTTTCACTATGAGGCTGTGCGCGGGTACAGTTGTGTTGTTTTGAGAGCTCTAAAGCTTGAGCCAAATACAGTTCACTTAAAGCGGCATAGCGCTCATCTGCTGCAATATCTGTTTGTGTGTTTAAGCGTTGCAAACATGTTTCAAATTCAGCGGTGCATTGCTGTGGCGTCAGGCTGAGTAGTTTGAGTAAGCTGGTGGTTTCCGCACTCAATTGGTCGTGGGTTAAGATATTTTCAGACTTGCTACGAATAGCTTGATGGATGTTATTTTCTTTGACTTTGACCAACTGGCAGGCCGGCAATAAAACAATCGTTAGCCCTAAAATGATTGGTCGCGTGAAAGCATGATGTCTCGTTAAAAGCATAGTTTTTAGCACGGACGTTATCTATATAGGCTAAAGATGTCTTTCATTTTAAGATAATTTCTAACGAGTTACATCCAGATTTGGTCCGATCTTTTGTGTCCCTAGACATAACTTAAGAACGCTTATATTCAGCTCAAGCAATTTGGCGAGCAAAGGCTTTACCCAAAACATGTTTATGTATAAATCGTAATTTATCGAGGACTGGTCCTGATAGTGTAAAGGGATAAGCATCTTCTAAGCCCATACTGCGATTTAATGCATTTAAATTAAAAGTTAGTGTCATCCATTGTTTGAGGAGTAAGTCAAAATCTTGAGCGCCGATTGGATTTTCGTAAAAGCTTAAGTCATGCGTATCTTTTCGATTATTACGCACAATTAATCCTGCATAGTAAGCGGTTTCCAATGTGTCCATCATGTGTAAATAGTGTGCCCATGTTTCTGCCCAGTCTTCCCAAGGATGTGTACTGGCGTAAGAGCTGACATAAAATTGGTCCCAGTTTTGTGGTGCGCCATCTTCATAGTGACGTTGTAGTGCTGCGCTATAATCTTGACGTTCATCTCCAAAATACTGACGGAACTCGTCAACCAGCTCAGGATGTAGCGATTTAATGAGGTCAAAATAATAATGCCCACTTTCATGACGGAAATGCCCCAAAAGCGTACGGTAGTTTTCACCCATTTTAATACGGGTCGTTTCCCTATAGATAACATCTGCTTCACTGGCATTGAGTGTGATGACGCCGTTAGCATGTCCTGTCAGCACAGGGTACTCTGGTTCAGGCATGAGAAAATTAAAACGGAGTCCGTAGCGATCATCATCGTTATATTTGGGCCTTGGCATAATATTTAGACGTTGCATTAAATACAGAAAACGCCGTTTAGCATGTTCGAGCCGTGACCAATAGACGATGTGATCAGGGTTGTCGAGAGTAGGAATGGTATATGTGAGTACACAAGACTCACAGTAGATGTAGTTGCTCTCTGCGGGAATAACCCAATTACAGACTTGATGATGCTGATAGTTATAACAAGGCTTATAACGCTTCGTCTGGTATTTTTCATTTAGTGCTAACCAAAGAACAGGGCTGTGCTGTTCAAAGCTTCCCATATCTTTTTCTGATGCAATATAACCGAGTGTAGTTTGACAGCTCACACATTGTGAGTTGGCAAAAAAGACTTGGTTTTGACAGGATGCGCAACTAAAGAATTTCATCGGCGGCTGTGTCTTTGGTGAGCTTTTAGAACCAGTATAAAGGATGTCGGTTCCCTTCGTCATGTTCTGTCATCTGTTTTGATAGGCTTGCAAAGTTGAGTATTCATTGAGAGCATATTAGAAAGAATACATGTGCTTGGTTAGTAGCGAGCTTTTCAGCAGGTTCTTTTCTTTCATATTTGTATAAAGAGATACAAATTTCAAAATTTATAACCTGAATGAACGAAAAAGCTTGATTTAGGTGCAGATTCGTCAAAAATAGGGACTGGGAAAAATCAAAGCTTCATTTTAGAATTTCAAAGCCTTTTAAGTTTCTGGGAGTAAATATAATGATAACGAACGTATCGCCAAAAAAATGGCTACTCATGAGTTTGGGGGCGATCTTGCTTTCAGGTTGTGCGACCACCTCTACAGACCCAAGTCGTCAAAATGTGGGGACCACAGGTTTACTCATCTGTGCGCAGAATGAGCTTTGTCCAGTGGTCACTGTGAGCTGGAATGAATCGAACAAAGAACTGCTTAAGTTAAAAATTCATTTGAGCAGTACTTACAATAAATATGAGATTCATAAAGTTGAGTTTACAAATGAGAAAGACTTTCAAACTTTTGCTGTCACAGGGCCAACTGAGCATGATCATGTGTTAGGTGCCAACCGTTCGACCAATTATATTTTAGCGCCTGTAAATTTGATGAGTAAGTTAAAGGGAACGGATTCGATCAAGATGGATATTTATACGGATAGAGGTATTATCTCTCGATATGTGTATAAAGATGGCGTCTCAGCTCCAATTTTGGGTGAGTTCCAGAAAGTCTACCAATAAAAGAAAAAATCGCCATCTGGCGATTTTTTTTGCGTATAAGTCAGAGAAAACTAAAAATTGTGAAGATATAAGATCTCATGTCCATAAGGTGTTTTGCCTATAGGGATGTAAACGTTCGGCCTTTGGCGGATGAAAAGTCAAGCCGTATAGCCCAAAATGCACTTTGATGTATCAATTTTAAAAATAGAAATTTATTTTGCACAAAAAATAAACTTTTTAATGTGCTATTGCTGTCAATCTAATTAAAAAAATTGGCATGTATTCTGCTTGGTTCTAGGTATTACAAAAACCTTTTTTGGTAATACCGAAAGGAGTAGCAAATGTCTAAACAATTCAAAGATGACTTAAATGCATTCTTCACTGTATTTAAACAGTTCGTGGTCGCCATCTTAAGCGCTAGAGCGGGCATTTATATCAAACAAGATCCATCCGAAAAAGGGTAAGCGCGTGCCGAAACATAAATTGGCACGGATTAGCATCACTGTGCCTGAATTAACTGTCGATGCACTGGATCAGAAAATTGTTGATCAGCACTATGAAAGCCGTTCTCAAGCAATTGTCGACATGATCAATAAACATTTAATTGCGGATCAGGAGCAACGTAACGCCGTGATGGTGGGGACATTTACCTTGCTCTATGACGCCAGTGTCACGCCACTTAGAGTCCAATTGCTGGACTTGCAGCAACAATTTTTAGAGCAAGTGGTCAGTTCACTGCATATTCAGTTAGATGAGCAAAAAATTCTAGAAGTGATGATTTTGCAGGGCTTAACTACAGAGTTAAAAGCGTTGAGCCAGCAATTCATTGCTTTGAAAGGTGTGATCAAAGGGCATTTGGAGCTGATGGATGCAGTGATGCCGCCGATTCCACAAAATGAAAAACAGAGCGCGTTGAAATCGTGAACATCTTCACCGCCCTCAACGACTCACTCTATACATAGCAAGTTTAAACATTTACAGCATCGGGAAAATTGCATCATGATTAAAAAAGCGTTCTTATCAGTCTCTATTGTTTCGACTATTTTATTGGCAGGTTGTGATAACACCGCCAAAATTCCTGAAACAAAAAACAGTGCATCTGAGAGCACAGCCACCAAAAACATCACGATTGGCTACAGTGATTGGCCGGGTTTTGTTGCATGGCAAGTGGCAATTGAAAAAGGTTGGCTCAAAGAAGCAGGGTTGAATGTTGAGTTTAAATGGTTTGATTATTCATCATCACTTTCTGCTTTTGCAGCCAATCAGCTAGATGCAGTACTGGTGACCAATGGAGATAATCTAGTCACAGCCTCTGGGGGTACTCAAGGTGTCATGATTATGGCGACAGACTATTCCGCAGGTAATGACGTGATTATCGCAAAAGATGGAATTAACAGCATTGCCGATTTAAAAGGCAAAAGTATTGCTACTGAAAAAGGCTTGGTTGACCATCTATTGCTAAGTACAGCACTGACAGATGCAAAAATTAAGACCAGTGACATTAAATTGGTCAATTCTATGACCAATGAGCTTCCACAAGTTTTTGCCAGTCCAGATATTGCTGCAATTGCGGTCTGGCAACCTGTAGCCAATCAAGCGTTGAAGTCTGTTGCAGGGTCTAAAATTATTTATAGTTCTAAAGATAAGCCCGGTTTAATTTATGACACGCTGACTGTAAATATGAGCCATCTTTCTGCCAATAAAGAAGATTGGAAAAAGATGATCCAAGTGTGGGATAAAACGGTCAAATATATTAATGACCCTGCAACACATGAAGACGCCGTGAAAATTATGTCTAACCGTGTTGGCGTTGATCCGAAACAATATGAACAATTTATTGGCGGGACGCATTTACTCGATTTGGCAGCCAATAAAACTGTCTTTAAGAAAGGTTCAGGTTTTGACTCGATTTATGGCTCAAGCTACCACGTAAACAAATTCAACGTTGAAAATGGCATTTATAAAACAGAAATGGATGTTGATGGTGCAATTTACCCAGCTTTGGTTGAAGAGTTAAAGTAAGACTTCGTAGAAACTAAAAGCCCAAGTTAACTTGGGCTTTTTTGTATGAGTGTGTTTAAAAAGCAAAGAAAGATCTAATGTTAAATAAAGAGTAGATTTTAAGGCATGTATTTATAAATGCGTACTTTTAGAAAACACATGAATAATCACGATGCCGATAATCATAAAACCTAAACCAACAACTGCGGCAAAGTCGAGCTGCTGTTTAAAATAAATCCAACCGACTGTAGAGATCAGGATAATGCCTGCACCTGACCACAGTGCGTAAGCTAGCCCCATAGGGATGGATTTAAACGTTAGACCTAAGAAAAAGAGCGCAATTGCATAACCAATAATAGTTAAAACAATAGGTAAAGGTGCAGTGAAACCATTGGTCGCTTTTAATGCAGAAGTCGCGAGGACTTCTGCAATCACGGCGATCAATAAATAGAGAAAAGCCATAGCTTATTAAAGCTCCCTTACGCAACCACAGTTGCATGATGCATGAGGTGATGTTGTTCTTGTTTCAGCCAATCCTGACTGTCCGCCGTGGTAGATGTTACATTTTGAAAAGCGTATTCAGGTTCATACACATCCACGACAAACACCAACTGATATGCTTCGCCATCGATCAATTTACGCTGTATGAGGGTTCCAGCATCAACGACTTCAAAACCATCTAGGATGAGTTGCTGTTGAGTCATTTGGGTGCAGCTTGAATATTGAATGAGTTGATCCTGAGTTGAAACTGATACTTCATAGCTTTCAATTTGATTTAAGTCAGAAGGACTTTGCTCCACATAAGAAAGAACCCCTAACGCGTCTATATTCTGTTGAATCTGGGGTAAACGTGACTGTGCATATGCCATATGCTCACCGCAGATGATGAGACCGACATCGAGTGAAATTTCTTGCTGCGTGGCAACATGTACGGCTTTGACTAAACGTAGTCCTAAAAATAAACCCGTACTGGCTTGTTGACGCCAGTCTTCAACATAGGCATTACTGGGTGAAAACTCCAAAATACAATTGCCAATGGTATGCAGGGTTGCAGGCTCAGGCCACTGGGTATGGTTCTGATAATTACTACTTAGCTCCCATGACAGTGATGCATTTTGTGCATCCCAATGCGTATAACCGACCCATGCTTGACGCTCTGTGACGGGTGTATCTGTTGCTGATTTGAGACGTAGGTCAATGGTGAAGCTCTTGGATTGAAACCAATATACAATCGTATTTTCATCTGTCAGACCATTGTAAAAGCTAATACTCTTACGCCGAAATGCGCCCATTAAATAGGGTGGTACATTGCCAGAAGCTGCTGTGATAGGTTTTAGTTGACTTAAAGTTTCGAATAAATTCATGGGGTGTACTCCATGTTTGACTCAGTCAGACCAAAAGAATAAAGCGGAACGGCATTCTTTAAGACCAACTCACCACTGGCTACACGTTGTTTTAAATAATGAAAGGTTTGAGCCGTTTGATTAAACAAATGTTCTCCACCTGCCAGTGGCGCATATTTAGGTGGCTCATTTGTATTAATCGGTTGGATGACATAGTCATAGTCACAAGAAAAAAATAAAGGGAAGGAATAGCGTTCTTGTTGGACTTTTTTGACCCGATGCTTAGTCGCTAAATATTTGCCATTGGATAATATCTCCATCATGTCACCAATGTTCATCACCAAGGTATTTTCAAGCAGAGGAATATCAATCCACTCACCTTGCTTAGTGAGGACTTGTAAACCGGGTGCTGTCGGCAATAATAAAGTAAAGCACTCATAGTCGGTATGCGCCCCGATGCCTTCTGCATCTGTCGCTTGAGGGTTATATGGATAGTGAATGAGGCGTAACTGGCTGGGTGCATGTTGAATATGCACATCAAAAAAGTCTTCTTTCTGCTCTAAAGCCAGTGCAAAACAGCGAAATAGTTGATGACCAATGGCTTTTAAGTGCTGATAGTACTGTGAGACATCGAGTTTAAATGCGGGATCATCTGGCCATTGCGTCGGGCCAAGTAAGGGATAATTTAATGCAGACCCTTGATAGTCATAATTCACATCATAAGATTCTTTTAAATCGTAGCTGTTACTCGAAAACTGTTCTTCACCTATCGGTACATAGCCACTATGATTCACCGATTTTCCAATATAATTTTGCATTTTTAATGCTTCATCTTGGGCAAAATAGTGCTTCGCAATGTCACATAACTGTGCAAATAATGCAGGTTGAAATTGATCACCTCTGAGGTAGAGAAAACCAACTTCTTTACAAGCCTGATCAAGCGCTTGAGCAACTTGCATACGGTCATCTAGATTTGTGCTATTTAAAAGGCTGATATCCACCAGTGGAAGGACATATTTATCTTGCATGGTAAAATCCTCGCGTTGGCCGTCCAACAGTGCATTAAACCTAAGGGTCGTCCCTCAGGCGAGATCAATGAGTTACTTGTGCGTACTGACTTGGGTCATACGTGGAATTTTGGGTAAATCCTCCAGTGCTGGGTCAATTTCTTCTTCTTGTGCATGTACTAAGAAATCGACTCGCTCTCGAAGTTGCTTAAAGGCAGGGCTGGACATCAGTTCAGTATTTCGTGGACGAGGTAAATCCACTTCAATAATTTCTTTAATTTCCCCAGGATTGGCTTTAAGCGCTACGATACGATCAGCCAGTAAAATAGCCTCATCCATATCATGGGTTACAAAAATGATAGTGATATCAATGTTTTGCCATAAGTCAATCAGGTGTTTTTGCATTTTCTGACGGGTATGCGGGTCAAGCGCACCGAAAGGTTCATCCATCAGTAAAATTTTCGGTTCGTTGACTAAAGCTCGGGCAATCGCAACACGTTGCTTCATCCCGCCAGACAGTTGATGTGGATATTGGTTTTCATACTTCTCTAAGCCAATAATATTGATCCATTCTCGTGCAGCCGCTTCGGCTGAGGCATGACTTGCACCTTTCATGAGTGGACCAAACATCACATTTTCTTTAACCGATTTCCAAGGAAATAAGGTATAGCCTTGAAACACCATGCCTCGCTCTGGGCTAGGGCCTGAAATGGGCTGTCCATCTACCAATAGTTCGCCACTGCTATATGGGTCTAGACCCGCAACAACACGACTAAAGGTCGATTTTCCACAACCAGACGGGCCAATCACACAAATAAACTCTCGCTTATGAATTTTCAAATTGAGCTGATTTAAAATCGTGCGTGAGTTTTTACCATGCTGAAAAACTTGACTAAGTTGTTTGGCCTCTAAAATGACAGGACGTTGATAAATGTGATCAAAATACTGACGAGCATTGAATTCTGGCGTTCTTATATCTGTGGTTTTCATTATTTTGCTCCCGCTTTCCATTTAAACAGATGTTGTCCGAGCTTCATTAAAATCACATCACAGACCAAGCCAATCACGCCAATAATCAAAATCGCAGCATAGACATTGTCAAAGTTCTGGTAGCGTGCTTGCTGGGTAATAAACCAAGTGATCCCTGTGGTGGTGCCAATTAGTTCAGAGACAATCAAGTAGGTCCACGCCCAGCCCAGCAAGACACGTAAATCACGGTAAATATCGGGTAACGCCGCTGGAATGACCACGTGAAACAGACTTTTTGCTTTATTCGTCCCTAAGGTGTAACCCGCTTCAATCAGCCCGCGGTCCACCATACGCGTAGTATTGGCAATAATCAGAATTTGCTGAAACAGCGTCCCAATCACGATGATGGCAATTTTTGGTGCATCATTAATGCCTAATATGGCAACAGCCAGTGCACCAAAGGCAGGCGCAGGTAAGTAGCGAAAGAACTCAACAAAGGGTTCAGTGAGCTGGGAAATTTTGTTGGAAAAACCACATAAAATTCCCAACGGAATACCCACGAGTGATGCAATAAAGAAAGCACTGAATACAATTTTGATACTGTGCCAAAGACTTTGATGAAACCATGGCGCATCGGCTTGAGCTGGTGGTGTCGTAAATGCCGTCACTAAGGCTGTCGCAACTTGATGAGGTGCTGGTAAATAAATGGGATTGACCAAATTACCTTGTGGCGGTTCAGTGCCTGTATTGACGGCATTTTGCGCTTCGGCATAGAACACACTTTTGTCTACACGGCTACCGATTTGTAAAAAAGAGACACTGCCAGAGTTGGTGATTTGTACTTGAGGATGCCAAATAAATGGTAAATAACTCACAGCACACCAAATGAGGATTGGTATTAGAAATGATCCAAAGCCCAGCAATACTTTGCTTTGAGGACTGAGTTCTCGTGCGACATAACCCATAGTTGCTTAGCCCCGATATTACTTTTTTTATAAAACGTAATACTGTTAAGCAAAATAAATGCCAAATTTGTAGTGATATTGAGTGTTTACCTGTGTGCTAATTGTTTAAATAAAAACATCCTTTGACCTAAATATGTTTTAAAATGCGCTATCGATAGATTGACGCTCAAAAGGGGCAGCATCGCATGGCACAAAAGTCACAACAATCTGCATTGAATGAATTGATTGCAGAACAAAAACTACTGTGTGAAGAATTTGACTCGGCTTATGTTGAAGTAAAAGGTGATGATGTCGTTGCTGTTGCTGTACAGACTTTAAATCAAGAGCCCATTGTTGGTTTACGTAAAAAGCCAGAAACTGAAGAGAATGTCGCTTGGTTTATTTATGGTGGTGAATTGGGTGAGGGCCAAGACTTTTTTACAACCATGACTGTACGTGAATTACAAGATATCTTGCCTGATGTACTTCCATATTTGGCTTTAAGTGAAGGTTATCGTTTTATGATTGATGGCGATGACTATGAAGACGTATGGAAAGAAGGCGATGAGTCTTAATACATGAAAAAACAAACATGGACGTTGCTTAGCCTTTCGTTATTTTTATCATCATTTCTATCAACCCTGAGTTATGCAGAAACAACGAAGCTAACTCAGGCACAGTATGATCAGAAGATGGCTGAATATACAGCAACTGTGAATTCAACTAAAACCGTTTTAGATGCAAAAGATAATCCAGCGACAGCAACAGAAATGAAAACCGCATTTTGTCAGCGTATGGATGCATATCATCAAATTGCTGCGCTATCTAAAGCCAATATTGAGTTAAGTACCGCTTCAGTGATGCTGATGGTGGCCAACCGTTACCTTGAGCAGCAAGAAAAAAGCCTGACCGATGCAGGGATGAATGAAAGTGCCTTCTGCCCAACGGCTAAAGCTTTAAAAGTTGAAGATACGAAACGATTAAAAAAGTAAAGTAACCCAATAAGACAGCATGAAATTAGTGTAGATATTAAGATCTAATTTATTGTTTCAGGATGCTGTATAAATAGACAATGTCCTCGATTGTGTTAAGATAAATAAAAATCAACCATCGTTTGAGTAGGAGTTGGTGTATGGCAGCTTATACCGACATTAAAGTAGGCAAATATGAGGATGATATGATTCCTAAACTTGCCATTCATGCTTTTCATGATGCTTTTCAAAAAGCAACCACTCGTTCGTCTGTAGTTTATGCAAAAGCTGAACAGTTGGTTGAACGCGATATTCATGGCAATGAAACTGTTTTACAAGACTTAAGTCATGCTTATGTCGATGTAGGCGTTTTACCGACACTGACACGTAAAAAGAAACACGCGACCGTATAGATTGATATGCCACCTCGACAACCTAGAATAAGAATGTTTGCAGGGCCGAATGGTTCTGGTAAAAGCACTGTTAAAGATTACCTCTTGCCCCAACATATTGGGGCATATTTAAATGCGGATGAACTGCAACAAAACCTAAGACAGAGTCAACGCCTTGATTTGTTAAATTATCATCCTTCCTTAAAAGCTTCAGAGTTGGTCACTTTTCTAAAAAGTAAGAAGCGTCCTCAAACGGGACATTTCGTGGCCTTACTTGCACATGAACCAATTGTGCTAGATGAATGGAAGATCGAGTTCAAAACCGAAGAAATTGATTCTTATCTCTGTGCACGCATTATTGATTATATCCGGCTTGAGTTTCTGCGCTTAAAAGTCAGTTTTACTTTTGAGACGGTAATGTCACATATCTCTAAAGTTGAGTTTCTCCGAGAAGCGAAACGTCAGGGTTATAAAACCTATCTATATTATGTCTCAACAGTAGACCCACAAATCAATATTGCCCGAGTCAAGTATCGCGTCAGTGTGGGTGGTCATCCTGTTCCTGAGCAGAAAATTATTGAACGTTACTACCGTAGTATGGATCTGCTCATGCAAGCCATAGAGTGCTGTGATCGAGCCTACTTGTTTGATAACTCTTCTGACGGTATACAAGCGTCTTTTCTTGCAGAAATAGAAGCAGCTGAAACCTTAAAAATGAATGCCGCCGTGTCTAAGCTCCCAATATGGTTTGCAGAGCGCGTATTATCAGAATTCCAATAAACTGCTCAGAAAAAGAGCAGATTATTTTATCCTTTTTCATGTGTCTGCCCGCATAAAAAAATATTCAAAAGTCGCGAATGTGTTTTATAAACCCAGAATAATACTCATGATGTGGAGATGTGCCCTAATTCTATTCAGTTTCTTAAATGAAAACTATAATGAAATAAAACGAGAGAAGTTAAGTATTTCTAATCTAAAAAAGAGCTGAATACAAAATCTCTCGGGGATATATTCAAGCTTTTTACCTTATTGTGAAGAATAACTATGTAAAAGAAATGCTTTAAGGTGTTATCTAAAAGACTAAAAGCTTCGAGAACGGACGGGTAGTGCCATTCAAATATCTAAAGCTAGATGAAAGACCCCGTAGATAGTGGTCATAGACGTGCATAGCATCGATAGATACAAAGGGGGCTTGATTATTTTTTAATTAAATATATTATAAAAACGTATATTGTTTTAAGGCGCTTACCAATGCATGATTTTGCGTGGTCTTTTATAGGTGGAATATTACTCGGCATCTCCGTCGTTGGATATTTATATACCAATGGGCGGATTGCGGGAATTAGTGGTCTGGTCTCACAAGTTTTAAACTTAAAAGGGATTATAAATACGCCTGCACTGTGGTTTTTATTGGGCCTGTTCATTGTTCCGTTTATATATGCCGCTTTTGTTCAGCCAGAGATCTATATTGAAGCTACACCTTTCATGTTAATTATTGCGGGCGTATTGGTCGGCTTTGGAACTCGCTTAGGATCTGGTTGTACCAGTGGGCATGGTATTTGTGGTATCAGTCGCTTATCCAAACGTTCAATCATCGCTACGATTAGTTTTATTTTCGCAGGCTTTATCACTGTGTATGTCGTCCGTCATATGCTTGGAGCAATCTAAAATGAGAAATGTTTGGGCGTTCATTTGGGGTGGATTATTTTCAATCGGTCTCATGCTTTCAGGAATGTCGAATCCTGCGAAGGTGATTGGCTTTTTAGATATTTTTGGACAGTGGGATGCCAGTCTAGCTTTTGTGATGATGGGCGCGATTGCGATTGCATTTATTCCTTTTCAAAAAGCTGTACGTCAGCCACATCCACAAACCTTTTATGGTGAAGCCATACAACTTCCTAAAAATACGAAAATCGACAGAAAACTGATCTTGGGAAGTCTGCTATTTGGTATAGGCTGGGGAATTGCGGGAATTTGTCCTGCGCCGAGTTTTACTTTGATTGGGTTGGGTTATTATCAAGCGATCTATTTTATAATTGCGATGTTTGTCGGTGTACTGCTACATCGTAAAGTAATGGAGAAAATGCCATGAAGCAAACCGCGCAAGTAAAAGCATTTTTTGATACAGCGAGCAACACGTTTAGTTATGTAGTGAGCGATCCAGACACTCAGCGCTGCGCCGTGATTGATAGTGTGTTGGACTATAATGCAGCATCGGCAACGACCAAAACAGAGCAGGCCGATTTAATCATTACTTATATTCAAGAAAATAGCCTAAGCGTAGACTGGATTTTAGAAACACATGTTCATGCAGATCATCTAAGTGCTGCACAGTATTTAAAGCAAAAACTAGGTGGAAAAATTGCAATTAGTCATAAGATTGAGACCGTACAACAAACTTTTGGTGAGATTTATCACTTAGATATTAAGAGTTTAAATGCCAAGCAGTCATTTGATTACCTTTTTGCAGATCATGAGATATTTTTGATAGGCAACATAGAAGCTTATAATATTCCGACACCAGGGCATACACCAGCGTGTCTCAGTTATGTCATTGGTGATACTGTTTTCGTGGGGGACACGTTGTTTATGCCTGACTATGGGACGGCACGTTGTGATTTTCCAAAGGGGAGTGCGGCGGCTTTATTTGACTCAGTGAAGACTTTGTACACATTGCCAGATCAAACGCGGATGTTCTTATGTCATGACTACTTACCCGAAAGTCGTGATCAATACCAATATGAGACATCGGTTTATTCGCAAAAGCATGAAAACATTCATATCAATACTACAACGGAAAGGGCCGATTTTGTCGAGATGCGAAACCGCCGTGATGCAACGTTAAGTATGCCAAAATTGATATTACCCGCAATTCAAATCAATATGTTTGCAGGCAAGTTCCCTCAACCAGAAGACAATGGTATTTCTTACTTAAAAATTCCGCTGAATTATTTTTAAAACAGAAAAGTAGCAAGACTTAAAGCATTCGGCATCTTTTCACTTGCTTAAAATCTGATATTAAACAGACATGCACATCATGCTTTTAAATTTAGCCTAAGCAAATATCTCACCTAAAATAGCCTAAGCAAAATTGAACTTAATATAAAAAGTCATTTGATTTATTTCCATTAAAAATTCAATATCTATAGGAATCAAATAAAGTAAGTTTCATATGATCCTAAATCATCAATTTCATCAAAATGAGCAGCCGCGTGCAAAAACATTGGTCTTTGTTCACGGTTTATTTGGCAGTTTAAGTAATTTAGGGATGTTGGCTCGGGAGTATTATTCAAGCCACCATGTATTACAGGTAGATGTACGTAATCATGGGTTATCTACACATTCAAATGTGATGAATTATGAAGTCATGGCAGCCGATCTAATTGAAACTTTAGATGAACTCAATATCGAGCACTTTTCTTTGATCGGGCATTCTATGGGTGGAAAGCTGGTGATGAAAGTGACAGAGCTCGCAGCAGATCGACTAGATCAACTGGTGGTATTGGATATTACGCCTATTGCTTATAAAGAAAATCATCATGAGCAGATTTTTAAAGCGCTCTTTGCGGTACAAAAAGCAGATATTGAAACACGTCAGCAAGCTATAGAAATCATGCGTGAATATCTCAAAGAAGAAATGGTGATTCAGTTTCTTCTGAAATCTTTTAGCAAAGGGAAGTGGTTGTTTAATGTAGATGCACTGTATCAGAACTATACTCAAATTCTTTTATGGGAAAATATAGAAACATGGCATAAGCCTGCATTATTTATACGTGGTGGAAACTCACCTTATGTAGCAAAGCCAAAATATATAGCGGCTATCCAATCGCAGTTTTCTCAAGCCCAGATTCAGACGGTGGCAGATGCTGGACACTGGTTACATGCAGAGAAAACTGCGCAAGTTTTGCAAATCATCACTCAATATTTGAGTCAGCCTTCAACCTGATTAACTCAAATTCGCAGCTGAAAGTTGTCCTTCAGAGGTCAGCTTTTCAGCCATTTCCGCAGTTTTCTTTAAATTCGGCATTCGATATTCAGTATGGCCATAGTCTTGGATCGACTTCCAACGCCCGCCCCAAGTTAAACCTACAGATTCTGCAACTTCACCATAGAGTTGATAGCCACGCATCGCCCATGGATCTCGTTCTGAAATAATGACTTTTCCATCCCGCTTAAATGCGACATCCGCCGCCAATCCAAATTGGTGGTAACTTTGGTAACCACGCGCCAAAGTCGTATTTTTATTGCTGGCTAAGGAATTTTGACGCTGCGGGCTACGATAGCCTTCCAGTAAAACAAGTTCATATCCATGCTGCTCACGCATGATTTTAAATACCATCAATAGACGTTGTTTATAGCGTGGGTTCATTTTGTGCCACTTACGGTCAGCTGTTGCTAAATTGTCATGTGAATGAGTTGAATGTACATCCTGAATACTCGGATCGTAATTCAAAGCACTGGCTTGAATAGAATTATTATTAAGATCCGCTTGCTCAAGCAGACTTGCTTCAACTATGGCCGCAGCAACTAAGGATTCTTCGATCTCTGGTGGTGGGGACAAAATTTGTCCATCAAGTAGGGCATAAATTTGTGGATCCGATTGTCTTAAATAATCGGCTTCGATTTTAGTGGGTGTGACGGGGCTGGTAAAAGCAAACATTAAGATGCTAGCAAATAAAAATAGACCTGCAACCAATATCCACCACTGTTGAATATGCCAATGCGATTGCAATTGCTCAGGCGCAGCAGCATGATTTATATGCTGTGCAAAATGACGAGCGGATTGAAATCTTTGTTTTCCTTGAGGAATTAACCCAACAAAAAAGCCTGCTAATTTTGCTCTAAGTTCATAGGACAGTGCTAAACCCAGCCCTAGTGCCAGGATTAGAAAAAGTGAAAAAAGAGCATAAATCATAGTCTGATAGTAGCTGGCATTGGGGCTTCGACGGTACGAGTTGTAATCTTGGTTTGTACACTGCCTGTGGGAGATTCTTCGGATTTTTCCACTACCTGTTCTGCTTTAGTTACTTTGCCGTGATTTTTATCTTTCGGTGCGGCCGAACTTTGCGCTGACGAGTTTTGTTTCTTATTTTCTTTTGGTAAGGGCTGCGGACCAGCACTCTTCATCGATGGTGCAGAAACTGTTTCAGCTGGACGAAGAAATGCTTTGCTTAATTCATCTTCTTTGGGTTGAGGAAAATCAGAAGGCGGCTCAGTTACATTTGAAGGTTGAACACTTTTAGAAGGGATGACTTTAGTCGCTTCAAAAATAGCTTCGGGTTCCCGCGTCGGGGCGTCATTATCGACTGCGGGTTCAGTGACATCTGCGTTAGAACTTGGACTAACCTGTATTGAATCATTTTTTTGTTGTGTAAAAAAGTAAGTAAAACCAAGAGCGGCCATCAATACGACACCACTCAAAAAACCACCAAACGCATAGAGCATAGGTGAAATATTTTTCTTTTTTGTAGACGTCAAAATTTTGACTGAAGTCCGTTTTTCATGAGCCATGGGGTTTAGTTCTTAGGGTAAATGAATAGTAATATGTGCCTGTTCTGTTGGCGTAGAAATGACATTTTCATATGTGGCTAAAGAATTCGTACTTTGCTTTGATAACATATAGCGCAAGCCCGCAAAGGATAAGAGTGCGAATATGATTAGAAAAAGTAAAATCCAGTAAAAAGGAAGCTCACGGTGAATCATGTGTTTAATTTGATCGGGGAGCGATGCAAAAGGAGAAAAGGCCGCCTTTTTTCCTTTTAAGTAGTCGATTTCATCGCCTACACGTGCCACCAAATGGTTTAAATTTTCTATAGATTCAATGCGATATCTACCATGAAAACCCAGAAGCATGCAGTAATGATAAACTTCAAGTGCGGCTAATCGACTATTTCCTTTACGGCGTAACTCTTCTAAAATTTCGAAAAAACGATAACCCGCAAGTTGCGAGCCAAATAAACTAAGCTGTAAGGGACTGATTAACCAACTATTTTGTAGCTCGAAAAATTGTGCATCTTGCTGAGTTACAATGGTTTCATCTAATAATGCACAGTAAGCATATTTAGCATCTTGAATATCATCTGATGAAAATTGTAATTTTCGGGCTTGGTTTTCAAAACGGTTGAGTAGGGCAATGATTTTTTCGCGAAATTCCGTTGCACTACTCGGTATATATTTGTTTTTTAATAAAAATACAATATAAAACCCGTCATGGAGTAAGTCGACCAAGTTGGTTGTACTGGTGACTTTGGCTGTGATGGGCTGAGAAATTGAACCAGTTCCAATTTGTCCATCATCAAAAAGTGAAGGGGCATTATTCATGATTCATTTCCTTAGCCATTCATCACGGCAATCAATTCAACAGCAATATCTTGGAAACCTGCTGGAATATAAATACAAATAGACTCGGCATCCAACATGCGTTGGTATAAATCATTATTCGGTTCAATTTCAAAGTAACTCACACCAGATCGCACTGGAATAGCGGTTGGAACCTGCATTAAATGATGCAAAGGAACTGCTGGAAGTGCTGCAATGACGCGTTGTTCAACATCTACGGTATTGCCGACTTTAAATCGCAACGGAACCAATTGAATCAGTTCGTGGCTTTGCATCATGCTGCTAGAAACAGCCAAGTAAAGCCTTGAATCTCTAGTAATTTTGTCTGACTCTAAGCTGCCTAACCAATAAGATGGTCGTGTTTCTTTGAGTTGGATACTGATATAGCGGTTTGAAATAATCGTATCTAATAACTCACGTAGAATGGCATCGAGCTGACTAAAACTTTCTTGTAAATTATGGTGTTGATAGCGAGGTAAATGATCAACCTCATGAGCCGTTGAAAAGGTCAGTAATGAGCCTGTTAAACGTAATAATTCAAAAAACAGTCGCTCTGGATGGATATGCGGGTATTGCAATAAATGATTCAACGTCGCGTGTGCTGTGTTGAGTGCATTAACCAGCCAAAATGACACAATGTCGCCAGAGCGAAATTCAATCAGTTTTTGCTCGTTTTCTCGATTATTACTTTGAATGGTTTTAATTTTCGCTTTGATAACATTTAAGCTGCGTTTCAAACTCGAGATAAGATTTTCAGAAGATTCAATATGCAAAATAGGCGGAATAAAATGACGATCAAATTCAAATTGGCCTGAGCTTTGACGTTTAATTTTTGCTAAAGCTAAATACAAATAACCATCCAGCTCTTGATTCGGTTCTACGTTCGCCTCTAACAAGCGAAACTCTGCACGGCGGCGCAATAAGGTGATATCCGCTGCAGTTGCATCAGTAAATAAATCATGGGTTGAGGTCAGATAAGAGTGGTAGCGACCGAACTGCGCACTGTTTTGAGCGCTCACATTTTTCTTATTGGCTTGTACAATCGGTAAAGCTAAATAAACCAAGATTTCGCCACGTAAATTCAGTTCATCTAATAACACTGGCTCTGGCAGTAAATCACGTGTCGGCGCCTGATAGATTTCACCATCTTGCCAAATCATACTAATACTTTCGAGTGCCAAGATATGTGTGTGTAACTGGGCCTCATCAAATTGAATATTTTGAATGCCATAGGCAAATGGAATCGTGGAACGAATGGTATGATTCAGACGTTGTTCATGATACGCATCTTGTAATTGAAAATGTTGAGGACGTAAAAATAGACCTTCACCCCAAAGTATTTTTTCTGCTTTAAACATTTAGATTACCAATCGCTTGATTCATTTGCTTGTTGTACGCCAAGTAGTTCTTGGACGTTATGCAGTGGATTTTCGTTTTTAATGACTTGATTTAACCATTCATGTAGTGGCATCTGACTCCACTTGATGGTTTTCTGTAACATATAGCTTACGGGACTATGCGGTTCATTGGCTTGGAAATAGTCAGAAATTTCTTGTAATACCCGCATGGCTTGTTCGCGGTTTGCTAAGTGATTTTGCGGTTGAACCTGAAAGCCTTTGGATGGATGGACGGTGTTCATGTCAATCTCTTGTTCTTTGTGCTGGGTAAATGAAAGTGCCTGTGTTGTTATCGTTGCGGCAGCAGAAGACTCAGATGTTTGTGTCGCCATTACTGGTTGGGTAAAAACATCGGTTTTATAGAGCTTTTTTAAACTGGTGTGGATGTTTTCAAGCTGAGTATCAATCGAAGCAAAGCTTGGTGCATCTAAGCCCATTAAGGTATCTAACACACTTTTCAAAATTGACCATTCAGCCAGAATTGCCGAAAAATGTTGATAGTTCTGATATTGAAATGATTTTGATGTATTGAACAAGCTCTGCTCAAACTGTTCCAAAATCTGTGAGCTATTGGCATCATCCGTATAACTTTCTACTTGTTTCAACAAATGGTTTTTTTGTCTCAGTAAGGCTTCATAATCACTGAGTGAAAATGAAGGAACATTCACGATAGCGACTTGTTTAATCAGTGGAATCAAATGATTAATTGAACCTTGCAATAAACCTAGACGTTGATCTAAATCTTCGTCTTCAATTTCAGGATGAAGTTGTGTCCAATACTCATTTAGCGTCCGATGCATAAGCTCTAGGGCTTTTGCAGTACCTTCAAATCCGTATAAATTTGACCACGCTTCAAGTAACCAGCCTAATAAGCGTAAATCCTTCGATTTCCCCGTGAGAAGCTCGATAGATTTTTGTTCAACGAAATGCCAGTCTGCTTGTTTAGGTTCAGCGACCCAATCGCCTTGATCAAGTAATGGATCATCCTGAGTTTTTGCAATTTTGATAGCGTGGAATTCATTGGAAAAAGACAAGTCTTGTCCACATGGTTGATCGCTTGAGATAGGAGACAATAAAGGCTCGATTTCTAAGCTCATAATTTTACACTCTATATTCTATTAAACTTGATTCGCTTTATTTTTAGCAGGATGTCGTTTCTTTTTAGCCGTGGTCTTTTCGACAGGGTCTAAAATATAAGTAATTTCATCATCTTTGACATCGATCTGAATGACTTTAGGCAAATGATCTGCTGCCAAAGCCATCAATATTTCTGTGGCTAAAGCAGGCAATATACTGGCATTTAAAATGTGATCAACATTCCGTGCGCCGCTATCGACTTCCGTGCAGCGACTTAATAACAGTTCTACCAGTTCCTCTGAATATTGAACTTTGGTTTGGTACTGCTTCTCAAGGCGAGCGGTTATTTTTTTGATTTTATGATGGATAATTTGAACCAGTAAATCATCATGCAGTGGTAAATAGGGAACGATACGCATGCGCCCTAAAAAAGCAGGTTTAAATTGTTTATATAAACTTGGTTTTAACTGCTCAGCTAAGTTTTCTGCTGTTGGCCATGTCTCAATCGGTTGATTCAAACACGCCTGCATAATGGCATTCGAACCTACATTCGAGGTCAAAATAATGGTGGTATTCTTAAAGTCGATGATTCGGCCTTCACCATCCTCAAGCGTACCTTTGTCGAAAACTTGATAAAAGAGTTCTTGAACATCGTTGTGTGCTTTTTCAATTTCATCCAATAAAACCACACTATAAGGATTGCGGCGAACTGCTTCAGTCAGCACACCACCTTGACCATATCCCACATATCCAGGTGGAGCACCTTTTAAAGAAGAAACGGTATGTGCTTCTTGATATTCAGACATATTAATAGTGATTAGGTGGGATTCTCCACCATAAAGCTCACTTGCCAGCGCAAGTGCGGTTTCGGTTTTACCGACACCACTTGGCCCCACCAACATGAACACGCCTTGCGGTTTATTGGGATCATCCAATTTTGCTTTAGATGTTTTAATTCCCTGAACCAGTTGATGTAGGGCAGAGTCTTGTCCCATAACACGCTCAGCCAGTTTGCTTTCTAGGCTGAGAATTTGTTTTATTTCATCGTTCACCATATTACCCACAGGAATACCGGTCCAGTCTGAAATAATTTCATTAATGATTTGTGCATTAACACGCTCAAACACTAAGGGATTCTGGCCTTGTACATTGCTTAATTCTTCACGAAGCGCAGCAATCTCTTTTTGATCGTTGTGAACCGTTGTATCTTGTTGGAGTTGTTTTATCTGCTCAACAAGCGCTCTTTCTTTTTGCCATTGCGCTTGAGTGTGTTCAATTTCACACTCAAGCTGCGCTAGTTTTTGCATCAAATCGTGCAAGCGCTCATGATGAATCGGTAAATTTTTATGTTCATTTTCTAAAATCTCATATTCAAGTTTGAGATTATGTTGTTGAGCATGTATCTGATCTAACTTTACAGGTTGTGCATTCTGAGTGAGTGCTACACGCGCTGCGGCTGTATCCAGTACACTAATTGCTTTGTCTGGGAGTTGACGACCACTAATATAGCGATGTGAAGAGTGTACGGCTGTGACGATGGCTTCATCATCAATATTTAAATTAAAATGATTGGCCATGACTGGTAACATGGCACGTAACATATCGATGGCGACATCTTCGGTTGGTTCTTCAACTTTAACGACTTGAAAGCGTCGACTGAGTGCCGCATCTTTCTCAAAATATTGTTTATATTCAGCCCATGTGGTTGCTGCAATGGTACGTAACTCACCACGAGCCAGTGCGGGTTTTAATAGATTGGCAGCATCATTTTGGCCTGCTTGACCTCCTGCACCAATCAAAGTGTGAGCTTCATCAATAAATAAAATTATAGGATGCGTGGCAGACTGAACTTCTTGAATCACTTGTTTCAAGCGATTTTCAAATTCACCTTTTACGCTGGCACCTGCTTGTAATAGTCCCATATCAAGCGTATGCAGCTGAACATTTTTTAAAGCATCAGGCACTTGGTTGTTCACAATTTTTAATGCCAAACCTTCAACGACAGCCGTTTTTCCTACACCCGGTTCACCAGTTAAAATGGGGTTATTTTGGCGTCGGCGCATTAAGATATCGAGCATTAAACGTATTTCAAACTCACGACCGATAACAGGGTCGATAAGGCCACTTTGTGCCTTTTGGGTCAGGTTAATTGTATATTGATCAAGTGCTGGCGTTTTGTTTTTAGCCAAATGCTGTGCAGGTTCAGTGCTTTCGCTTGGCGTTGGTTCCTGTAAAACGTTTTGTTCGATACTGTTTGAGCAAAGGTCTAAAAATTTATGCTTCATTGTGTCGATCGGGAACAGTTCAAATTGGCTCGAAGCGCGTAAAGCCATTTGATGTAAATCTGGTGCTGTTAAAAGTGCTACCAACACATGACCTGTTCGAATAATAGGATTTTGTTCGGCTGAAGCAAGTAACCAAGCTTGCTCTAATAAACGAATAATGGATTGAGCAAAGATAGGGGTGCGAGTATTTCCCTTAGGTAACTGGGAAAGACTAAGTTGTAAGTCTTTAACTAAAGAATCATGGGAAATTTTATATTTTTCAACTAATAAATAGAGATCATTTAGTTCTGGTTGTTCTAATAATTCAAGAAAAAAATGCTCAATTTCAATTTCATAATTCTGTTGATTAATACAACTATTTGCAGACTTCTCTAGAGCAACACGCGCATGATTAGATAGCTTCTTAATTAATATTTTAAGGTTATTCATATGTAACTCAGTCATGCTTTATAGCAAAGTTTTTACAAGACAAATATGCCAATGGCTATCTGTGTTTTTAGTGTAAATATAAAATTATTTATAAATTAGCATTTTACAAGTCATTATAAATGCTATTTGGCGCGTATTTTATATATATGACATCATAATACACAAATGAAATTTAGATAAAAAAGAAGATACATTACAAAAAACAAACATAGTTACTTTTGAGTAACATTTCTTTCCTTGACTTTGGGTGTCATATTTTTGTTAAATCCAAGCGCATTATATAAGCAGAAGATATTTACCTAGGGTGTGTATATTTTAAATCGAAGTTACTGATAATAATTTTAATTTTTTATTCATAAAGGTTTGAGGCAAGTTTTGAAAAAATATTATTTAATTTTACCTACATTCGTTTTATTAACGGTGACACCATTTGCTTTTGCAGCGGTAGAAGAGGGTATTAGTTTAAAAAATAAGTGTATTAAAAATTACCCATTGGTAAATGGTGAAACTGATCACGATTTACTAAGTTTATATGCACAGATTTGCGATAGTAAAAATAAAAAAAATGATGAGCTAAAAAATAAATTATTGGTTCAAGCTGCTAGTCGATATCAAGAACTTGGGAAAAGTTATAAAGCACTTCAACTGGTTGAAGAGTTAAATGCGCGAAATATTAATCACACATCATTAACAGATACTCGGTTTTTAGCTGGCATTTCGATTGCAAATACGGCGTTAAACCATATGCGTCAAGAAGAAATGCGCTATTTATCTGCAGATTTAACTTATCCACCTGCTAAAGAGCTGTCTAATCTCGTTCGTAATTCTTTGCCTGCGCCAGATACAAGTGATGCAAAGGCTGTGGTGATCAAAGCACCAAAGAAAACCACGCGTAAGACTGCGAGTTCAACCAAACAAACCACAAAGAAAACAACGGCTCAGGTGGCAAAACCCAAAAAAGTTGAGAAAGTACAAGCAACAGAAGTGGCGAGCAAACCGAATACAAATCCCTTCAATTCACTTTAAAAACTTTCATTTTTGAAATAATAAAAAACAGGATTTTCATATGGCTAAACGTGAAAGCGTCCAAAAAAAGTTACAGCGTATTCGACCACCTCGGGTACAACTGACTTATGATGTTGAAGTTGGTGATGCTAAAGAAATCAAAGAATTACCATTTGTTGTTGGTGTTTTAGGTGATTTTTCTGCGGCATCTGAAATAGAAAAAACCAAGCTCAAAGACAAAAAATTTATTAATGTTGATTTAGAAAACATTGATGAAGTCATGGAATCTTTAGCGCCACGTGCAGCCTATCAAGTTGAAAATACATTGACTGATGATGGTGGACGTATGTCTGTTGATTTGACGTTTAAGTCGATGGAAGATTTTCGTCCTGAAAATGTGGTTCAGCAAGTGGATCCTTTGAGAAAATTGGTGGAAGCTCGTGAACGTTTGACTGATTTGCGTAACAAAATTTCGAATAATGAGCGCTTAGAAGATCTACTTGATCAAGTTCTGCAAAATACAGATCAAGTACGCAAAATGAGTGTGGAGGCTGAAAATGAATAATGCCCAATCTGCAGCAGTTGCTCAAGATACCACTGAAGAATTTACGCTCTTAGATTCAATTGTTGAACGTAGTCGAATTGCGCGAAATGAAGAAGAGCATGATCGAGCTAAAAGCTTAATTGGCGAACTCGCTAAGGAAGTGATGGCGGGGACGATTACTGTTTCAGAAAACATGACATTATCGATTGATAAGCGTATTGCTGAAATTGATGCACTCATTTCAACGCAGCTCAGTAAAATTATCCATGACGAACAATTTCAAAAAATTGAATCGACATGGCGCGGTTTATATTACTTTTGCCAAGAAACGCCATCTAACCCATTGATTAAGATTCGTATGTTAAATACAACGAAGAAAGAATTAATCAAGGATTTTCAAGGCGCAACGGACTTTGATCAAAGTACATTGTTTAAAAAAATCTATGAAGAAGAATATGGGTCATTTGGTGGTGCACCATATGCCACATTAATTGGCGATTTCGAGTTTGATCGTACACCTTCAGACATGTATTTGCTTGAACAAATTTCACATGTTGCCGCAGCTGCACATGCACCCTTTATTTCTGCAGCAGATGCCAATATCCTCGGTTTGGAATCCTTTACGGATATTGACCGTCCGCGTGAAGTATCTAAAATTTTTGAAACTGCTGAATATGTCCAGTGGCGCTCTTTCCGTGAAAGTGATGATGCGCGTTATGTTGCATTAACGATGCCGCGTGTATTGGGTCGTCTGCCTTATCACCCTAAGGAAGGTACAGCGACTGAAGGCTTTAATTTTGTGGAAGAAGTCTCTGGGCAAAATCATGATGAATATTTATGGATGAATGCAGCCTATGCTTTTGGCACGCGTTTGACCAATGCTTTTGATATGCATGGTTGGTGTGCTGCCATTCGTGGGGTTGAAGGTGGCGGTTTGGTAGAGGGATTACCCGTTCATACCTTTAAAACCAGTGATGGTGAAGTGGTCTTTAAATGTCCAACTGAAATTGCGATCACCGACCGTCGTGAAAAAGAGCTCAGTGATCTTGGCTTTATTCCTTTAGTACATTGTAAAAACACGGATTATGCAGCATTTTTTGGTGCGCAATCGACGCAGAAACCTAAAAAGTATAATAGCGATTCTGCCAATGCAAACTCTGCTTTATCTAGCCAAATTCAGTACATTATGGCCGTTTCACGTATTGCACATTATTTAAAAGCCATGATGCGAGATAAAGTCGGAAGCTTTGCTTCGGCTGGAAACATTGAAACATTTTTAAATGAGTGGTTGGCTCAATATATTTTGCTTGATGACGGGGCTTCACAAGAGGCGAAAGCGCAATATCCGTTGCGTGAAGCATCTGTCAAAGTTGTAGAGAACCCAGCACAACCGGGGCACTACAAATCTGTGGTTTTCTTAAGACCACATTTCCAGTTGGATGAGTTGTCAGTATCACTGCGACTTGTTACTGAGTTACCTCAGTCCTCAAACTAATTTGAGTGCCAACACATAATAACTTTAGAATAGGAAAAGATTACAAATGAAAGACATATACGTACAGTTCAGAGGTAAATATAAGGTCGATGGCGAGTCACGTGATACAGAGCACCAAGGCTGGTTAGAGGTGAACTCTTGGTCACACAACATTCGTCAGCCAAAGTCTGCAACATCATCAAGTGTTGGTGGTCATACGGCAGAACGTGTTGAACATTCTGATATGCTGTTTGTTAAAGATTTGGATGCAACCAGTCCAAAACTTTGGGAAGCATGTTCAGCGGGTTATACCTTTGATGAAGTACAAATTGATTTTTATCGCGCAAATGGCGATAAGCGTATCAAGTATCTACAAATTAAATTGAAGCATGTTTTGGTTTCAAGTGTTACGCCAACAGTAAGTGAGGAAGGTGTTCCGCTTGAAGGGTTTGGTTTGAAATATGCTGCTGTGGAATGGACATATAATCAGCAAGATATTAATGGCACGCAAAAAGGTGCTGTGACCAAAAAATGGTCTCTATCTAACAATACTGCATCATACGCTGCATAAAAATAACTGAAAAAATAAAGGCTAACCAACGTTGGCCTTTATTTATGCGAGATGATTTTAATCAACATGAATCTAGATCAGCTTTATCCCTATGGGTTTAGAAAAACGCTATTTGACCGATTACTACCGACCACTGAACAGGACCGTTTGGGGATGTCTCTTCAGGAGCTACGTGAATCTGTCGCAACTGACTTAGAAGATTTGTTGAATAGTCGTATGGCCAATTTTAATGATTCAATTGATGCTTTCCCGTTGGTGAAAAAGTCCATTGTTCAATTTGGAATCATTGATTTTGTTGGATTATCGACTGCGAATCCGACCGATCGCGATAAAATTTGCCAGTCGATTGCAGCGTCTATTACTGCACATGAGCCGAGACTGAAACAAATCAAAGTCGAAATGTTGCTCGATGGACAGAATATGGGGGCGTTGTGTTTGAGTATTCAAGCCTATTTAAATATTCATCCTTTATATGAACCCGTGATTTTTGATGCTTTGCTCAAACCGACAACACAACAATATGTTATTTCTGCAAGAGCTTAATGGGGCTGATTTGTGATTGAAGAATTATTACCGTACTACGAAAAACAATTACAAGAATTTGGGCAGCAGTCCCGTGAGTTTTCGCAAAAATACCCAAAAATCGCTCAGCGTTTATCCTTAAACCAAGAGCAAGTAGATGATCCGCATATTGAACGCTTAATTCAGTCCTTTTCCTTAATTGCAGCAAGAATTGATAAGAAACTGGCGGACAGTTACGACATCTTTACCCGGTCTTTGTTTGAGGTGATGTTCCCTCAATACCTCAAACCATTTCCTGCATGTACTGTGGTCAGTTTTGAAGACCTAAATAAGTGTAAACAATTAACTGACGCTCATCTCATTCCTAAAAATACCGCAATAAAATCAAGAAGTTTTAAAGGTGTTCAGTGTGAATTTAGCACCACACAAGAACTAAAATTATTACCCATTGAACTGAGTCATCTCAATTTTAAAACCAATCCTAGTGCGCATATGCATTTAAATCAAAATGCAACGCTTAGCTTAGGATTTAATATTTTTAATCAGGCACATCGAATTTTAGAAAAAGAAAATTTGCCTATTTATTTGGATGCGATATCCAATTTTCCACTACAAGTTTTGGATGCGGTGTTCCAGTCCAGCACAGGATTTTCATTAAAGGTTGGTCATCGCGTCATCGACATCCCAAATCCGTTTAGCATCATGGGTTTTGCTGAAACTGAAAGTCTGTTGCCCTTGGATCAACATACGCATCATGCATACCGGCTGTTGATGGAGTATTTCTGTTTTTCTGAAAAATTTAATTTCCTCAATATGAACTTAGGTTTGTTAAAACATTTAGAAAAAGAGCAAAATCAGTTTGAAATTTTGATTCATCTTAAATTAAATTTAAATGATCAGGTCAATATTCGAAATTATTCTGAGTTGAATATCGCAAACTTTAAATTATATGTAGTACCAGTTATCAATTTATTTAAAAAACAAGCTGAACCTCAAAAAATTAATCATCAACAACTCGAATATCCTTTAGTTACCGATGCTCATCATCCTGAGTTTTATCAAACTTATTCGATTACTAAAATGCAAATGATTCGTGAAAAGTCGAATAAAGATCAAACTACTTTTGACATTTATCCATTCTTTGCGATGAGTCATTATCAAAAGGACGAGACTCAGTTTTTTTATAGTTTGAATTCGGCACAGCTACAAAACAAATATGTTGAAACAGGTTATAGTATTATTTCAAAACATTTATCGCCTGAAACAACCAAATCTGATTTTATCAGTACGCAATTATTATGCTCCAATCGTGATTTACCCCATGAGGCATTGAGCCAAGCCAACAATATATTAAATTTGAATGACAGTAGTCTGGCACGGCGAGCTGTTGTTTTAAAAAGACCGAATAAACCCTATTACTTTGAACAAAATAAAAATGAGCAATGGCGGATCATTTCGCATTTATCATTAAATACTTTATCTCTCACTAAGGGCGATGCTCTAAGCCATATTCAAGAACTACTTGAACTCTACAATTTGCCTCAGCTTAAA
The DNA here is from genome assembly GCF_039655985.1 of Acinetobacter sp. BWR-L5. NCBI lineage: Bacteria > Pseudomonadati > Pseudomonadota > Gammaproteobacteria > Moraxellales > Moraxellaceae > Acinetobacter > Acinetobacter sp. BWR-L5. The sequence continues at coordinate 43,781 of NZ_JAGFEV010000012.1, read as the reverse complement.
GAAAACCACCTTATTATTAATGCGATTCAGTCGGTTAATTTTGAATTAAAGCAAAAGATGGTAGATGCAAAACCATTCCCGCTCTTTATACGAGGGTTGAAAGTAAATCTAGGGATAGATTCGAAAGTGTTTCGAGGACATAGCTTATATATTTTTAGCCAGTTGTTGTCACATGTCTTTAATCTAAAAGTCCAGATGAACAGTTTTGTGGATGTTGTTATTTCAGATGCTCAATCTCAACAGGAGTTATACCAATGCGTGCAGAACGTTGGTGGCAAGACACTTCTATAGTTGATGTACTGGTTGAACAACCGAACGCTTTTGAATTTATTCAGGCCACGCGATTATTACGTCATGCGGAAGCTCCCCATACTCAAAAAGAAGGGGATTGGGCAAAGCAGTTTAAGTTTCATAGTTCACTGAATCTCAATTTTCCGAATGCAGAAATTGAGAGTTTGACCCTTGACGAAGAAAAAATTTACTTAACCAACTTAATGATTGGTTTAACTGGGATTCAGGGCACCTTACCGTATAGCTATACCAATAAAATTAAACAAAGTGCGCGTATACAACGGAATGAAACACTTCATTTTTTAGGTTTATTTAATCACAAGCTCACGGCGCAATATGTGGATGCATCTTTAGCTTACCATTTACCGATTCGCTATGAGATTGAGCAAGAAAACCATTACCTCGATATTTTGCATGCACTAAATGGCTATGTGAGTGCGCAGCATGAGCAGCAGGATTTAGATGATTATTTTGCTGAATTCGCTGGATTAATGCAGGGGCAAAATAATACATCACATGCGCTAAAAACCATGCTGAGTTGTGTGTTTAAGCAACCCTTTAAGATTAAAGAATTTGTTGAAGAGATTTTTCACTTGTCCCCTGAACAAAGAAGCACACTTGGGGGTAATGCTAATCAATTGGGTATTAATACCTTTTGTGGAGAAAATATCCGTCAAATAGATGGAAAGATTGAAATAGAAGTTGGCCCCGTCCCGTACACCGAGTATTTAAAATTTTTACCCGATCAAACTGAGAGTATAAAACTCAAACGATTACTCGCGAGCTGGCTCAGTCCAACGCTTGCAGTGGATTTAAGAATCATCCTGAGGAAAGAGGATATTCAACCGATTCAGCTGGGTTCAACGATGACCATTGGTTTATCACAAGGCGCTTTTTTAATGCCGATGCCGACCGAACACAATCACGAAACCTGTTATACATTGATGGGGATGGGGCATGCTTAAGCTCTTTATTGGTACTTTGAGCAGCTTATTGTTGCTTGTCGCAGGAATCGTCATTTTTTACTGGCGTGACATTCAGTATGACCCAACTGGGGCAGACCTGCTCAATTATTTGCTTCTATTTCCACTGATTCTGTGTGTGATTTTATGGTCTCCAGTATTTATTTATCATGCAATTAAAGCTCACCAAAAGCGCAAAGAGCAACAAAAACAAGCGCAAGTAGAGCAGCATCAGGATGATGAGAACCAACAAGCTGAAGCTGTTGAAATTCAGTGGTTAAACCTGAATATTTATTCTTCGTCTGCATATAGTGCCTTTGGGGAAAATGGCGAGATTCTTGACGAGATTAAAAAATTTAAAAGCCCAGAGCTAGATACGCAATTACAAAATGCCTATGGCTTACCGATGCTGTCTTATCGCATACATGCACTAGACCATGTCATTATAAATCAGGACGATGATGAAATCGTTGATCATCCGCGCCATATGCGAATCCAAGCCCTGATCGAGCATCAACTAGAGCAACATGCAGAAACATTGTGGCAAATCTCACAGCATTTAAAGCAATCTGCCTTATTTTATGATAGTGAATTGGCCTATGAGTATCGTATGCATCCGGCATGGATTGATCCTACGAGTGAATATGATAGCAATGAACCAGAGGAACAACCTGATGTGCAGCAGGTTGCTAAATTAAACCGTATCAATATACATATGCTGCTGCCTGAATCAATGTTACATGTTTGGAATGAAGAACAAAGCAGTGGCGTCGTACAGGATTATTTAAGTTCACTGGGCGTGATTACGCAGCAAATTCATCTTGAGCACCATTATTTCAGTCAAGAAACAGCCTATAAAGATTGGATGCTGTTATTGGAACAAATTTCTCAGCAGTCAGAGGAAATCACGTTCATCCTGAATGTAGATTCTGAAATTGACCAAGAACTGCTCGATGAAAAAACATGGTTAACCGATCATTACTTGCCTGCTGAATATGCCTCTAGTTGGTGCTTAGCATCATCGTCTTTACCTCTACTTGAGATCAAACCCTTAAAACAACTCAAGATTGCACTAAACGAGGCAAATCTTGCCAATCATTTTGCATACCCAGCGATGAAGCAATTAGAACAATTTAAAGATATTCAGCCTTTTGTGCTGATGCTCGATGATATTACAGACATTCAAACCATGAAAAAACTTAACCAAATTTTCGATCGAAGTGGGATTGAATCGCATCACTTCATTCATACCAAACAAAGCTTTGGACATACGCAGCATTTGGCCAAAGTATTTGGATTTATGTTGAGTATGCATTTGCCTGATGAGCTGATGGCGATGATTTATAGCACTGATCAATTGTCTACACATTGTTTTCTACATGCGTGTGAAGATAGTAATATCCCTGTAGAACCAACCATTTAAATTAAAAAAGAATAAGAGAGTATTGTGAATTCTTTATTTTATAACGCCTTAGGTTATGTTTGGCAGTATGTGAGCAACCCGAAAGCCATTATGGCTATATCGGGTTTTGTCGCACTAATGGCCATGTATAACGCCATTCCAGCCAAAATCTTTTGGCCTTTAATGATTTGTTATGTATTCGGGTTGATGCTGTGGGGGATTTATTTACTCATTGTACGTCGTCGACATGCAGTACAAGGTGAAGCTCTTGCTGATGCCATTGCACATGACACCAATGCAGAATATGGCAAACAAAAAAACAAAGATGAACTTCATTTGATTCAGCAACAAATGAAAGAATCTATTCAGTTGATTCGAAAATCAAAACTGGGAGATAAAAAGGGCAATGCTGCACTCTACGAGTTGCCATGGTATATGGTAATTGGTAATCCTGCTGCAGGTAAAAGTTCGGCCATTTATAACTCAGGTTTAAAGTTTCCTTTTGAAGAAACTCATCAAAAATCAGTTTCCGCTGGACTCAGCGGAACACGTCATTGCGACTGGTTTTTTTCAACAGAAGGCGTGTTATTAGATACTGCAGGTCGTTATTCTGTTTATGCAGAAGATCATTTTGAGTGGCTAGGTTTTTTAAATATTTTGAAAAAAAACCGCTCAAAAGCACCAATCAATGGCTTGATCGTGATTGTTAGTATTGCTGAGCTGGTCAGTAACAGCCCAGAAAAGTCGATCAAATTGGCAAAGAATTTACGTGCACGGATTCAAGATCTCACTGAGCGCTTAGAGGTTTTTTCGCCTGTTTATTTGGTCTTCTCTAAAATGGATCTGATTGCAGGCTTTACTGAGTTTTTTGAATGTTATGAAGTCGGTGAGTTTGATCAGGTTTGGGGGGCAACACTGCCTTATACAACCGATGGGGCCAATAATGCTGTTGAATTGTTTGAAAAACACTATTCCATCTTATATGACGGTTTAAAAGGCGTCAGTACGACACATCTCAGCCGTCGACACTCGCAGAATATTTCTCCAAGTGTCATGACATTTCCTTTAGAGTTTAAGAGCTTAAAGCCTGCGTTAAAGACATTTATCGGCACGCTGTTTGAAGATAACCCTTATCAATTTAAACCTGTTTTCCGTGGCTTTTATTTCACCAGTGCACTGCAAGAAGGCATTATTGAAAGTCCAATGACCGAGCAAATTGCTCAAGACTTTTTATTGCAAAAAGGTTTAGACAATGAAAATGGCATTCCAACGCGCTCAGTTTCGCAAAACCATGGCTATTTTTTAAAAGGTTTATTTTCTGACATTATTCTGAAAGACAAGAACCTCGTTAAACAGCATATTAACCCTAGCCGAAAGCGTCAACGTTATATTGCCTTTGTTGCCGCTTTATTTGGTGTAGCCATCATTTTAAGTCTATGGGTGTGGTCTTATCGGAATAATCAACAATTGATTGCAGACGTACAAGCCGATTTAGACAAAGTCGTTTTACTTGAAAAGCAATCGGGTCAAGAGTTGTCTACACAACTGAGTGCACTCTTGATTTTACAGGAACGTATGCAGCAGTTGGACCAATTTGAAGAAGATCGTCCTTTAAAGCTGGGTTTTGGTCTATATCAGGGAGATGAGCTGCGGGAGAAGCTAAAAACAGAATATCTAAAAGGTGTTGAGCAAATCGTCTTGATTCCAACACAACAAAATATTGCCCAATATCTACAGCGGGTGAAAAGCAATGAAGAAAAATTGCGTACAAACCATGCAAATGTAGAGCTGACACCTGTTGCAAAAACACAGCAATATTTAGAGCCTAATGATGCAAATCCACAAGATGCATACAATGCTTTAAAAGCCTATTTAATGATGGGCAATACTCAATATATGGATGCAAGCCACTTAAGTGATCAAGTCACACGTTTCTGGCGTTCATGGTTGGATAATAATCGTGGTCAAATGCCGCGCGGAGAAATGATCCAAAAGGCAGAGCAAATTTTGTCGTATAGCATGACTTTAGCTGGCGATCCTAAATTTCCAGTGCTCAGCTCAGATAGCTTAGTGGTGGATCAAACGCGTCAAGTTCTTCTGTCTGTTGTTCGTGGAATGCCTGCACGAGACCGTGTTTATAATGAATTAAAAATGCGTGCGGCTGTCCGTTATCCAGCATTAACCATAAAACAAATGCTTGGCGATGCCAATCAAAATGCAATCTTAGGCAGTTATGCCTTACCGGGTATGTTTACACATGCTGCATGGTCAGAATATGTTGAACAAGCCATCGATGAAGTTGCAAAACGTCCTACAGATACCAAAGACTGGGTACTCAACAGCACACAGTCGGATGACTTATCATTTAGTGGTAGCCCAGATCAAATCCGTAAACAGCTCACAGAACTCTATAAAAAAGAATATATTGCGGAATGGCGGAAATTTTTAGGTGCGATACATTATGCAAAAGCTAAGGATTATGGACAACAGGCGAGCTTTGTCCAAGTTTTAGGCGAGCCTGAAAACTCACCCATTCGTAGTGTTTTTGATCGCGTTGCGAAAGAAACCAGTTGGGACAATCCCGTCGTAATGGCGGAGCTGGCAGCGCCGCAAACAGGTTTTGTGGCTTGGTTTAAACGCAAAGTATTAAGACGAGATGAAACTCAGCTTGATGCCAAAGTCATGAATCAAGCGCAAGGCCCGATTTCTAAAGAATTCCAGATGTTTTATCAGCTAGTGCGTAAGCGTGATGATCAACAAAATAAGTCTTTGCTTGATGAATACATGCAATCTTTAGCGCAAGTTCGAAGTAAATTCAATGACTTGAAAAGTTCAGGGGATATTGGACCATCTGCAATGAGTTTGGTTAAGTCGACCATTAATGAGCAAAACTCTGTTTTTAATACAACGCAGAAGTTGGTCGATGAAAAAATGTCTGTAGGCCTGTCTGAGGTTGATCAGAAACTGCTCCAAAAGCTGTTGATGTCGCCTCTGACACAATCATTTGAAAGTTTAATTCTCCCAGCACAAGATGAGATGAATAAGCTATGGGTTATGCAAGTCTATCAACCTTTCAATACAAATCTAAGTAAAAAATATCCATTTAACTCTTCAGCGACACTACAAGCAACCAGCAATGAAATTAGCCAGATTCTTGGTGAAAATGGCAGTACTGCGCGTTATGTCAAAGAGTATCTTGATCCACTGGTTATTCGTCGTGGTTATACCTTGACCTCTAAGACGTGGAAAGATTTAGGGATTAGTTTAAATCCACAGTTTGTGATGAATTTTCAAAGCTATGTTGCGCCAAGTAATGGCATGGCAACTGGAGCGTTGAATCAAGCTTCGTCTGCACCTGCTGCTACGGCGCAATCCAATTTTCAATTTTACCCAATTGAAAATCCTAAGTTTTTATCTTATACCATTGATATTGATGGACAAAGAATGCTTTATGAAAACGGCATTCAACAATGGGTAAATTTTGTATGGCCAAATGCCGGGGCAATTCCAGGTGCACGTATTACAGCCATTGATTTAGATGGGAAAACGCATACGATTTTTGAGGCGCCCGGTGAATATGGCATTAATCGTTTAATTGATGGTGCTGAGCGAACACAACGTGGCGGAAGCTATGAAATGATTTGGAGAAATCAGCAAAATCCAGAGCTTGCAGTAAAAGTCAGTTTCCGTTTAATCAGCGGCGATGCAAATGGTGGAGTAGGTGGGCAGCGCAGTTACAATGGCATGCAACTGGTCGATCAAATTGTCACCACTAAATCCGTACGTGTGGTGGCAGCGCAAACCACACCTTCGGCAACTGTTGCAAGTCCTAAAGCTCCAACACCGAGGATACAGGAGTCTCGTTTATGATTTCTCGAAAGTGGCTAGGTTGTAAGGAGTATTGTGATGGATGAACTGCGGACCTTAGCTTTATATTACGGAAAATGTCCTGCACGTGGTGATTTCTTAAAAACACGCGGTCAGTATGCCTTAATTCAACTGATTGATCAGTGGATTACTGAAGCATTAGAACATGCCATGCAATCAGAGGGATTTAGTCAAGCGTATGAAAAGCTACCTTCATTAGACTTTTTTATTGCCAATCCACAAGAAAATAATTTTCTTGTGGCAAATTTGATAGCCAGTCACGATAGTTCTGGTCGTCAATTTCCAATGGTTTTGAGTCATTTATTAGAGGTTGAAAATAGTTTTGATAATATTATTTATGCGCCATATCGCTATAAGCAAACTTTAATCGATCTATTTCAAAAGAATCGTGTGGTACGTTCGATACGTGACCCCAATATCGTGCTCGATAAATTATCTAAATTAAATAACGAGGTACAGGTTTTTAATAACAGCGAAGTTTCGGCATTTTATGAACACCATACGATACATTCATTTGCTCAATTACTAAGAATGAGCAGTTATGAGCTTGCACAAAGCATAATTGGACTCGGGTTATTGTTACAACCCGTCATTCAACATGGTACTAGTCGCTTAACTAAAGTGTTGATTTTACCTATTAATAACTCTAGCTACTGCTATGAAATTGCAGCTTTTTGGGTCAATCTAATCAGTTTTTTTATTCAAAATCAAAATGCTGAGCTTCTGATAGGAATTTTACATAGCGAAAAACCCGTACTGCTTTTTGGTTTTCAAGGGGCAGATATTATGACCTTAAGTGAAATTTTCACGCAAAAGTTAGATTCAGATCACTGGGTTTCATTGGTCCAAGCCAATTGGATTGATGCATATTTAGAGCAAAATGCCGGTTTGGCAACGCTGGAGCAAGCTTTGTGTGAGCGCCAATTGAGCTTAATACAAGCTGTGAAACTTTTTAAAAAAACTTTTATAGATTAATAAAATATGAAAATAAATCATAGATTTAAGCTAAATAAATGGTTACTTGCTTTAACGTTGGTTTTGAGTGTGAATGTTTATGCTGAACCGATTATTGTTGAAGGCGTTGTTCCAAATGATACCAGTAAGCAAATCATTTTGAACAAGATGTACAGTGTCTATGGCACTGACCAAGTGATTGATAAAATAAAGGTTAAAGCAGTTAATGCTCCGAATGGTTGGAGTGAATCTGTTGCGAATATGGTGGTTCCAGAGTTAAAGAAAGTTCACCAAGGTAAACTTTCTGTACGTGGTACGCAAATGGAACTTAATGGAAAAATATCGAGTTCAAATGAAATTCAGCCAACAACAAACTTATTCCAAAGTTTAGTAACACCACCGTATCGCTTAAATGCGCAGCTTTCTGTCAATCAGGCTGAACAGCAAATTATAGATGAAGCACTTAAAAACAGAATTATAGAATTTGAATCTGGCAGTGCAGTTTTGGCTATGAGTGGAACTCAAATCTTAGATGAAATGGCGGTGGCTCTGAATAAGGTTGGTGGAAAAAAGGTTAAAATTATTGGACACACAGATAGTTCAGGTGACGCTGCAAAGAATCTTGCTTTAAGTAAAGAGCGTGCTGTAGCTGTTAAAAACTATTTGATCAATAAAAGTATTGCAGCTGAACGTTTAAGCGTCGAAGGATTAGGCTCGAACAAACCTGTTGCTGATAATGCGACTGCAGATGGTCGTAAGAAAAACCGTCGAATTGAATTTGATGTGATCTAAGTCATTTATAAAAAGCCACATCATCAATTGTGGCTTTTTATAAATGACTTAGATTACGTATAATGTATATTATGTTAAATTGAGTACATGATACTATAAGTTCATAGATTCTTTAGTTCAACATGAAATCAAATACTTATTCAAAATAAAATTCCAAATTCAACTCACTTATGCTTATATTGTATTTACTTCATAAAGTTCTCAGTATTCAGAATGTTTGTCGTAAAAATAATTAAACTTTCAAAAAAGTATTCAAATCAAAATCACATAGTCCTATTGTTTGATACTTCAACTGTCTTACCTTGTCTCTATCCTTTGCTCTATTCTATGACTGCATTGAGATTTCAAAGTTTTGCTACACAACAGTCAGAGTTGATCTATTATGAACGCCTCCAATGACCCTCTACACGGCAAAAAACTTGCTGACATTTTGGATGAATTATTAGATTACTACGGTGGCTTTGAAGGCTTAAGTCGTAAAATTGAAATTAGATGTTTTTGCATAGATCCAAGTGTTAAGTCATCATTGCGATTTTTACGTACCACACCATGGGCACGTGAAAAAGTAGAAAGCTTATATTTGTATGTCTTACGCCAAAAAGCCAAACAGAAATCGTAGCTTTCAAAACCCCAACCTCAGCCTAATATTTTATACCAAGAAGTAAACTAAACTTATTGAATAGCCAATGATTTTGTAGACACCTTTTAATTGGTGGTGGACTGCCACCACTCTCCTAGCAAAATTTAGTCTATATCCCTATGGTTTATTTAAAAACTTATTTTCTATCTTTACTAGGCTGTATGATCAAAATCATACTGGCACTCAACACTGTAAATTTGAGAATGAATCTGTAGGTACAGACTCATTCCCTATCGATAAAGATATTAGAAATAGCTATATAGACATAGAGTTTATTTCTAGCTTATTCAAATTAGTCGTTCAAATTAGGCTTTACTATGGATGAACAATAATTTTTACTGCAGACTCATTATTATGAATCAGCGTTTCAAAGCCTTTGGAAACAAGATCATCTAATGCAATACGTTGAGTAATAAAAGGTTCTAAATTAATCTTACCTTGCTCGATTAAACGGATGGTTTCCTGATGGTCATTTACATAAGCAATCGTGCCACGAATATCTAGCTCTTTCATCACCACACTATGTACATTAATTGTGGCAGGATGGCTCCAAATAGAAACGATAACAACCACACCAGTTGGTTTCATTGCAGCCACCAATGTATCCATGACTTTATTGACACTACTACATTCAAAAGCGACATCTACACCGCGGCCTTCAGTAATTTTCATTACTTCATCAACCACATCAACTTGGGAGGGATCTAATACATAATCTGCAACGCCAGCCTCTATCGCTTTTTCTTTACGTTTTGCACTCAGCTCAGTAATGATGACTGTGAGACCTTTGGCCTTTAAAATGGCTGATAAAAGTAAGCCTATAGGGCCTGCTCCACCAACCAATGCTATATCGCCAGCTTTTGCACCACTTCTGACATAAGCATGATGACCGACAGATAAAGGTTCTATCAACGCTGCTTGGTCTAAGGGAATATCATTTGAAATAGGATGTACCCAACATCGTTGAACTGCAATTTTTTCAGAAAGACCGCCACCACGTCCACCTAAACCAATAAAGTTCATATTTTTTGATAAATGATACTTATCATTCGGGCCAGTCGGCACATCGTCAGCAATAATGTAGGGTTCAACTACGACATGTTGCCCAATTTGGATATCATCTACACCCTCTCCAACTGCATAAACCACGCCTGAAAATTCATGTCCCATTGTTACAGGTGCAGATTCTCCCGAAATTGGGTGTGGGTGACCACAAGGTGGAATAAAAATAGGACCTTCCATGAATTCATGTAAATCTGTACCGCAAATACCACACCACGCAACTTGAATTCCAACTGTGCCTGGAAGTACTTTCGGTTCAGGGATATCTTCAATTCGAATATCCCCTCGGTCATAAAAACGAGCTGCTTTCATTTTGTATTCCTTATATTGATGTTAACGGTAAACCATTCCACCATCTGTCAGAATAGACTGACCTGTAATGTAGTTTGCATCCTCACTGGCTAAAAATGTAACTAATGCAGCCACGTCATCTGGTGTTTCAGCACGTCCTAAAGCAATACTATCTACATATTTTTTATACGTTTGACCAATTGGTGCACCTGTAATTTCAGAGAACCGCTGATCTATTTCGACCCACATGTCTGTACCCACAACACCCGGACAATAACTATTTACAGTAATTTTAGCACTGGCATATTCTTTAGCCGCAGCTTGCGTCAATGCACGAACTGCAAATTTAGTTGCCGAATAAACACCGAGCAAAGCAAAACCTTCATGACCTGCGATTGAGCATGCATTAATAATTTTTCCAGCCTGTTGGCGTTGTTTAAATTTATTTGCTGCGGCTTGAATCCCCCAAAGTACGCCACCGACATTGATGTTCATAATTTGGTTAAATTCACTCGGCGTTACTTCTGACAAAGCTTTGACTTGTGCAATACCTGCATTATTGACCATGATATCAAAACTATTAAGTGTCGATTCGGCATGATCGATTGCATGACTTACTTGTATTGGATCTGAAATATCCGCAATAAATGTGGTGGCTTTTACGCCAAAGGCTTCCACCTCTTTTTGAACTGCATTTAACTTTTCTTGGTGAAGATCGACCAATCCAATATGAACACCTTCTTGTGCTAAACGTAAGGCAATACCGCGTCCAATACCTTGTGCCGCACCCGTAATTAATGCAACTTTATTGTTTAAACCTCTAGGCATGTCGCGACTCCTTAAATATGGATTGCACGTTGCATCGCCGACAATACCGACTCATGCATCGCCTCAGACAAAGTAGGATGAGGGAAAATGACCTGTGCTAAGCTTTCATCCGTAGCTTCTAGGTATTTTGCGATGGCAAAACCTTGAATGTGTTCGGTAACTTCATGTCCGACCATGTGAGCACCCAATAATTCACCCGTTTCCTGACTAAAAATGGTTTTAACAAATCCTGCGCTATCGCCCAAAGCCAATGCCTTACCATTGGCGTGTAAAGGAAACTTACCAACATTGATATTCAAGCCCGCAGCTTTCGCTTTCTGCTCTGTTAAACCAATACTGGCCACTTGGGGATGAGTAAATATACAGCCTGGAATTTGTGTACGATCTAAAGCATGTACATGACTTAGTCCTGCAATTTTCTCCACACAGAGAATAGCTTCATGACTGGCTTTATGCGCCAAACATGGTGCACCTGCGACATCGCCAATTGCATAAACGCCCACTACATTGGTTTTACACCATGAGTCGACTTTAATAAAACCATTCTCAAATTCAATACCCAAAGCTTCTAGGCCAAGATTTTCAGCATTCGGTTTCACGCCAATAGCTGAAAGCACCTTTTCAACACTAATGATTTGCACACCTGTGGCAGTTTCAATATGGCAATGTACTTGAGCCTGATCAGTTTCTATTTTTTTTACCGTTGCTTCGGTTAAAACCCGCATACCCTGCTGTTCAAATTGCTTTTGTACATACTTCGCAACTTCAATGTCTTCGCTAGGGAGAATCTGCTTTGCGATATCAACCAAGGTGACTTGGCAGCCTAAGTCTTGGTATAGGCTTGCAAACTCACTGCCTATAGCACCCGAACCAATGACCAGTAAAGATTTTGGTAATTGTTCTGGAACTAAAGCCTCTTTATAACTCCAGACCTGATGGCCATCTACAGGAATATGAGGCAAATTGGCCGCACGTGCACCTGTTGCGACAATAATATGCGGTGCAAAAATCTGCTGTTTTTGACCCTTCGCATCTGTAAGCTCTAATCGCTCTTTGGCAACAAACTGGGCTGCTGCATTAAAAACAGTGATTTGATTCTTTTTCAATAATTGCCCGATACCTTGCACCAGTTGCTCAGAAACCTGTCTGCTATGACGGACCAGTTTTTGAATGTCAAAATCAACCGCGTTAAGAGTAAAGCCAAACTGCTCTGCATGTTTGAGCTGCTGCGCAAGCGCAGCCCCGCTCAATAATGCCTTGGTTGGAATGCACCCCCAATTAAGACACACTCCGCCTAAGTGTTGTTTCTCAACGATTGCCGTTTTTAATCCCAGTTGCGCTGCGCGAATCGCAGCGACATACCCTCCAGGACCAGCACCAATAACCACAAGATCAAATTGTGTATCCGACATGGCTGTTCCTCCTACACCAAAATTAATGCAGGATTTTCGACAAACTGCTTAAACGCCGATAGGAATTGAGCACCCAACGCACCATCTATCACACGATGATCACAAGACAATGTTGCTGTCACCATTTGACGAACAACAATCTCATCATTTTCGACGACAGCACGTTTCTCAGCTGCACCTAAGGCCAGAATTGCACCTTGAGGTGGGTTAATAATGGCATCAAACTGTTGAATACCAAGCATTCCCAAATTGGAAATACTGAAACTACCACCTTGAAACTCATCAGGTGCTAATTTTCCAGTTTTGGCACGTGTCGCCAGATCACGCATATCATTGGAAATTTGTACCAAAGATTTACGGTTCGCTGCTTTGATAATTGGCGTGATCAGTCCGTTTTCGATTGCCACAGCAACCGAAATATCCGCCTGTTCAAACTGTAAAATTTGCTGATTTTCTTCATCAAACTGAACATTGACCTGTGGAACTTTGATTAGTGCGGCAGCAGCAGCTTTAATCAGCATATCGTTAATGGACAGCTTTACTTGTGGTACGGTACTGTTAATTTGCTGACGCAAAGCCTGAACCGACTCAACATTTAAGTCTATCGTTAAGCGAAAATGTGGTGCATTACGTTTCGCCGCTTGTAGCCGTGAAGCGATTGCTTTACGCATACCATTCATAACCACGGTGGTAAATTTTACTGAATCTGTTGGATGCGCATGCTCAGTATGTTGGGCTTGTACAGGGTTTTCACGTTGATAGGCTGCTTCAACATCTTCCTTACAGACTCGTCCACGTGAACCCGATGCACGACAATCATGCAAATTAATACCCCATTGTTTTGCCAAACGGCGGGCAACAGGTGTCGCTAGAACATAACTATCATCTGCTTTAGATTTCGCGGCTTTCGTACTGGCTTGATGGCGCACATCTGGCCAAGAACCACCAGCAGCTTGAACTGCGGCCTGAACATCGTGAACACTAATACGACCTTCACGTCCAGAACCAGTAATCTGAGACAAATTTACATTATGCTTTTCAGCCAATTTCAAGGCATGTGGCGTTGCAAAAATATCATCGCTTTGTTGGAAGCCTTGTAACGCAGCAGGAATAGAATATCCGCCCTGAGCCACAGCTTTTGATCCATTACCAACACTGTTCTGTTTAGGAGCAGCTTGTACTTTGGTTTCAACTTGAGATACAGCTACTTTTTCAGGAACCGCTGCTACCGCTTTATTTTCAGTTACAGCAGGTGTGCCACCTAAGGACTGTGCAAATGCTTCAACTTCTGCATCGGAAACTTGAGCGTCTGCACAAATTGCAATGACTCCTCCTACGACCAGCGTGTCACCATCTTTAGCAATAATCTTTCGTAGCAAGCCATCGAAAGGCGCTTCCAGAACATTGACGATTTTTGTGGTTTCAATTTCACAAATTTCCTGTCCTTTACTAAATTGAGTACCTTCTTGAATCAGCCATTGGGCAATCGTGCCCTCTTCCATGGACAAACCCCATTTTGGGATTTCTAAGGTTTTAATTTCGCTCATCCTAAGCCTCCAACGTCTTACGTACAGCCTGTTCGATGCGTTCTACACTTGGTAGCCATTCTTTTTCTAATACTGGTGAAAATGGTACGGGTGAGTGTGGTGGAGTGACTAACTCGATTGGTGCTTTAAGATAATGAAAGCCTTTCTGTGCAATGAGTGCAGCCACATCATGTCCGAAACCGCAACGTGCCGCAGATTCATCTACAATCACCACACGACCTGTTGAAGCCACAGACTCTAAGATGCCATCTTCATCTAATGGAGAAATGGTTCGAGGGTCAACCACTTCAACCGAAATGCCTTCTTTTGCGAGCTTGTCAGCAACTTCATTGGCACGATGCACCATCAGGCTTAAGGCAATAATGGTGATATCAGTGCCTTCACGGGTGTAATTCGCAACACCAAAAGGAATGGTGTAGGCCTCATCTGGCACTTCGCCCTTAATGTCATACAATAATTTGTGTTCACAAAAGACCACTGGGTCATCATCTCGAATGGCTTGAATCAATAACCCTTTCACATCATAGGCGCTCGAAGGCACCACCACTTTTAAGCCAGGCACTGAGGTAAACACGTTATATGGCGACTGAGAATGCTGTGCTGCGGCGGAAAAACCTGCACCGATCATGCCTCGTACAACGAGTGGCGCTTTGGCTTTGCCACCAAACATATAGCGGAATTTAGCAGCTTGGTTATACAACATGTCATAACACACGCCGTAAAAATCCATGAACATTAAATCTGCCACAGGTCTTAAACCCGTTGCAGCAGCACCTGCCGCCATACCAATAATCGCAGATTCTGTAATTGGAGTATCAATGACTCGTTCAGAACCAAATTCAGTCCATAAGCCTTTGGTTACACCAAGTACACCGCCAAAACCTTCCAGTTTATTGTCATCGGTATTTTTACCACCATGCCCACCACGAACATCTTCACCGACCACAATGACACTTGGGTCTCGGCGCATTTCTAATTCAATTGCTTCTTTAATCGCGTTTCGATAACTTTTATTTGGCATTTTTCTACTATTCCTTTAGTAAGAGACGTAAACATCAGTAAGTAACTGCAAGACTTCTGGGTACTTAGCTGCGCGTGCTTTTGCAACGGCATCGTCTACATTGGCTTTAGACTGGGCATCAATCGCATCTAGTTTGGCTTCGTCAATTTTGCCTTTGACTTTTTCACGGAATATTTTCAATGGGTCTTTATGTTCTTTGACATAATCCAGTTCTTCTTTGGAACGGATAAGCCCCGGATCACCTTCAAAATGTCCATAAAAACGGTTGGTTACCGTTTCAATCACACTCGGACCTTCACCACAGCGGGCACGTTCAATGGCTTTTTGTGCAACTTCATGCACAGCAAAAAAGTCTGTTCCATCTACTTTTTCAGCGGGTAAGCCAAAACCTGCTGCTCGGCCTGCAATGTCTTTACTGCCTACGGCATAGTCGTGTGCAGTGCCTTCACCAAAACCGTTGTTTTCAAAAACAAAAATGACAGGGAGCTTTAACACGACAGCCATATTAATGGCTTCAAAAGTTAAGCCCTGATTTGACCCGCCATCACCGGTAAAAGATAGACCAATCCCACCATTTTTCAGTGTTTTAGCACTTAAAGCTGCCCCAATAGCCAAAGGTGGACCACCACCCACAATACCGTTTGCACCGAGCATGCCTTTATCTAAGTCCGCAATGTGCATTGAGCCGCCTTTACCACGACACAAACCATCATCTTTGCCAAAAATTTCTAACATCATGGCGTGAATGTCACAGCCTTTAGCAATACAATGTCCATGACCACGATGCGTTGATGTAATGAAGTCCTTGTCTGTTAAATTTTCACAGATCCCTACGGCAACAGCTTCCTCGCCGCTATATAAATGGATGAAACCGGGAATATCACCTGTATTATTTTCATCGTGAAGTCGATCCTCAAATTCACGAATGTCGCGCATTCTTTTGTATGCTGCTAGCAATTGCTCTTCCGTTAATTGCATATCTTTGTTCCTTATTAACTACGCTTAAAAGAAAATCCAAAAATTAATGGTTGAATTTTTAAACCGTATATTTATATAAATATATTTTTATTTAATTTCATATTAGACTAAAAAAATATAATGCATAAAAAGATGAGAAAAATATTAAAAACAGAAGGTTAAGAACTTAAAAAAATTTTTAAAATTTTACAATAGTTCAATAACATATGAAAACAAACCTTTAACCAACCTTTATTTTATATGATAAGTTTTTTGCACTGTTTTAATATTATTAAAGCACCTAAAAGAGCTTATTTAATATCGGGATCTATATTAATTATTTTAAACGATGGAGTGTTTGTAATGGATTTAAATAACACAGTATTAACTGGAAAAAAGCTACGTGGCGCTGAAAAAATGGCGCGTATTCCAATTAAAGTTGTTCCAACGGAAACGACACCGAAAAAGCCAGAATGGATTCGGACTAAAATTAGTCAACCTGAGGAAGTTCAAATCATTAAGGATTTATTACGACAACAGAAACTACATACGGTTTGTGAAGAAGCAGCCTGCCCCAATTTGCCACAATGCTTTAGCGGAGGGACTGCAACGTTTATGATCATGGGAGATATTTGTACTCGCCGCTGTCCATTCTGTGATGTCGCACATGGTCGTCCTAATATCCTAGATCTTAATGAGCCAAAGCATCTGGCTGAAACAGTCAAGAATCTAAACTTAAAGTATGTCGTGATTACTTCTGTTGATCGAGACGACTTAAAAGATGGTGGTGCACAGCATTTTGCAGATTGCATTCGAGAAATTCGTCAAACCAGTCCAGAGACTCTGATAGAAATTTTGGTTCCTGATTTTCGTGGTCGTGCAGATATTGCCCTGAAGATTCTGAGCCAAAACCCACCCGATGTTTTTAATCATAATATTGAAACCGTTCCACGTCTGTATAAAGCCATGCGACCAGGCGCTGACTATAAGCACTCATTGGATTTACTCAAAAAATTTAAACACTACTGTTCTGAAATTCCAACGAAATGTGGTTTGATGGTCGGTTTAGGAGAAGTCGAGGCTGAGGTTATTGTGTTATTAAATGATTTGAAAGATTATCAAGTGGACTATGTCACAATCGGTCAATACTTACAGCCATCTAAATCTCATGCGCCAATTCATCGTTTTGTTACGTTGCAAGAGTTTAAGCATTATCAAACACATGGGGAGCGCTTAGCGTTTAAAAATATTTGGAGTGCGCCATTAGTACGATCAAGTTATTTTGCAGACCGTCAGTATCATGGTGAAGCTGTGCCTAGCCCTTACATGAGCGAATGAATTTTCATCCTATTTACGTTTATTAACATTTCAGATGGAAATAGTCATTTTCAGCTCATAAGAACACTTTTAAAGTAACTCAAGGACTGGTAAAGCCAAAAGATATGATTTAACCAAGCAAAGATAAAAGCATTTAAAATTGAAGCAAGAAGAAATGACTTAAATGACTATAAATTTGGAAACTCATTTCTAAAATTTAAAAATATTACAGTCTCATCATAAAGGAATATGATATGAACCTGTTCAATACCGCATCTGCAAAAAATTTGCAAACAACCCATTTAATTAATCAACATACTGTGCATGCCGCCCCTGTTTTAGCCTTACCTCCAGAAGATAAAACGTCTTTATTTCGCCGCTCTATCCAACATAATTATGCTGACTTACTCAAAATAGCGGAAGATTCAGATATGGCTATTGGTCTTACAGACCATCACGGGACTCTCTTATGGACATGGAGTAGTTCGGCAATGCTTTCTTCTGCCGAACAGGTTCATTTTATTGAGGGTGGGCATTGGTCTACACAGGCTGTTGGGACCAATGCGATTGGTATGACGTTGAACAGCCAAATATCAAGTTGTGTCTATTCTCATGAAAACCAAATGGACAGTGTTCGAGATTGGGTTTGTTATGCCGCGCCGATCTGGGATCCGACATCAGGACAATTTCATGGCATTATTAACCTTTCCACAAAATATAAAAAACATACTCCTTTGGGGCTGCTTGCAGTTGAACGCTGTGCGGATTTAATACAACGAGCCATAAAGTTTGAACAGCAAAATTTTTTATACATTAAGGCGCTAGGCTCGCCTTGGGTTCAATTTAATGGGCATACCTTGAACTTGAGTCATCGTCAAATTGAAATACTTTGCATTTTAGCTTTGCATCCTCATGGCATTGGCTTAGAAGAGTTACACTATGCCCTTTATGGTGAGCGTAGTGTCAGCCTAAAAACCCTAAAGGCTGAGCTTTCACAACTTCGTAGCCTATTACCTCATTCAATTGAGGCTCGCATTTATAGGCTTAGCTGTGAAGTCCAATGTGATTTTTTACGTGCTGAACAATCATTAAATGCAAATCTTATTTCCAGTACATTCTCGCTATATAAAGGTAGCTTTCTCTCTAAATCAGAAAGCCCTTTACTCAGCACTTGGAGACATTGTTTTGATGCCCGTTTAAGCCAGTTGATCTATCAAATAAAGGATATCGATCAATTATTAAGAATTATTGGGCAAACACATGACCGAATTGATGCGGTACAGCGTTTATTAGAGTTATTACCACAGGACAGTATCCATCGTAATTATTTTTCAAATCTGATTTAGATTTGATCTATTGCCTCAACTCTAAAGTTTTATTGTGTAGCAGATTGAAAAGGAAGTATGACTTTCATACTTCCTTTAATAAAATTTAAAATTGAGAATTAACTACAGTGAAGTCTAGTAATTCACTTACCTAGCTTTGACACCTAGTTTGTCGCTGCAAGGTGTACCCATGCCATTACTACAGCTTTAATAGTTAAAGCCACCAAATCTTCTAGGTCTAAGTTATGTAAGTGTGACTTACCATAAGCGCACGCCTGTGCCGTGATGGTGACGATAAATATCTGAGAATGCTGACTAGCCTCACCCACCTTTGCAGGTATAAACGATAGGCATCCCCTTTCTTAAAGAGGTTTCAATGAGGTGATAGAACAAGGTTTCGTTGATGTCTTGAATGTTACGCAAGTAAATGTGTTTATTGATCGCATCATTAAAAGCACAGTATTGTTAGAAATACTGACTTTATTCTTCAATACTTTCTTCAACGTATGGAATTAAACCATGCAAGTTGAAGCGAGCGCGCTCTTCTTCCGTAACGCGTGTCCTTTATTTAACAGCGGCAACTCAAGTAAGGTATTGCACGAATAATGGATGTTTTGTCTTTAAAAACTCTTTTGTTATTACCTATCTCGTTATATATAGATTTAGGTCATCTTATGAGTAGAATCTATGGGTCTAATTTGTTTTTTAGCTTAGCTTAATTTTACGTCTTTTGGTATTTATAATCGTGATGTAATTGTAAAATTGATTTAGTTTGAAAATAAAATAAAAAATGAAGATATTTTTCTTAGTGAAAATGAGTTTCAAGATGGCGCTCACTACAGTTCTAAATTCCAACTTACTTTCTAATTAATACCATTTCTATTTGTTAATATAATAAAATTATTAAATGGTGATTATATGTAATAAAATTTTTATTAAATTTAAGTAAAAATAAACAAAAAATAAAATAAATTTAAATTTTGTAGTATTTGATTTTCATTGGAATAATTATAAATAGTATAAAAATCAATAAGATAAAATTATGAAAGAATTTTTAAATATAGAAATGCACCGTGTTGGCGCTATATCAACTTCTTTTTGACTCATTATAGTGCAATAGATGTTTATTAACCTGCGCCACTTTGGTGCATTAATAATTAATTGTTAAGCATGTCTTTAATATATGGCTTTCATATTAACATTTCGAAATCTTATGACCTGATGGTTCTTTTTTTCTATAAACTGCCTGCTCTTCTCAAACAGAGTGGTTTCATGCTTCAAATGTTGCATGGTTGCGTAATTTAAAATTTGATCTAAAAAGGTATATAGATAATGGAATTCAGTACCCTTGAACCAGAAGTTATAAAAAAGAAACAGAAGTTTCATCAAATATTATATGTCCAGGTAATATTTGCAATTATCTTAGGTATATTATTAGGTCATTTTTACCCTGAGTTTGGTGAAAGCCTAAAACCATTAGGCGATGCATTTATTAAAATTGTTAAAATGATTATTGCTCCGGTAATTTTTCTAACAGTTGTTACGGGTATTGCTGGCATGACTAATATGAGTCGTGTTGGTCGTGTGACTGGTAAAGCGATGTTGTACTTTTTTACCTTCTCATCATTAGCTCTTATTGTAGGCATGGTAGTGGCAAATATCATTCAACCCGGTAAAGGTTTGAATATTGATCCAACTACATTAGCAAATGATAAAGTAGCTGATTATGTAGAAAAAGCACATGATGCGACTTTAGTCGACTTTTTCATGAATATTATTCCTAAGACACTAATAAGCCCTTTAGCTGAAGGAAGCATTCTACAAGTCTTATTTGTCGCAGTTTTATTCGGTATTGCTTTAGCTGCAATTGGTGACCGTGGCCGCCCAATTGTTGATATTCTAAATAATTTGACAGCCCCTGTATTTTATTTAGTCGGGATGTTAATGAAGTTAGCTCCAATTGGTGCTTTTGGTGCAATGGCATTTACAATTGGCGCATATGGTATTGAAGCTATAGGTAATTTGCTATTACTGATAATGACTTTCTATATAACATCGTTGTTGTTTATACTTATTATTTTAGGTGCAGTAGCTCGCTACAATGGATTTTCAATTTTAGCTCTCATTCGATATATTAAAGATGAATTATGGCTTGTATTAGGTACAAGTTCATCAGAAGCGGCCCTACCCACTTTAATGCAAAAAATGGAAAAAGCTGGTTGTGAAAAGTCTGTAGTGGGTCTAGTAATCCCGACAGGATATTCATTTAATCTTGATGGTACTAATATTTATATGACCATGGCAGCGTTATTTATTGCTCAAGCATGTAATGTAGACTTATCAATTGGTGAACAAATAGCTCTTTTACTGGTAGCAATGGTTAGCTCTAAAGGGGCAGCTGGAGTAACTGGTGCAGGATTTATTACCCTAGCGGCTACATTGTCTGTTGTACCAGCAGTACCTGTTGCAGGAATGGCATTAATTTTAGGTATTGATCGCTTTATGTCAGAATGCCGTGCATTAACCAATCTAGTAGGAAATGCTTGCGCAACAATCGTTGTTGCTCGTTGGGATAATGCTTTGGAGAAAGATGTACTAGATGAAGTTTTAAATAAACCAAAATCATCTTAATCTCTAGTTTATTCAAACCCTTGAATAAATATATATTCAAGGGTTTCTATATTTATTAATCCTCTAAAATACTTCTTAACATCCATGCTGTTTTTTCATGTACTTCAAGTCTTTGTGTAACTAAATCTGCTGATGGCTGATCGTTTACCTCATCGACAATTGGAAAAATTCCTCTTGCTGTTTTTGCAACAGTTTCGTGAGCATTAACTAATAAACCAACCATTTCTTGTGCTTTTGGAACACCCTCTACTTCCTTAATTGCGGTCAATTTAGCAAACTGTTTGTACGTACCAGGGGCAGGGAAACCTAATGCTCTAATACGTTCTGCTATAGTATCTAAAGCATTCCATTGTTCAGTATACTGATCCATAAACATGTTGTGTAAACTATTAAACTGAGGCCCTGTAACATTCCAGTGAAAATTATGCGTCATTAAATATAAGGTATAACTATCTGCAAGTAATTTTGACAGACCAGAAACAATCTTTTCTCGATCATTATGCGAAATACCGATATCAATCTTTATTGCTTTTACTTCTTTTTTAGGACTAGCCATGAATCTCTTCCTTTTGTAATAAGTACATAATATTAAAAATTTAAAAAATGAGAACAAACTGAATGTAGAGCTTAACTATTAAGACTCTATATCAACCTACTCAGAAAGCAATTGCGAGTAAAAAGTTACCATTTTAAAAATAGTCTATATCATTCCTAATGACTGTTAATTTCGATCTTAGTTATTATGCATATAAAAATTGTATATTTAACATCCAACTAAAAATAATTTTAGAAAACTTGTCAAATCTAAAATTAGAAGTAACTCATTGATTTTTTATTGAAATTTACTTCACACGCTAAAAACTCTTGTGTTTTCACATAAATTTCACTATCTGAGAACTATTTTAGCTGGAAAGTAATAGTTGCAAGTTTCTAAATTCTTAAAATACAGGGGTATAGTTAAATGGCTATAGAATTTGTTTCCAAATCAAAGTTACCTACTGCATTTGGCTATTTTGAAATTATAGCATTTCAAGATCAAAAGACTGGTGAAGAACATATCGCTCTTGCTAAAGGGATAAATGCTGCTCCCAATCAACCTGTATTGGTCAGAATACATTCAGAGTGCTTAACAGGTGATGCTTTTGGATCACTCAAATGTGATTGTGGTCCACAATTACACTCAACCATGAAGATGATTCATGATGCAGGTCAAGGTGTCATTTTATACCTTCGCCAAGAAGGCCGTGGCATAGGACTAACCAATAAAATTCGGGCCTACGCACTTCAAGACCAAGGACATGATACCCTTGATGCAAATTTATTATTAAACCTGCCAGCAGATGCTCGTAAATATGACATGTGTACCATTATGCTTGATTATTTACAAATAAAAGACGTCAATTTGATTACAAATAATCCATTTAAAATCAAATCTTTGACTGATTTAGGAATTAATGTTGTTGAACGTATTCCTTTAAAAGTTGGTTTAAATATCTTTAACAAAGCTTATTTAGAAACAAAGCAAAAACGTATGTCACATATGTATGATAATAGTGACTTTTAAAATATTTAATAATAGAAAAACTGTTTGAATAGTCATAAAAATTCTATTCAATGTACTGTCTTTAGCATCTATCTTCACATTCTGTTCACTTCAGCCTCTCTAAAGTGGGAGGATAAACTGTGAAGATGGACAGTGAACATGAATCAAGTCAAAACGTTAGTGGCAATTGCCTTATCCTTACCAGTGCTTTTCCTGTCAGGATGTAAAAGTGTTCCTCGTTATTCCTCTGATTATGCAAATGCCAGAGCGAGTATTCAAGGAATACCCTTAGATGATGCAAAAGCACTAGAAATCGGCACCCGCTTCACTTCGGCATTTAATACGTTGGGCACACCTAAATTCGTTGAAAATGCTGGAGCACTGTATGCAGATCAGCTTTTTATTAACGACACTCTGTCGCAATTTTCATCGCGTAAAAAACTGCTTGAACATTTTCAAGGTATGAACCAGCGGGTGAGTAATGTCACTGTCAGCCTATTAAATACTTCATATCATCAAGACTCTGCCTATGTGCATTGGCATATGGTTTATGATTTTAAAATGTTCGGGAAGACACGAACAATGGATTCATTTGGAATCAGTGAAATAAAGGTCAACCCAAACCATCAGATTATTTTCCAACAAGATTTCTGGGATCCGGCCAATGGTCTGTATCGTTCTTTGCCATATGTAGGAGGAACCTATTCATGGGTACTGCCTTTCAAAAAGTAGCCATAACCACTGTACTGATGCTCGGGAGTTTCGGTTCGTGGGCGCATGCACAGAGCTTAAATAAATGTGGTAATGGCCCACTAATGGTGGGACAAAAACAGGTCGGTGTGGCCAGTTACTTTGCGCAAAACTGTAATCAGCCTTGGCAAGGCCAAAACATACAGATGGATTTTACCTATACGCAGAATATTCCAGAATGGGCATTCAAACGTGCGGCCACACATCTACTCCAACGTAATATCAAAGATCAAAAAATTCATGCTGTTTTCAATCCAATCACCGATTTGTATCGTCCAGTGAAGTCAGGAGATCTATACCAACTGAAGTATATCCATGCCACACACACATTAAGCCTATACTTAAACCAGAAAATGCAGGGACAACTCCAAAACCCGCAGGCCCAGCAATATTTTAATATATGGCTAGGTCCTCAGCCATTTAGTGCTAAATTAAAACAGCAATTAATAAAGTAGTCTCTACAGTTATGTCTAAACATTTTATTTTGATGGTTGAAGATCATTATGAACTGGCATCTACCTTATGCGAGTTTCTAGAAGAGCATGGTTTTGTGGTCGATCATGCTCGAAACTTAAATGCTGCGCGCCAATTGCTAAAACAGCAACGCTATCATATTTTACTTTTAGATATTAACTTGCCTGATGGTTCGGGTTATGAACTATGTGAATGGCTACGAAATAAAGAAGGTATGGACCTCCCTGTGCTGATGCTCACCGCACGCGATACGCTGAATGACAAACTCAAAGGTTTCAATTCAGGCACGGATGATTATCTAGTCAAACCATTTGACTTTAATGAGCTGGTGGTTCGAGTCAAAGCTCTGATCAAGCGTTCACAGGGTGAAGTCTCCTCTAGCCGTCTTCAAATTCATGATCTTATTCTGGACCCTGCAACACAGCAACTGACTCGTGGAGGACAAACCATTGAACTGCCCCCCATTCAATTCAAACTGCTCAAACTACTGATGCGTCATTCGCCTAAAGTTCTGACTAAACAGGAAATTATGATAGAGCTTTGGGGGGATCAAGAGCCTGAAAGCGATGCCCTGCGTAGTCATATTTATAATTTGCGTAAAATGGTCGATAAGCCTTTTGAGCAAAAACTAATTCACACCATATCTGGTGTAGGGTTAAAGATCACTTTAGAAGCTTAAGCTCTAGAAGCCCAGCCTTAATTTAAATACACGACGACAATCAGTCCAGTCGTCATCGCCAGATCAACATCTTGATGGGTATTGAGATAATACTGCCGATCAAACAATTCCACTCGCCAGCCAAGCTGCTTGCACAACTTCTGTACCAGTTGTAGTCCAATGCCATGACCTTTGATCTCTAATTGCAATTGCTGCCCCGACAGTTCTTGCACCTTTGAGTTATTCGGTAAAGGAATGCCGACACCATTATCTGCAATCAATACTGTATTTTTTTGCAAAATGACATCAATTTCTGTGCCTTGTGAATAATTCAGTGCATTCCGCAAAATATTGCCAAATACCATTTTGGTCATCGACGGGTAAAGTTTACGTGGCTGTTCGTTTAGATCTTTTTGAAAATTTATCCGCATGCCTTTGTTATGGCTAACACTATCCAGATCCTGAACTACATTTTCCAGACATTCAGAAAGCATAGTCGATTCAGCGGTTAAAGTATTGGTGGTATTGCGGGCGATAGCCAGTAGTGTGTCAACTAATAGTTGCATGTCTTCAATGGTGTTGTTCAAGCGAGTAAATGATTTATTGTCCCCATAGCGTGCCTGACACAACTGCACATTGCCTTTTAAGATGGTAAGTGGTGTGCGAAGCTCATGACTGACATCACCAGTAAATTCACGTTCACGCTGAATAAACTCGCTTAATACCTGATGATATTTTTCTAGCGCTTGCTTCAGATATTCCGCTTCCAGATTTGAATCAGTCCGGATGTCATGAAACGGTGAAGCCTGATTTTTATAATCTTCCCAATCAATATGTTCCAGTGCGTTGGCAAGCCTGGTAATGGGAGAAAAATAGCGCCGGGCACGACGGTTCCACCACCATAACATACTATAAAGTACAAACAAGCTGACCATCAGTGGTGCCAGACCAAACAGCCAGACCAGTTT
Source organism: Acinetobacter sp. BWR-L5 (assembly GCF_039655985.1). Classification (NCBI taxonomy): domain Bacteria; kingdom Pseudomonadati; phylum Pseudomonadota; class Gammaproteobacteria; order Moraxellales; family Moraxellaceae; genus Acinetobacter; species Acinetobacter sp. BWR-L5. Next base: position 18,068 of record NZ_JAGFEV010000012.1, on the reverse strand, counting down.
ATTGACATTGCTTTCACCAAAGACTAACAGGACATGCTGCCCATCTTTTTCGCCATAAACGGTCATGCGTTCCTTACCATCGACAAAATGCCGATTCACCCCTTGCTCAAGTGACATATTCTTAAATTGGGAGGGAGACACAGTATTCCAGCGGTAACCATACAGGTTTTTGGTATCGGGCAATTCTGCGGCAGGATTACGTTCTAATCGCTGCCAGTAGTGTGACATTTCCTGTTCTAGCGCCGTTCTGAGCAAAGAACCTTTAATCACCCAGGCACTGAAGCCAATCCCAATCACCACAGACAAGGCAATGAATCCGATTTGCAGCCAGTAGTAGCGGTTAAACACCTCACCCAGAGGATGATCACGTTTGTCCCTAAATAGCTTTAACATTGATGCATTCCCCGCTGGCCAATCCCACTGTTCAATTATACGGCTTTCTTCTTTAACAGAAAGTGGCCAATGACCCACTCGCGTCCATGGTCATAACCAAATAGCTCGGCACAGGCCATAAAGAAAATCCGCCAGCGCTGCCACCAGATTGCGGCATCCGCGCCATAAGTTTTTTCAAATAAGGGCTTTAGCTCGGCCTGTTTACCATCCATATTTTCTAGCCAAGCATTTGCGGTACGTTCATACTGCGTGCCCGCCCATTGCCAGTGCTGTTCTAGCTGTAAATGCTGCTGAAAATGTAGGAAAGTTGAGGCTGCTGGCATCAAACCACCACTAAAGAAATATTGCGACATCCAGTCAAACTCATTTTTGACTTCAAACGGGTAATGCAAGAAACGATGACAGAAAATATGACACCACAATAAGCCATCTGGTTTGAGCCAAATACTAATATTTTCAAACAGTTTTTGATAGTTGCGTACATGCTCAAACATCTCCACCGATACCACACGGTCAAATGACGCAGGTTCAAGTTGCAACACATTGACATCACAAGTGATCACATTAAGGTTATCCAGTTTTTTTAAACGGGCTTGTTCCTGAATATACTCACGCTGCGTTGAAGAATTTGACACGACTGTAATATGGGCCGTTGGATAATGCTCGGCCATATATAGACTGAAAGAACCCCAACCGCAGCCAATTTCCAAAATATCCTGCCCGTCTTTCAGTTGTGCTCGCTGGCAATAGCAGGCAAGGGCAGCTTCTTCGGCTTGGTCTAGCGTCATATCGGCATGTTCAAATAGACTCGCGCTATATTTCAAACGCTTACCGAGTACTGCCTGAAAAAATGCGGTCGGCAGTTCATAATGCTGCTCATTGGCTTTGTCTGTCTCAATGGCAATTTCGCTGTTTTTCAGCATGGTCAGCACATCCATATAGCGCTGCGCTGCCAATGCGGGGTCAAACCGACCTTCTTGTGCCAAACGTTTTTTGCTCAAGATTTTAATACCAGCACGAATCACTGGGTCTGGCACCTTGCCATTTTCGATCAGTTCTAAGGTTTTTTGAATCATAAAGTCCATGTATTTACCTACTCTTTGGGTGGCCACGGAATAAACATTGAAGTTCGTCGTTGATAGTCTTTATAGTTGTCACCACGGTGGGCGAGCGCCTGTTTTTCACTAAAAGGAATCCCCGTAAAGTAGTACAGGAATAGCCACATCAGCAGTGGATAAATCCATAATCCATAGCATCCTGCTGCCAGACCGAGCACTGGATAGGCAAACCAATGCAGCCATTCAAAAAAATAATTCGGATGGCGCGAATATTTCCACAAGCCCTGATCCATGGTTTTACCTTGATTCTGTGGATCTAGCTTAAAACGGTAAAGTTGCTGATCTGCAGTGCTTTCACCTATCAAAGCCGAGAGCATGATCATGCCCGCCACAATCACAGTGACCAAAGTCCAGTCATTCCATTGCTCGGTCGAGATACTTAACAACTTCAGTATTGGGTAAGAAAACAGTAGAGCCAAACCTGCCTGGAATATAAAAAACACCAGAAAACCAAGATGCTGATAATCCCCCATCGCTCGGCGCATGTTGGCATAACGCGTGTCTTCTTGGGTTTCATTGGCATATCGCCGTAACAGATGCCAAGTCAGCCGTGAAAACCAGATCCCACTCGCCAGTCCCAGAAATAACCGAACCAACATCGGCGCACTGTCAATCACCCAAGCGGCAATAATCACATTAAGGGCAATACTGAAACTCCAAGCGACATCGACTAGCCCTGCTCTGCGGTTATAGGTCACCAACACCCAGCTACAGAGCATGATGAAGACATTGAGCAAAAATAAATCTAGCAGCATGTCGCCCTCCTGTTTTATTTCTGCTTAGTAAGCACTGGCTTCAAACAGCAAATGAACATCACTGATCACACCCTCCCTAAAACCACCTTCGCAATAACACAGATAAAAATCCCACATGCGGATAAAACGCTCATCAAAATCAAGTTGCAGTACTTGATCACGCTGCTCCAGAAAACGCTGGCGCCAACACTTCAGGGTTTGTGCATAGCTTTGACCAATATCTTCCAGATGTTTGAGACGAAGTTTTTGCTCAGAAGCCGTTTGCGTCATCACACTGATACATGGAATAAAACTACCGGGGAAAATATAACGCTTAATGTAATCCACCGTATTTAAAGCTTTAACATAGCGTGCATCTTCAATGGTAATCGCCTGTATCAAGGCTAGACCATTCGGATTGAGGAGCTCACGGCATTTTCGGAAATAAGTTGGTAAATATTGCTCACCAACTGCTTCAATCATTTCAATGGACACCAATTTGTCGTATTTACCCTCGAGTAAACGGTAGTCCTGAAGCTGTACAGACACCCGATGAGACAGCCCTGCTTCAGCAACTCGGGCGAGTGCTTCATCGTACTGAGCTTTGGAAATGGTAATGGTGGTCACCTTACAGCCATAATGCTGAGCCGCATAAATGGCAAAGCCTCCCCAGCCGCTGCCAATTTCAACCAAATGGTCCATCGGTTGCAATTGAAGTTTTTGGCAGATCAGTTCTTTTTTATAATCTGAAGCTTGTTCCAAGCTCATACTGGGTTCTTTAAACACCGCACTGGAATACATCATGCTGGAATCTAAGAACAATTTAAAAAAATCATTGCTCAAGTCATAATGCTCAGCAATATTCTGACGACTACCATCAATCGAATTCTTGCGGGATTTATACCAAGCCTTGAGTACCAACTGGCTGGCTTTTGCCACCACATTTTGATTCATTCGATCAAGCACATCACGATTACGCGCTAGAATACGAATTACATTGACCAGATCTTCACTGCTCCAGTAACCACGAATAAAGCCTTCTGCTGCCCCCAGTACACCATTACGGAACAGCAAATCTATAAGGCGTTTGTCGTGAACTTGAATTACTGCATGCAAGTCACTGTAATTTTCCCCAATCAGACCATTCCAGATACCTTTAAATATTAACTGACCATGACGCAATTTCAGCATATGGCGTAGGACTATCGGCAGTTCGGTATGCTCTCCCATTAACAGTGTTTTCATAGTCATGTCTTTCCTTTTTCTTTTTTAGGATGCCGATAAAACGGAATTTTCTTTTTCCATAAGTGCAAAGCATGTAGATAAATTCCGCTCACCATCCTAAAGGGCTCAAGAACTTTTAATACAGCATATCGATGTTGCTGTGAAGGAAGTGTGATGGCTTGCAGCTTAAATTTCATCGTGGCATCAAATTGCAATATTTCTTGTTCAAACAGCTGCATGTGAATCACATTTTGCTGTTCTGAAAAGCTAAAACGCCAACGATAATCCAGTGACATCGGCATGAATGGTGACACATGAAAGGCCTTTTTAAAGTCAAACTGGTGGCTCTGGTAAGGCGTATGTTTAGTTACATTGTGCCGACAATCGTGAATGTACACCTGACGTTCATTCCACGGTGTATTGGTGATTTCACTCAGTATAAAAATCAGTTGATCGGTCGTATCAAAGATCAAATAAAACACCACAGAATTAAAACGAAAACCCAGTGTGCGTGGTAAAGCCAGTACACGAATAGATGCAGCATGTGGTAAATGATAGTTTTCGTGCTTGATCAGTAACCGTGCAACTTTCTGCCGAATCGAACCATATTCCATGTTCAGAAAGTCACGTTCATCCAAGGTCAATAAATTCCAGCGACTAGAAGACCAGAACCAAGATTTTTGGGTAAAATTTGCCAGTTGATCCGGATCAAAGCATAAATAGCTAAGCTTCACCTCAAAAGCATGCGATTTGGGCAAATAGCGACGATGGCGAATTTCGGTAGAAGCGATAGCCAGTGGATACATTTGCATTCTGTACTCCTAAGCCGCTTGCTCAGTGTGTTGTAGCAACTGATTTACAACCCATGAAGCACTACGCGCTCCATCTTCATGAAAGCCCCAGCCCCAGTAGGCACCACAGTATGACGTCCGGTTCTGACCATTAACCTCAGCCCAACGTTGTTGTGCCTCAATCGCGGCAGCATCAAATACTGGATGACGGTAATATCGTTCTACCCATATTTTTTTCGGATCGAGGTTAAAGTTAGGATTGAGTGTGGCAAAGATTTGGGTTTTACAATTCAGGTTTTGCAACTGGTTCATCCAGTAACTGAAACCATAATGCATGCCACTATGCTGGAATGGAGTTGATTCGGTTACACGACTAGGTGTCACATGTACATGCCAGCTGGCCCATTGGCGTCTGGATTTGGGCATGATATGAGTATCGGAATGCACCACCATATGGTTATCCTGATAACGAAACTTGCCAAGTACTTCCCGCTCTTGCGCTGACGGGTCTGTAAGTAAATTCAAGCTATCATCAGCATGGCTGGCAAAAATGACCCAGTCAAAACGTTCACGGCCCTGTCCAGTTTCAATCACTACATCATTTGCACTACGGGATACATGAAGCACACCTGTCTTGCGGAAAGTCATATTCGATTGGGCCTGAATGGCACGAACATAACGAGCTGATCCACCCTTGACCGTAAGCCATGAAGGTCGCTCTTTCAGCTGCAACATACGATGGTGCTGAAAAAAGCTCACCACAAATTTATACGGAATCTGTCCAGCTTGCTCTACTGGACAGGACCATAGCGCCCCGCACATCGGATAGAGATGTTCCTGACGAAAGGCTTCGGAATAGTCATGTCGATTGAGATATGCATCAATACTGAGCTGAGCATCGACCTGTTCAACATCAATATCTTTATTCGCCGCATAGAAACGGAACAGATCCGACAACATCACGCGAAAATCAGCGTTAAAGAAGTTTTGCGGTCGGAACAACAGCGAGAATTTTTTTGAAGGGTTGTACTGCAAGCCAGTGACCTGATTGTTCACCGAAAAGCCCATGTCACTGCTTTGCGATTGAATCCCGAGTTCTTTGAGCATTGCACAGAACAGTGGATAGTTATGCTCATTAAATACAATAAAGCCACTGTCCACCGCGACCTGTTCGCCATCTATATTCAACTGATGGGTATCGGTATGGCCGCCAAAGTAGTTATTCTTTTCAAAGACGGTAACGTCATGCACCTTACCTAATTTCCAAGCCGCATACAAACCGGAAATACCTGAACCAATAATCGCAATTTTCATGGTGATTCCTTCGAATGAATAGTAGGAGCGCCTGTTTTGGCTACTTTTCTCTGTTTTCGAGCTTGTGCAATTTTACTGACGTCATAGACCCGCGCTGGAATTGGCTTTAAACCCCAGACTATCCCGAGCCAAGACATAATTTTTAGGAGGTAATAGGTCACATCAATCTGCCACCAGTAAAAGCCCTGTCGGGTACTGCCTGCATAATAGTGGTGATTGTTGTGCCAGCCTTCGCCCAAAGTAATGATAGACAAGAATAAATTGTTGCGGCTTTGATCATCAGTGTCAAAATCACGGCTACCGTAATGATGCGCCAGTGAATTGATACATAAGGTCGCATGGATCAGCAACACGGTGGACACCACAAATCCCCAGACTAGTAATTGCAAGCCGGAAGTCCCCAGTTGCGGCCAAGCTATTGCCAGCCATTCTCCTAGCACATAAATCCCACCCGCGGTCAACAGCACCACAATTAGACTAAACCGATCTAGCCAGATTAATTCCGGATATTTCAGCCAGTCTTTGATGACTTCTTTACGCGTGGCAAAGTTATATTCATTCAGAAACCAACCCACATGGCTATACCAAAAACCGTGAGTAGATGAATGCGGGTCTTGTGAAGAATCTGTATAGCGGTGGTGATAACGATGATGGGCTGCCCACCATAAGGGGCCACGCTGTGCACTCATGGTGCCTAGTAATACAAATAGGAACTGCACTGGACGCGAGGTCTGAAAGGTTTTATGCGATAAATAGCGATGAAAAAAAGCCGTAATGGAAAACATACGAATCAGGTAGAACAGCAGCATAAAGCCCACTGCAAACCACGACACTCCCACCCAGAACACTGCTAGACAAGCCAGATGCAACAGAATAAAGGGTAAAATCCGCTGCCACTGAATCTTGCTGTTTTCAGCCGTCAGTGTTTCGGGCGCTGTGGGTGTGGACCAGCTGTCTATCCATCGCATCAGAGTTTTCAACATGGACTCATCCTACTTTCGAGCGATTGTATTTATTCTATTTGATGAGTGTAATCAGTCAGGTATGAATTTTATGTGAAGTAAATAAAAAAACCGAACTGTTGAGAGATTTATCAGTTCGGCAAAAGATTAGCAGATTAATGAGGCAATTTGATAAGTTTTGTCACGTCATAGCCATAATCTTTCGCAGTGTTTATATATGACTGATAAGTTGCTTCATCTAGTTGCGGTTCACGTGACAAAATCCATAGGTATTTATTACTTGGGCCACCCACCAGTGCCACTTTATATTCCGGGTCTACTCGTAATACCCAGTAATGACCTTTAGTAAAGGGTATCCATCTTAAACCTTTAGGCAAAAAGCTGACCTTTAATTTGCTATTTCCCCTATTTTGCGGATATGCAACTCCTTCAGAACTTATCATCTCACCATTGGCAGTTCGACAACTATTCAATACATTCACTGTCTGATCTTCATTAACACTATATTCTGCGTTGATATTAGCTATACATTTACGCTGAAAATACATCGGTAAATGAGAAATTTCATACCATTTTCCAGCGTATTGTTGAATATCAACTTCATCTACAGCCTGAGGTGTAACAGTTTCTGCTTGAGCAGTCATAGACAAACTGATCATAGCCAGCGTCGCAGCTGTAAAAAATGACTTGAATAGAGTATTCATTTTTAAGCCTTATTTTTGATTTCATCATTAAGATAAACCAAGTAGATGTGAACAAAGCGTGAATATTAGATATCGAAATTTATTAATGTATGCTTCAGCAAATATAATTTTTTAACTTTAGGTGCTCCATTCATCACATGGCTTGAAATTTTTATAGATAAATAGGGCTTTATTCTAATCATGATGGCTTCTGTACAATCGTTGATCCGTATCTGACAAGATAGCTTTTTGGGAATCTGTATTTTCACAAAAATTGAACTGTCTAGATTTACACTGCTCTATTTTTCATCGGGTCTGGAATGGCTATGCGTTATCAGCTTGCTACGCTTAAAGCGCTGGACCGTACCCGTGATGTGATCCTGATGGCCGAAGTTGTTGAGTAAGCTACTTATCTAGCCCATCATCCTCAAAAATTGCCCTGATTTTACCGCCATACGCCCTTTTACTTGGCTCAAGAAATGGTACCGCTGCTGGGAGGAAGTACGATATCGTTCTGAACGATGTTAACGTGAGTCAAGACGGTAGTCAAAATCAAATACTTAGAAACGCTTGTATTGCCGTGAACAATAGGCCCGTATCACATCGGGTGAACGCAGCTGCAGATGCTTGGTTTTTCGGCCGGTCACGCGTTCACGCCACATTTTAAAACTAGATGCTTTCAAGTTTTTTCGCATGAAACGAATCACAGTTGCTTCATTTAAACCATACTCACGTTGAATAGCTTCAAAAGGAGTTCGATCTTCCCAAGCCATTTCGATAATTCTGGATATGTCTTCTTCAGAAAATTGATTCATACCATTCTCGTTTTTAATCATCATGAAGCGTCAATAAGCTTTATCAACTCTAATCTGACTAAAATCATAACAATACAATCATGAATTTTTTGTGATTTTTCTCTAATTTAAGGACTAAACACAAATAATAGGGCTAGTTAGACTAGCCCTTTTAAATCTTAGTTGCCTCTATAAGTCGAATATCCATAAGGGCTTAAAAGTAGAGGAATATGATAATGGCTGACACTTCCATCCACTTTAAAAATGACAGGGATTTCAGGAAAGAAAGTATTTTGATTGTTCTTTTTAAACCAGTTTTCTGTTTTAAATGTGACTTTATAAGTGCCTGCTTCGAACTTCTGATTTTCAGGAAAAAGTGCAGTAATACGGCCATTGGAACCCGTATATTGCTGATTTAACTTTACCCATTTATTCCCAGTACTTTTTTCGAGTACCACCTCGACTTGAGCCGAAGGCAGCCCATTTTCCAGATTCAACACATGCACACTTAAGGGGTTAGTTTGTGCAAAAGTCATTGAGGTCAATAATAGCGTTGAGAGTGGCAATAATTTTTTAAACATGATGGATTCCTTAAGGATTGAAAATAGACTGAACAGCTGTTTCAGCGCAGTAATGGTCATTTTTTGCGCCCCCTGCTCCCGCAACGCCGATGGCACCGACCACTTTGTTTTCATAGCGCACAGGGAAACCGCCGCCTAACAACAGTAAATTTGATAAGGTCGTTAAATTTTTTGTATCCTTGTTTTCATGAGCATTTTGGCTCAATAACAAGGTAGTTGTTTTAGTCGATAAAGCGGTAAAAGCTTTTTTCTCGGCAGCCCCCAAATTATGTGGTCCGACATTTTCATTCCTGCTCGCGAGCAAGGTATTTCCGCCCTGATCAACCACCACTACAGCAATGTTATGTTGTATTTTTTGACACGCAGCCATCGCAGCATCAACAAGAGTTTGTGCTGCTTTAAAATCAAGTGAATAAACTTGATTCAATTGAATCGTTTGTGCAAAAGTACTGCTACTCATCAGCATTACTGTTGCAATAAGCCCTTTGAGTTTGTTCATCATGATTGTCCTGAATTAATTTTTAAAAAATCTTATACAACCTGAATGATTTGAAGCATGACAATTACATTACAAAGTTGTCATCTTCAAAATGAGTCTGAATAAAATGTGTATTCTTATTATCGAAGATGAAGTGAAGATCGCCTCATATCTGGTTAAGGGTTTAAGTGAATCTGGCTATGCAGCTGAATGTGTTCATTCAGGACTAGAAGGCTTGGAAAAATTAAAAATGCATTCATATAGTTTGGTCATATTAGATGTAATGCTGCCCGATATCGATGGCTGGGCGGTATTGAAAATATTGCGACAATTTTCCAATATTCCCGTGATTTTTTTAACTGCAAAAGACCAGATTATCGATAGAGTTAAAGGTCTAGAACTGGGTGCTGATGACTACTTAGCCAAACCTTTTTCTTATATTGAATTACTGGCTCGAATTAAAAGTTTGCTTAGGCGGCAACTGTATTTGCAGGAAAATGAATTAGAGATTGGGAACTTAAGAATGGACCCGATTCATCACAAAGTTTGGCGTAATGATCAGCTGATAGAACTTAGCAAAAAAGAATTTAATCTTTTGCGCTTTCTACTCCTTCATCAAAATGAAATTATTACGCGCAGGCAAATAGCTTCTGAAGTTTGGCATATTAATTTTGATACCGATACGAACTTTATAGATGTAGCGGTGCGGCGCTTACGCAGTAAAATTGATGAAGGGCATGAAATAAAATTAATTCATACTGTTCGTGGTCTCGGCTATAGAGTTTCGGTAGAAAAATAATGTTGAAACCAATTCGCTCGCTAGAACTACGATTAACGCTATTGGTCACAAGTTGCGCTGCAATAGTCTTGTGTACTGTAGCATTTATGACCTATCTAGGCATCAACCAGATTTTAATTACCCAACAAGATCGGGCTTTGGTTGAGCGAATTGAGCGCTTGGAAATTTTGCTTCAAGATAGTAGCAATATCGAACAGATTATCGCTCGCCCGAAGCTGTATCAAAATATGTTGGGAAATAAGGATAATTTGTTTCTATTGATTCGGGGCGATCATATTCTCATTAATATCAATCCGTTTTCTATTCCGCTGCCTCAATTCACTCATGAACCCCAAATTCAATTTCGTGATTTATCTGCTCATGCCTACCCAACCCGTATTGCTTGGAAAACCATCCAAATCAATCAACAACCTTATGTTTTAATTGCTGGAAAACAGTGGTCTGAAAGGCTAGCGATTCTTTCGCCATTTCAAAAAAAACTTTTCATTTATGTTTTTACAGGTCTGTTAGCTATATTTATTCTCTGTGCGATTGCAAGTCGTGTGGGATTAAACTCTTTAACATCTCTACGAAAGCAGACTCATGCGATTAATATTCACAAACTTGAGCAAAGATTAAATGTGACAAGTCCTCCACAAGAAATTGAACAGCTTGCATCAGATATCAATGCCATGCTCGAGCGAATTGAAATGGGGTATGAACAAATAAATCGTTTCTCTGAAGACATTGCACATGAATTTAGAACCCCATTGAACAATTTAATCGGTCAAACCGAAATTTTAATTATGAGTGAACGCAGTCCCGCACAGTATCAAGAACTTTTGATTTCAAACTTAGAAGACTATCAACGTTTAAAAAGAATGGTTGATAGTATGTTATTTTTAGCCCGCGCAGATACTCATAACGTTCTCATACACAAGCAACAGATTCAAGTTCAATCATTACTAGAAAATGTTTGCAATATTTTGCAATATCAAGCAGAAGAACAATCATGTAAATTTGTTTTCAGGCTAGAGGCATCTGAGTTGTGGGCTGATCTAGAACTAGTGCAACAAGCACTTTATAATCTTATTTCAAATGCACTGATTCATGGAGGCAACCACAAAACTATTTATATCAACAGCAATAAAAAACTAATCAACAACACCATTATGCTCGTATTATCAGTTACCACTAGTCAATTAGAAATTCCCTCTGAGTATTTGGATCATCTTTTTGAAAGATTTTATCAGTGTAATACCAGTAGAAATACTTATCATAGAACTGGTGGATTAGGTCTATCTATTGTAGCTTCAATCATGACTCTTCATCAGGGAACATATCATGCATTCAATAGCTCCGAAGGTATATGCTTTGAATTGTGTTTTCCTAAAGCTCTATAATTTAGTTTTTATCTTTTAATAATTATTTATCTCACCACTATGAATATAGTGTAAATTTTTGATTGTTATATAGATAACACTTGCAATTTAGTTCATTAATACTGATATGGTGGGTTTTATTCCTTTTTATATCAAGTTTTACATAATAAAATTTATGAGAACTTATAAAGCAAAAACAGAAGTTATTGATGAATAACTTTTCTTTAAAAAGTAAAGCATAGTTGAATAAGTCAGAGTATGTTACTATTGTTTTAGTAGTAACTTTCAAATTTATTAATTCTTATGAGTAAAAATACCAATCTTGAAGTCTGTCCAATCGCAAGAAGTCTTTCAGTTCTTGGCGATGCTTGGAGCATGTTAATTTTGCGTGATGCACATGCTGGTTTTACTCGATTTGATCAATTTCGTAAAAGCTTAGGTATTGCGCCTACAATGCTAACTAAACGCTTATCCGTTTTGGTTGATGAAGGATTGCTTGAAAAAAGACAATATTCAGAACATCCTCCACGTGAAGAATATGTACTCACTCAAGCAGGCCAAGATTTTCTACCAGTCCTATTTGTAATTGGAGCATGGGGACGTAAACACAAACCTTATGAGCATCCTGAAGAAATGGTTAAGTTTCTTGATGCTGAAAATGGTACTGAAATTGAACCAATCGTAATTGATCAGGTAACTGGTGCGGAAATTGGTACACGACTTATTCGCCAACAAGGTGAATAATGCTAACAAGCACCCTTTCTGGGTGCTTTTTTATAGGTTCAACGAGTGGTTTATGATTTTATCCGGGTCCGTTGTGTCGCATACGTTCCCCAACCACTACGTAAAACAGATTTAATAAATGCCCATAAACCGCTTTCTTTAGGTTTTGGTGCTTTACCTTGAGCAATACGGCCAAGTTGTTGGGTATACCACAGCACTTCCATAATCCCAAGACTATCGATTTTTTTAATGCCAGTCTTAATCGGTTGAACCGCTTGTTTGCTATTGGTTCCTGCTAACAAATATTTGGGAGCATCAGGGTCTATCGCCATGAGTCTTGCAATTCCAACAACATCAAATGCATTAGATTCTAACGCTTGACTCATCCCCTCCGCACTTCTAAAACCTCCTGTCACCATCAAGGGAGTTTTTACATGTGCTCTAACCTTTTCTGCAAAATCAATAAAAAATGCTTCACGTATAATCGTTGAAGATTTTTGTGGTGCTTTAGCTACACCAGACTCATAGGTGCCACCTGAAATTTCAATCAGATCAATCCCTGCGGCTGCTAATGCCTTAATAACCTCTAAAGAATCCTCTTCAGTAAATCCACCCTTTTGGAAATCAGCTGAATTAAGTTTTATGGCTATAGGAAAATCTGCACCGACCTGTTTTCGTATTTCTGTATAAACGTCCATTAGAAACTTACGACGTTTTTCAGGTGTACCACCCCACTCGTCAGTTCTTAAATTGTGTAATGGAGATAAAAACTGATTAATCAAATAGCCATGTGCAGCATGGATTTCAACACCACTAAATCCAGCATTTTTGCATATCACAGCACTACGACCAAAGCGTTGAATGATCTCTATGATCTCGTCATGAGTTGCTTCATCTGGGGTAGCAAATAAAGACTGCATTTCAGTACCAAATGGCACTGCTGATGCAGAAATATTACGAGCATTTAATCCTTTTGGTGATTGTTTCCCCGGATGATTCAATTGTGCCCACAATTGTGAACCTTGCTCTGTAACAGTTTTAGCCCACTTCTTTAAAATTTCGAAATCACGCTCATCTTCAATCACAACGTTCCCTGGTTCACCTAAGGCACGTCGATCAATCATAATATTACCCGTGATAATCATGCCAATCCCTGAAGACGCCCAGCGTTGATATAAACGTATATGCTTTTCAGTTGGATTATTGGAATAGGTGGCTAAGGTTTCACTGGTTGCTGCTTTAGCCAAACGATTTGGAATCACCACACCATTCGGTAAAGTTAAAGGCTGATTTAGGAGATTCGTTTTTAATGGCAAATGAGTCATAGCTTCGCTCACACAGTTGAAGATAATTTAGAATGAGGTTGAATAAAGTCCACTAGACTTTGAAACCACATCACATCTACAAAGTTTCCAGTAATCACAAGATCCTGTGTTCTAAGCGCTGTTAAAAATGTATTCACACTATCTTTAGCTGACAACACTGTAAAACCCTTACTACCTGTTTTAAAGGTAAAAGTAAAACTTGGAGATTTAGTTTGTCCAGCATAAGACTTTATCTTGCCATTTTTGACTTCAAAATAACGCCCTTCACCACTTGTCGTTTGGATTTGGAATGTGACATTTTTATCTTTCACGTATGCAGCACATCTTGGATTGGTTTTCACAGCTCGTTGTAATAGCTTAGTCAACATCCACAGTAATAATTTAAATTTCATCACTTTATTTCTCAGTTCATCAATATATAAAAACTCTAAGGAAATTCTGATCGATTACTCATCTAAAAACTGTATGGCATGCTTAACGAATCGTTCTGGATACTGAAACTGTGCGCCATGCCCAGCATCTGGGTAAATGAATAGCTGTGCATTTGGAATATTTAGTGCCATCTGATAGGCATTAATCGTCGGAATCATTACATCATCCACACCATTCAGAATAAAAGTCGGCTGTTTAATCTCACGCAAATGCGCAAATGGATCTTGTTCATCAAGCTTCGGTAAAAAGTGCATATTGGCTTCAATCTGAGCCTGCATCACATCGACTGAACTTGCGGGATCCTGATCTTTACGCAGATGGCGACGTTGCCAAAAATCACGACCTGCTTGAATTGCTTTTGGCGATCGACCAAAAAATAAAAATAGAAAGTCTTCTTCAGAAGGTACAGCACTGGTTGCATGCTTCAAGACCAACGCTGGTACATCTGGATCATCACCACGTGGTTTTCCTCCTCTTGGGCCTGTACCCAAAAGCATTAATTTTCTAACCAGTGCAGGGTGACGACGTACCAAATCCTGTGCCTGAAATCCTCCTAGTGAAAAACCGAGTAGATCGACTTGATTTAAATTCAATGCACGAATCACTGCGGCAGCATCATCAGCCATATCCTCAATGCGGTTACGTGGCTGACCAGTGGATGAAGCAACACCACGACCATTGAATAAAATGATTTCTCGCCCTGCTGCTAACCCATCAGTAATTAACGGATCCCAATTGTCCAAACCACCACGGAAATGTTGCAGAAAAAATAAAGGTGGTTGTTGAGTATCTGGATTCCCCCAGCGACGATATGCAAAAGTTGCTCCATCGACTTCAATGAATTGAGTCTCGGCTGTTTGGTGTGTAATCGTAGTCATCGTCTTTATCCTTTTTTATACATGGTTAAGTTGGAATCTATTTCGCTAAGAAAGTGAGCGATTGCTTGACGAAATCTTGATGAAACTGAAAGATTCCACCATGTCCTGCATCTGGATAAATGATGAGCGAGCTATTTGGAAGGCGTTTTGCCAAGTCATAGGTATTCACCGTTGGAACCATCCGATCATGATCACCATTCGCCACTAAGACGGGTTGTTGAATAACTGAAAGGTCAGCAGGTTTTTTACTTCCCCATTTTTTTAAGGCTTTAAGCTGGGCACGATAGGCAGAAAGCATTATTTCTTTATCACGATTTTCAGTACGTTCATTTATACGTTGCACAAATGCTTTTGCAGCAGCTTTACCATTTTCTGTCCGAGTAAAAAATAAATAGACTTTAGGGTCTTGGCGAGTCGCCATACCACGAACTAAATCCCAATTAGAAACTCGCCCGACTGTACTGATTCCTGTTCCACCAGCGGGGCCAGTTCCCGATAGGATCATTTTTCGGATCAATTGCGGCTGTTTTAAAACAATCTCTTGCGAAATCATGCCGCCCATTGAAAAACCAAATAAATCGACTTTTTTGAATCCTTTCGCTTGAATAAAAGTAATCGCATCATCTGCCATTTGTTCAATTGACTTTGCGGGTTCACCCGTAGAAGCACCAACACCACGATTATCAAAAACCACCACGTGATGTTTCGCGGCAATTCCATCAATGATTCTTGGATCCCAATTGTCTAAGACAGCAGCTAAATGATTGAGAAAAATTATAGGCGTTCCACCATTTTGTTGACCATATTCTCGGTAAGCGAAGTTAACTCCGCCTGCATTAATAATTTGGGTCGGTACATTCTTCCAATTTGTATCTTGCTGAGGGTTCTGAGCAGCTTGCTGATTGACAACGAGGTTAGATGACACTTTATTTGCCTGAGTCACGGGGTCACGAAAAGAAATAGATGCCACCGTCTCTGCCTGAGTTAATGGGGAACTAAAGATAGAGACCACCGTTAATCCCATCGCAATTGTATTTAATAGAAATTTCATTTGTTTTGTTCCTCACATTCTATTCATTTAACTGTTTTTTATGAGCAATCTATTGAGATTAACGGCATATATTTACAGTCAGTACTTATTTAGTACTTAATATACTCCCCAAAAATTACACTGTCACTATCTTTTTAGTAGTAACTATTTTAATTTTAGATTATGATCAAAACATCAAGGTGAAATTGGTTATCCAATCACCAATATATTACAAGTGAGAAATTTGGTATGACGAGTAAAGTAGTTCTAATTACAGGTGCATCTTCTGGTATTGGTTTAGCAACAGCAGAGCTTTTACATGAGGCAGGATTTATTGTTTATGGTACGAGTCGACGTGCAAATAGTGCATCGAAATATAAATTCCATCTGATTGAGCTAGATGTAAATAATGATGATTCGGTGAATCATGCAATAGAAAAAGTAATTCAGAATGAAGGTCGAATTGATGTTTTGATCAATAATGCAGGATTTGCCATTGCACCAGCTGGCGCTGAAGAAAGTTCGATGCAACAAGCTCAAGCTATTTTTGATACCAATTTTTTTGGTGCTGTCCGAATGACCCGTGCAGTACTTCCTGTGATGCGTGAACAGAAATCTGGACTTATTCTCAATATCAGTTCAATTTTAGGGCTTTTACCAACACCGTTTGGTGCGCTTTATTCTGCTTCAAAACATGCACTTGAGGGTTATTCAGAGTCTTTAGATCATGAGTTAAGGTCTCAAGGCATTCGTGTTTCTCTTATTGAACCTGCTTACACCAAAACCTCATTAGGAATAAACTTACTTGAAGCAGATGCAAAAGTCTCAGCGTATGACCACATTCGTGAGAAGTTACATCAACAAATGATAAAATCAATTAATAAGTCAGATGATCCGAGTGTTGTTGCTAAGACCATTTTAACGGTTATCAACAGTCAAAACATATTACCCCGCTATACTTCAGGCAAGGCAGCAAAACATTTGAAAAATTTACGAAAATTTGCCCCAGTAAAGATCTTTGACACATTAATTCAACACAGCTTGAAAGTTTAATGATGCTTATAAAACGTTAAAACAAAATTCAAAAAACAGAGGTCCTAATATGAAAGCAGCCTACATTAACCGCTACGGCAATATCAATGATGTACAACTGGATGAACAATCCAAACCAGTTCTAACAGAAAATGATGTACGCATTAAAGTTCATGCCGCAAGTATTAACCCACTTGACTTAAGAGTTTTAGAAGGTGAATTTAAGGCAATTCTGCCCGTTCAATTTCCTTTTATTTTAGGCAATGATTTTGCAGGTACGGTGGCTGAAGTTGGAGCAAATGTTACTCAGTTCAAAGTCGGTGATGAAGTGTATGCCAAGACAGATCTGAATGGTGCTTTTGCCGAATATACGGTCGTACATCAATCGTCACTTGCGCTAAAACCTAAAAATATTTCTATGGAACTCGCGGCTTCTCTTCCCCTTGTTTCTTTGACTGCATGGCAGGCTTTGGTCGAAATTGCGAAAGTTCGAGCAGGACAAAAAGTATTGATTCATGCTGGTTCAGGCGGTGTTGGCTCAATTGCTATTCAGCTTGCGAAACACTTAGGTGCAAGTGTTGCAACAACGACGAGTGGTAAAAATGCACAATGGGTCAAAGCATTAGGCGCAGATATTATCATTGATTACAAAACAACTGATTTTGAACAAGTGCTTAAAGACTATGACGTAGTCTTAGATACACAAGGTGGAAAAATTTTAGAGAAATCTCTAAATGTTCTTAAACGTGGTGGTCGAATTATCAGTATCTCTGGTCCACCTGATCGTGATTTCGTAGAAGCAATTCATGCAAATTGGTTATTAAAATGTATTATTCCTCTTTTAAGTTGGTCAATCCGGAATAAAGCCAAAAAGAGAGGAATTACTTACTCATTTTTGTTTATGCAGCCGAATGGTCAGCAGCTATCTGAAATTTCAAAATTAGTAGAGTTTGGGAAAATAAATCCAATCGTTGATAAGACATATACATTTACAGAGATTAAAGATGCTTTCCAATATGTGAATACTGGACGAGCAAAAGGTAAAGTTGTCTTAAAAATTGCAGAATAAATTCAGGGAAAAGAGAAAAAGGCATCTTTTGATGCTTTTTCCTCAATAAACGAGAGTAGGCCTCAATCGAATGAAAGAACTTATGGTTTTAAGCTTATTTTTAATAAAAATCTTAGGTTCATGAACCATCTTCTTTTAAGTAAATTAATTTATCCAAATAAACAATTGAAACTAAAAGATAAATTTTAATAATTTATTATGAACTAGAACTCAGGTGAACATAAGTTAAATAGCATATCCAAGACTGTAGCCTACGCAACCTCAGTTGGTGCTACAGCTCGACATCGTGAATCTCAGTAAAATTATATTCACGATGCCGAGTACGCTAATGAACATAATATACGTTA
>NZ_JAGFEV010000011.1:0-97357 GCF_039655985.1 Acinetobacter sp. BWR-L5 | reverse complement strand
CAACGTGCAGACAACCGTATTATTCGCCCAAGTGCGGACTATACTGGGCCTGAGCTACGTAAAGTGGTGCCGATTGAGGAGCGTTCAGCGGCTTAATATGAAGCTCTGATACATTATAAAAAAGCCTCTTCGGAGTAATGCCAGTCAGTAAAGGGTTTTAGAAGTAAAGCCCTTAGCTTTTTAGTTATGCACGACGGAGTCTTATATTTTTAAATCATATACTTGGAGCTCATCTATTACTTTGGATAAGCCCAAAGTAATCAAAAGCATTTGTCATCCGCAAAACTCGCCAAATCCATTTTATTGATTAATTAATCGCAGAAAACTTACTTTTTTAAAATAGTTTTGCCTCGAACAGTTGCGGATGACGTTTCCGTGTATCGAATAACATTATGAATTTAAAAATAAAATCCCAGTCAGTTTCTTCACTGACTGTCATTACCTCTTCTGAGGCTTTATTTTTTAGGCATCAATAAAACAGGATCTTCAATGTTATAACCTGTTTCAAAAGGAATCCCGAGATATTGAGCAGTCACTAACGCTTTTTGTTGATTAGGAACTTTATAACTTTGTGAAATGCGCAGCCCATTTTTATAGTCCACCGCCTTGTGTACGGGACTTTTCAAATTGCTATATTTCACTTGATATTGATAGCTAAACTTCGGGATGGAGACTTTAGGGTCATACCAAGAGGGTTCTTTTGAAGTCTTTTTACTAATGACTTGAATTTTAACCTGCTTAGGTGGAATCGGTGTTAAAGCTTTGAGTCGTTTTTTTATTTTTGAAATGTCACGGTCAAACTTTTGACTGTCTTGATCATAGTCAATTTTTTGAGTTTTTGGATTGATATATAAAGACTTTACTTCAATCAGTTTGGACGGTGTTTTGCTGTTGAGTTGATAATAATACAATTGTGGCAAACGACCACGACCATCTAAATAATGTCGCATCACATAAATTTTTTGATCAGATTGGTCGAGTCCTAAAACTTCAATATTTTGTGGTCCACCTACAGTTGCAAAACTGTGGCTTGAAAAAAATAAGGTGCTGAAAACTAGCGGATGGATTATTTTCATCATCACGAGGCGCTTCACATTTTTATTGATTATGGTTCAGTTTAAGGGTTCTAAATGTAGAAAAATCAAATTTAGTGTAAAGATTTAAGCATTTTGAACACGTTCAATGACCATTTGAGCGACATTTTTCGTAAGTTGATCAAGTCGCTCGAGTGCACTGCCTAGCAGTAAATAATGGTAAGTACTTAAAGTGTTTTGATAATGAATGGCAATATAAAAGGTGCCTTCTGGTTTTTCAGGCGTCGCACTTCCACCAGGTTTGAGCAACCCTGTACAGGAGACAATAATATCGGCATGACGAAATAGTCGATGCCCATGAAGCGCCATAGCTTCAGTGACTTCAATTGACTCCGCTGTATATTGCTGAATAAGTGCAGGATCTATCTTTAAAATTTCACATTTGATGCTGGGGTCATAACTGACCAGTCCACCGAGTAAAATGTCTGCGCCGCTATGTTTATAAATCGAAAACTGACTGGAGAGATAACCTGAACTGGCACTTTCGATAAAAGCAATGGTCAATTTTTTCTGTTCTAGGAGGTTGCAGCATTGCTTGAGTACTTGCACGACTTTAGCCTCCCGATGTCCATTATTTTGATCTGTTTGATAGCTTAGTCATAAACACGGTACACACCAACAAAACGATTACATGCTTTACTTTCACTTTTTACAGAAAGAATGGCTTTTTGAAAGTTGAACTGGTAGTGACAGTTGTTTTCATTATCGGTAATGTTTTGCTTTTGATCGGGTGTAGTGTAGGCCAAAAATGAAATGGTTTGGGTTTCTATGCGGTTATTGGGACTACGATATGCAATACCTTCAATCTTAATTTTATCTTTGGATAGCTGATGCACTTGTAGGTGCACAGGTTGCTTGGCAATGGCCCCATGTTCAAACTTTAAATAGTGTTGTGTCAAACTTTGATTTAACGATGTATAGAAGTTGAGATCATCAATTCTAAAATCGATCTGCTGTTGATAGCATGCTAAGGATTTACACTGCTGTAGGCGGTTTAACCATAGCTGATGGGTATCGACCAATAAACGCTGAGGGGCGTCACTGATTAAAAAAGCAGTCATTGATTGCGTGTCTAATTTTTGTCGAATGTCTTTAAATTGATCGCTACAGATCTTTTTAAGGCTAGATGAAGTAGGATCATCACAGTCAATGACTTGAGCATAACTAAAGCTGGTACAAAGACAACTTAGACACACTAAAATACTAAATTTTTTCATAAGTTTTATGTCGGTTTTCAACAGCATGATCGCTTATACTTTCACTATGTTGCGCTGCTTGTAACTATAGCGAAAGAGAAAGCGTGAATACAAGATTTCAATCATTTATTTCTTAAAGGAAACTGAGCATGGTTGCACATATTCGAATTGGACAGGGACTTGATGTACATGCTTTTGAAGAGGGTGAATTTGTCACACTGGCAGGTATTCAAATTCCACATACACACGGCTTAAAAGCACATTCAGATGGTGATGTGGTTTTGCATGCTTTAACAGATGCATTATTGGGTGCGTTGGCTTTAGGTGATATTGGTCAGCATTTTCCTGATACCGATCCTCGCTTTAAAGGAGCAGACAGTCGAGTATTACTCAAACATGTCTATCAGCTCATTCTAGATCGTGGTTATCAGTTAAATAATGCAGACATTACTGTGGCATGCGAACGACCGAAGTTGGCACCGCATAATTTAGCGATGCGCCAAAGCATTGCAGACGTTCTTGATGTTGAAATCACGCAGATTAGCATCAAAGCAACGACCACGGAAAAACTAGGCTTTACGGGTCGTCAGGAAGGTATTTTATCTACAGCTACAGTGCTGATTTCTCACGCAAAATGATCAGGATTGATCATAGCCAGCTTTAATTCTTGTGTTGCTTTACGACCTTGAAGTTGTAAGGCAACAGCATGCGCCAAACCTGTCCATGTGTCATTTGGTTCCCAAATTTGATGCATGGCTTCATGTGCGGTTGGCATATCGATATTCATATAATATTGACGATATAAATACATCAAACTACTGACGCGATAATTTTCTGAACAATGGACCCAAATGGTTTGTTCTTGCACCAAATGATCAATCATATCTAAGACCAATAAGCATTGATCATCAGATGGTGTATCCCATGAAATAGGCACTTGTATATAGTTCAAACCGAGTTCTAAACAGATGTGATCTTCATTGACTAAATGGTTATTGCTATTACTGAGTGCAAGATTGATGACCGTGTTTACGCCATACTCTTTAATTTGCTGTAATTGCTCAGCAGTCGGTTGTCCAGAAGTAAACAAATGCTCGTGGATAAATTGAAAGTTAAGTGTTTGGCTTAAGTGTGTTTCAATAGCGTTCATAATTATTTCTTAATCTTAGAATGAAAAACGCCATCCGAAGATGGCGTTTTAAAAACTTAACGGTTCGGTAAAACGTCTTTGAGTGCTTCGTGCATCTCTAGTAATACCTTTTCTGTGGTATCCCAGTCAATACAACCATCGGTTACTGACTTGCCGTATTCAAGATCGCATAGGTTTTCAGGAATTTCCTGACGACCACCTTTAAGGTGACTTTCAACCATAATGCCGATAATAGATTTATTTCCATCAATAATTTGTTCGGTAATATTTTTCAGAACAAGTGGTTGAAGGAACGGGTCTTTGTTCGAGTTTGCATGACTGGTGTCAATCATGATTTTGGTGCTGACTTTCGCTTTAGCCAATGCTGCTTCTGCTTCTGCTACAGAACCAGCATCGTAGTTTGGCTTACCGTTACCACCACGAAGTACCACGTGTGCATACGGGTTACCTGAAGTACGAATCACAGAGACTTGGCCTTGGTTGTTTAGACCCAAGAAGTGGTGACCATGTTTCACCGACTGCATGGCATTGGTTGCAACAGTTAAACCACCGTCTGTGCCATTTTTGAAACCTACAGGTGAAGAAAGACCTGAAGACATTTCACGGTGCGTTTGGCTTTCAGTGGTACGTGCACCAATCGCTGACCAAGAGATTAAGTCTTGGTAGTACTGTGGTGAGTTTGGATCGAGTGCTTCAGTCGCACATGGCAAGCCTTTCTCATTTAACTCAACCAAAAGCTTACGGCCAATGCGTAAACCTTTTTCAATGTTGAATGAGTCATTCATGTCAGGGTCATTGATCAGACCTTTCCAACCCACTGTGGTACGTGGTTTTTCAAAATAAACGCGCATTACGACATAGATTGAGTCTTTAATTTTATCGCTTAAAACTTTTAAACGGTCTGCGTATTCGTGAGCAGCAACAGGGTCATGAATTGAACATGGGCCAATCACCACAAAAATGCGTTTGTCTTTACCATCTAAAATATTGCGAATCGTTTCACGACCGTGAAGTACAGTTTGATATGCAGACTCAGTGAGAGGCAATTCAGTTTTTAATTCCGCTGGGGTAACTAGCGGATGAATGCTTTGTAAATTCACGTCATCGATGTCGTTTTGGGTAATAGAGTTTGACTGTAGAGTATTCATTGCCGTCACTGGTTCGATCGTATTAAGTTGCTTTATAAGCTGAATATAACACGGTTTAGCTGATAAAAGGTTATAAAAAAGTCGAATGAATCTTTGAAAAAAAAGTGATGAATCTTAGGTTTATTTTAAATCAGAATGCCTACACTGAGGCATTCTTAACTGTTGAAATTTGAATGACTTGAGCAGTTTCGGCTGGCTTCACTGGTTTGGCTTTGATCGGATTCAACATGAAGTTCACACCCAGCGCGAACAGGGTAATACCCAACACTTTACGGATGATTTTTTCAGGAAGGCGTGAACTAATCAGTGTTCCAATAATAATTGCTGGAATTGAACCGACCAATAACCACATAAGGAGATGGAAGTCCACGTTGCCTGAAGTCATGTGACCCATACCTGCAACGAACGTAAGTAACACCGCATGCACAACGTCAGAACCAATAATACGAATCATTGGTAGATTTGGGAACATAATGACCAAAGCCATGATTCCGAAAGCACCTGCACCAACTGATGACAGTGTCACGAAGACCCCAAGAATCACACCCATCATTACAATGTACTTACGTTTACTACTGGTTTGAAGCTGAACTTTTTCTAAGTCTTCGGTCATGTCTGGGAGTTCATCTTTACGTAATTTGTTGAAAAAATTTTCAATTTGATTACGGAAGACAATTGATAAACCTGTAATGGTCAACATGAAGCCTAAAACCATGGTGAGCACGGCTTTGTAGTGGGTAGACTGGCTCAAATAGTTGTCGAGTACCCAGTGCGTTGCAAAGGAAGCAGGAATACTGCCAATTGCAAGCCAAAGCACAATCGGCCACACAATATTTAGTTTTTTTGCATGTACAAATGAACCACAGAATTTTGAAATTGCGGCATAGAGCAAGTCTGTACCAATGGCAATGTGAGGTTCAATTCTGAAAAGGCTAATGAGGATCGGCGTCATTAATGAACCACCACCCACGCCAGTAATTCCCACACAAAAACCGACTAAAACACCTGCGAGAATAAATTCGAGTGGACCAAACATTGTTATATGCCAAAATATCAAAAAACGTGCATATCTTATGATGTTTTTATATAAGTCGTTGTCTTGATTGTTGATTTACTTATTCTAAAAAGAGATATAGAAGTTATTGTTTGAGCTGTAGTCGCGCTTTTATTTTTACACCTACAATTATCAGTAACCACCACAGATTGAAACCTATGAGTGTTCGTAGAACATAAAGAGGGGCTAGCTGATGCTTTTTCCATTGCTCAAAATTCGCTGCGGTCGATCTATAGGTCATATCTAAGTGCTGCTGACGTGGATTAGCTAATGTGATCTGATGAATAAACACCTCCTTTTTTGCATTTTTTAGATTCCAAAAAATACGCTCCAAATAGTAAATTTCGACCTGCTTTGCCGTAAATTGGTGACGATGTGATGATTGGTCACATAATGTTTGAACAGGTTCTCCCATCAATGCGCAGTTTGCGATCCATAAATGATGCTGTTGTTTAGATTTCAACGTGCTGATTCGTCCTTTACCAACTTCAACGGTGATTTCATCAAAGGTTTTACTCTGAATCTGAGTGGGGATCCAGCTGCTTGGGAAACAAATAAATACAAGCAAATTGAAAATGAGGGAAATAAAAAGTGTCCAGCCAAAATGATGCTTCGACCAACTGCAGAGCTGTTGAAAGGGGGTGATGATTTCTTGTTGTAACCAATCTAAAGCTGAGCGCAATGTTTTCCCTGTGAAAATATCTATAAAAGTGCTTATTATTGAGCGTGTTATAACTAAAAAATCACGGTGCTTCAACTTAAATGATTTTGATTAGTCTATAAAATTCTGTTGAGATGGTTCTGGCTCATATATTTACACACCTTTTTATTTGGCTCATGATCGAAATAAAAAAGTGTGTGAGTTGTAGAGTAAATACTTACTTAGATTGAGCTGTTTTTTTGGGTTTTAAGTCATTGATGCTTAAAATCAGTATAAAAAGTATCGGGGTTGCAAATACAAATAAACTGACACTCCCCACACCGCGACCCGTGAATTGAATCAATAAAATTAATGTCGCGGCCAGTACACCAAAAGCCAGATATCGGCAGATTTGATAATGTTCTGCACACTTAGCCCAACGTGACTTTTGAGTTTTTGGACGTTGCTTATCGCTCACCAGAAATAACACATAGCATGCGAAAGTGATGAGAAGTCCTGAAATCAGGTAGATCATGAATTGGACTCCTGAACGGCAGTGTTGGCATATTTTTTCTGAATTTTTTGTACAGCTTTTTGTTGGATGGGCTGGATTTTTTGATGTAAGAAAATAGCCAATATTGCAAGGATGAAGATCATAAGATCAACTCGCAAAAATAACCAATATTCATTCAAGTCATGCACATATTGGTGGCTGATTAAATAGTAAAGATTGAAAATAGGCAAAGATACAGCCAGTAAAATGAAGACCTTCAGTTGAGTTTTCCAAAGGTGTTGCTGCGGCGTGAGCAATGCAATGGCTAAACTGAGTAACCAAGTGCCGAAAAATGCGTAAATTTCGTAGTTGGGTTGACCAGCTTCTAACTGAAGTAAACGGTTTGTGCAAAGATAGCTGAGCATGGCAATCGGCAAGCCAATGATGGCAGCCGTATTTAGGCGGTTAACCACATAATGTCCAAAGTGGAAACTTTGTTTTTTATTTTGTAGCTGACGTTTTAAGCTCCAGAGTAAAAGCCCAGATGCAATCATGGCACAGCCTAAAAGCCCTGAGAAGAATAACGCAAAGCGTAAT
This sequence comes from Acinetobacter sp. BWR-L5, assembly GCF_039655985.1. Lineage (NCBI taxonomy): Bacteria > Pseudomonadati > Pseudomonadota > Gammaproteobacteria > Moraxellales > Moraxellaceae > Acinetobacter > Acinetobacter sp. BWR-L5. The sequence continues at coordinate 89,985 of NZ_JAGFEV010000011.1, read as the reverse complement.
AAGGGCTGCGCAAAGTGTGCCATATGTAAACCATAGACTCCATTATTGAGCGTGGCAATTGCACTATTATTTCGAGTGTCACCGAGCAGGGCACCAGATACACCGTTAAAGCTGAGTTGGGCTTGGTTTCGCGTGATGCTTCGGTCAGTTGACTCAACCAAGTTCACCTGAGCGATATCGGTATTGGGGTGTTTGACCGTAATATTGTCAATTTCTGTTTTACCCCAACGCTGCTCAGATTGTTGTATGAAGTATTCAATTGGTCGCATCGTAGCAGGTGTCGGTTTAGCCTCAGAGCTGATACTAATATTTCTAATTTCATCAAAATATTGGAACGGTTGCTCTGGATAAAGTTTCTTCATGCCATTGGGGAGAATGAGATAAAAGAAAATGGCTAAACCAGTGAATGTAATGGTCAGGAAAAAGGGCAAAGCAATGACAGAGGTGACATTGTGAAAGTCTAGATACGAGCGTTGCCCTTTGAAAGCTCTTAGGGTAAAGAATTCGGTGAATATCTTTTTGTGTGTGACGATGCCTGAAATGAGGATGATCAACATTAAGAAGGCAGCAATCGTGACTAAAAGCCTACCGATAAAATAGGGTACACCATACAGCTGATAGTGAAAGCCATAGAAAAACTCACCGCCTTGGGTTGCAGACAAGGTGACTTCTTTACCTGTGTTCGCATCCAAAGTCTTATTTTCGTAGCCACCATCGGCCTTTTGCCAGTAAATTTTATTGACAGGTGAACTCGGATTAGCCACGCCAATATACCAACTTTGCGCATCTGCGGCATTTTTTTGTAAGTATTGATATGCCGACTCCATCGCTGTGTCTTGTTTGACCTGCATGGTGGCAAATTGAGGTTGCATCCACAAATTTATTTCATGACGATAATAGGTCGCAGCACCTGTTAAAAATATGGCAAATAATAGCCACCCCAGTGTTAGTCCAAGCCAAGAGTGTAGCCATGCCATTGATTGGCGAACAGATTTTTGCATGGTTTAACCTACGAACTTCAGCAATAGAAAAAAGCAAAGGGAAAGCGAAATGGTTGAAGTGCTTAACTTTTTCAGGGATTGAACACAAAAGCTTACAATGACAAAAATGGTAAAGAAAATAAGAGATAGAAAAGCTGCCAAATAAATGGATTCTGCTTTAGCTAAGTGAGGGTAAAAACTAAGGGTAAGCAGTTCTGATAACATGAATGTACATAAATAGCCTAAGCCAAATGCGATCAAAAACCGGAACATAACGGTTATAGGGTATTTAAGCTGACTTAGGGACATAAAAATCACATGAATGAAGTCATAAAGGGGGGCTTAACGTTGTACTCATTAAGCATCGAACCTAAATTTAATTAAGCAAAACAAAATGCTCTCTATTATGCGTATAAGCAATCTACGTAGCCAAAATACTAGGATTGAGCGGCGTAAATAGAGCAACCAAGCACAGATGAAATTAACGATAATGATTCTCAGTAATTCTATGTTCTAATAGGTCTCTAATGCAATAATTAAATGATCGAAAATTTAAATTAACCCAACTTTTTTTCGTGTTCTTTAGATGTGTTAAATAGGTCATTCATCTTATATCTGCAGCATAAATAGAAAGACTCGACCAATACCCATCCCAAAAGACGCTATGTTATGATGCATGGGTTGAAAAATAAGGAATAATGCTTTGCAAAATCGGAAACTTAAAATTGGAATCGTAGTGGGTGAAGTATCAGGTGATACTTTAGGTGCTAAACTTATTCGCAGTTTTCGTGAGCAAGGAATTGATGCAGAATTTGAGGGCATTGGAGGCCCGCAAATGATTGCAGAAGGTTTCAAGAGCTTTTATCCGATGGATATTTTGTCAGTCATGGGGCTGGTTGAGGTTCTTAAAGACATTAAAAAGCTTTTTGCTGTACGTGATGGACTGGTAGAGAAGTGGACAGCCCATCCTGTCGATGTGTTTATTGGGATTGATGCGCCAGACTTTAATCTGCGCCTTTCAAAAAGTTTAAAGCAAAAACAACTGCCCATAAAAACCGTGCAGTATGTTAGTCCTTCCGTCTGGGCATGGCGTCAGGGACGGGTTCATGGCATCAAAGCTTCTATTGATTTGGTACTGTGTTTATTTCCGTTTGAAAAAGCATTTTATAAAAAATGGGATGTTCCTGCTGCGTTTGTAGGACACCCCTTGGCGAGCCAATTGCCTTTGGAAAACCCAATTTTACAAGCCAAAGAAGAACTGGGTTTAGATCTGACCCAAAAGCATATTGCGTTATTGCCGGGAAGTCGACGTGGTGAAATTGAAAAGCTCGGTCCACTGGTTTTAGATGCTGCAAAATTGCTCTACGCCAAATATCCAAACTATCGCTTTGTGATACCAGCAATCAATGATGCACGTAAGCAACAAATCGAAGCTTTGCTTACTCAATATCCAAAAGCATTGGTCGATCAAATAGACTTGCTTGAAAACTCAGGCACCGAGTCGAAGATTGGGCGTCAAGTTATGAACGCCGCTAATATTGTAGCTTTGGCTTCAGGTACAGCAACTTTAGAAGCTATGCTGTTACACCGACCAATGGTGACCTTCTATAAGTTGAATTGGCTCACCTATCATGTGGTGAAATTCTTGATCAAGATTCAATATTATTCATTGCCGAATATTATTGCGGGCAAAAAAGTGATACAAGAATTAATTCAAAAAGATGCAACACCTGAGAAATTGGCGGCTGAAATTGAAAAATTAATGAATATAGAAACAGCACAGATTCAGGCTATGCAGCACATTACCATGCATAAACAATTACTTGCAGGTAATAGTGAAAATCCTGTTGAGGCGATTTTAAATATTTTAGATTAATTCTCTTTAAGACATCGTGATAGGTGCAGTGAGAAACAACCCAAACGTATTTGGGTTGTTTCTTTTTATTTTAAGGTTTTAATCCAACGGCTTTAGCACGAGCAGCGTGTAACTTTTTATAACTGTCGATTAAACGTAAGTGACGGTCCAAACCTTCAAGTTTCATACTGGTTTCGGTTAAACCATAGAAACGAATACGACCTTCAACTGTGCCTATTACCGCATCCATACGTTCATCACCGAACATACGGCGGAAGTTTGCTTCATACTCTTCCAGTTCCATGTCGTCATCTAACATTACTTCGAGTACGACATTCATGCATTGGTAGAACAGACCACGTTCAACGGTATTGGTGTTGTATTGTAAGAATGCTTCAACCAAATCTTTCGCTTCTTCAAACTGCTCTAATGCAAGATAGATGAGTAGTTTGAGTTCAAGCAAAGTCAATTGACCCCATTCGGTATTGTCATCAAACTCAATCCCGATCAAAGTCTTGATTTCAGTATAGTCGTCTAGCTCACATTCTTCTAAACGTTCAACCAGCGCTTCGAGTTGTTCCTTGTCTAAACGGTGTAAGTTGAGGATGTCTTCACGGTAAAGCAGTGCTTTGTTGGTGTTGTCCCAAACCAAGTCTTCAACCAAGTAAATTTCTGAGTAACCTGGCACCAAGATACGGCACGCCGTTGCACCTAAATGTTGGTAAATGGCCATATAGACTTCTTTGCCCATATTTTCCAAAATACCGAACAGTTCATCAGCTTCATCAGCATTTGAGTTTTGGCCTTGATTGGTAAAGTCCCACTCGACAAAGTCATAGTCTGATTTGGCACTAAAGAAGCGCCATGAAACCACACCACTTGAGTCAATGAAGTGCTCAACAAAGTTATTGGGTTCAGTGACCGCATTTGAGCTAAATGTTGGGCGAGGTAAGTCGTTCAGACCTTCAAAGCTACGGCCTTGAAGTAGCTCAGTTAAGCTGCGCTCAAGCGCAACTTCAAAGCTTGGGTGTGCGCCGAAAGAGGCGAATACACCACCTGTACGCGGGTTCATTAACGTCACACACATTACAGGGTATTGACCACCTAGAGAGGCATCTTTCACCAATACAGGGAAACCTTGCTCTTCTAAACCTTGGATGCCCGCTAAAATGCTAGGATATTTCGCTAAAACCTCTTGTGGTACATCTGGCAGGGTCAGTTCACCTTCCAAAATTTCACGTTTTACGGCACGCTCAAAAATTTCAGATAAACACTGTACTTGTGCTTCAGCTAAGGTGTTTCCTGCACTCATGCCGTTACTAAGGTATAAGTTTTCAATCAAGTTTGATGGGAAGTAAACCACTTCCGCATCAGACTGGCGAACAAAAGGTAAAGAGCAAATACCACGCTCAGCTTTCCCTGAGTTTGTGTCGTATAAATGCGTACCTAACAGTTCTTCTTCAGGGTCATAAATTTCAAGGGTGTACTCATCCAGTACACCTTCAGGCATTTCACCATTTGGACCTGGCATGAACCATTTTTCATCTGGATAATGCACAAATTCGGCATTGGCAATGTCTTCACCCCAGAACTGGTCGTTATAGAAGAAGTTACAGTTCAGACGTTCAATGAACTCACCCAGCGCAGAAGCTAATGCACTTTCTTTGCTTGAGCCTTTACCGTTGGTAAAACACATTGGCGACTGAGCATCACGAATATGTAAAGACCACACATTTGGCACAATATTACGCCAAGAAGCGATTTCAATTTTCATGCCCAGACCAGCCAAAATACCTGACATATTGGCAATGGTTTCTTCTAAAGGCAGGTCTTTACCTGCAATGATGGTGCTGCTTTCAGAAGCAAGGCTTGGAATAAGCAGGGCTTGTGCATCGGCATCAATGCTTTCTACTTCTTCAATAATAAACTCAGGGCCTGTTTGGATTACTTTCTTAACCGTACAACGGTCGATAGAGCGTAAAATGCCTTGGCGATCTTTTTCTGAAATGTCCGCTGGGAGCTCAACTTGAATTTTGAAGATTTGTTTATAGCGGTTTTCAGGATCAACAATGTTGTTTTGTGACAAACGAATGTTGTCAGTTGGAATGTCACGTGCCAAACAATACACTTTGACAAAGTAAGCCGCGCAAAGCGCAGAAGATGCTAAAAAATAGTCAAATGGACCGGGTGCAGAGCCATCACCTTTGTAGCGAATCGGTTGATCGGCAATGACTGTAAAATCATCGAACTTCGCTTCTTGGCGAAGATTATCGAGATAATTAACCTTGATTTCCATGCTGGCACCTAAATTTTCTTATATGTCAGCATGGACATATAAGAGATAAAATATTGAAAAATAAGCCGAATCACGGATGAAAACTGGACTTAAAAAAGTGTGGCTAGAGCGAAAAAGAACAAACAAGCAGTGGTTTGAAGCCATCTCTAGCAAGGATGCGGGATATTATAGTGTGATTTTCACAAGATGCTAATCTTTGTCTGCAAGTTCAAGGTATTTATCTCGACGTACAAAAACATAAGCTGAGAGAAGATTACTATTAAACCATTAAGGACGGGCACTTTAAGTTGGGTTTGGATTATTTCTATATTGACTTGGGCTCATTTGGTACTGTCGTTTAAAGCTTTGGCTAAAAGCCGTTTCTGAGTTATAACCTACCCTATGTGCTATTTGCTGAATGGTTCCTTGTCCATTACGCAGGTATTGGGCGGCTAAACGCAGACGGTGTTGTTGCAAATAAGCCAAAGGGCTTGTGCCTAAAATTTGGCTAAACAATGTGGCGAATTTAGACCGTGACATACAACACTGTTCTGCAAGGGACTCAACAGTCCAAGGCTGTGCAGGTTCCGCATGAATTTTAGCAAGGGCATTGGAGAGTTCAGGATGAGATAAAGCACTCAGCCAATTGTTCGAGTCTTGCAGCGCATCAATATAATCACGCACACATTCAATTAATAAAATACTCACCAAATGATCCAAAATTTTGTCACGGCCTGGGCGTATACGTTGGACTTCTAGAGCGAGAAACTGCAGCCCAATTTGCAACCATTCAGGAACCGTGCTGAGATCTTTGTGTTGAAGGTGAATAAACGCGGGTAAGGCCTGTACCAACGGACGTGCCATAATGGGGTCCATATGTGCATGTAAGGCCAAGATCACGGTTTTTTGTTGTGTCGCATTACTCCCAAAAGTGACTTCTTTATGTTGGTTTTGGGCAAATAAGTCAGAAATATCGAATACTTCTAACAGTTGGTCGGTGGTTGATGAGCGACACTCATGACTTGGCCCTGAAGGCAGTAAGATCAAGTCGCCCACTTCAGCAACAATAATTTGTTTAGCATCTAAACAAATAGTGAGTTGTCCTTGAAGTACCGCATAGGCCATCATGGTTGATTGTTCGGTATAGCGAAAAGCCCACTCACCATGAGGTTTAAGGTAGAGGTACTCAGATTGGTTGAGGTGTATATCTTCAAAAATTTTACTTAAAGCATCCATACTTTACGATTTCTAGTCTTTATATCTTAGGCTTAATATTTGATTTAGGGTCAATTTAAGTCATTTCAGGCCAAGGACGATTACGCTGTTTTCTTGGACGTTAGCAACTGTTCTTTATGTCCCATTTCTAGAAATATAAAGGCATAACAAGAAAATTGGAAGAATGGTAATGAATGCATCAGTGAAAATGACGAATGCTAGCGTGGTCGTCAAAAATGCAGCAGGGATCGATAAAAAGCGTTTTGGCTGGTTATTGAGTCCTGGGCTTCCTGTGATTGGCATGGGCATTTTAGCGGGCTATCATTTTGGCCCGAAACCCACCAAGAAAATCTTCGCTTTGGGTGGGCCGCTGTTACTGCATGTCATTATTCCTGCGGTAGATGGTCTGGTCGGTGCAGATGAAAATAATCCTTCGGATGATGAAATTAAGGTCTTGGTAAATGACCCGTACTATGACCGTATTGTGAAATTGTTCATTCCGCTACAAATGGCAGCCAACCTGTTTGCAGGTTATGTAGTGACCCGCCAAAATGTATCGATGCTTGACCAAATATTATTGGGTGTCTCCATGGGGGCAATTAATGGAGTAGCAGTGAATACAGCACATGAGCTGTGTCACCGTCCTAAAAAATCAGATCATTATTGGTCACACATGACTTTAGCGCCGTTGGTCTACAATCATTTCCGCATTGAGCACCCTTATGGGCATCATAAACGTGCTGCGACGCCAGAAGATCCTGCTTCATCGAAAATGGGCGAGACTTTTTATGAGTTTTGGCCGCGTACCGTTTTCGGTGGGTTGAAGTCGGCTGTTGAAATTGAACATAAACGCCTAAAACGAAAAGGGCTGTCTTTCTTCTCCAAAGAAAATGAACTGTTTCATGGATGGGCGATGAGTGCTGGTTTTCATGCAGCCATGTTGAAATTGTTTGGTAAAAAAGTGACGCCATATCTGGTGACACAAGCATTTTATGGCGTGAGTCTGTTTGAAATTATTAATTATATTGAACACTATGGTTTAAAGCGTAGCCAAAAAGAAGATGGAAGTTATGCGCGAACCATGCCTGAACACAGCTGGAATAATAACAACATTGTGACCAATTTATTTTTATACCAGTTACAACGCCATTCAGATCATCATGCCTATCCAACCCGCCCATTTCAGGCCTTAAGACATTTTGATGAAGCCCCTGAGCTACCGAGTGGTTATGCCACCATGTTAATTCCAGCGTTAATTCCAAAGCTGTGGTTTAAAATGATGGATCAACGAGTGTTTGATCACTACGAAGGTGATTTGACCAAAGCCAATATTTTGCCAAAGCGCCGTGCTCAAATCTTTAAGAAATTTGGATTAAGTGCTGACTAAACTGTGATATTTCAGCGATAACAAGCTGCATACATAGTTGACATCGAACTTACAGCTATTGATTCGTTGAGTGCCTGTAAGTTCGATGATCATGATAGTCGTACTGCTAAACTTTCTTTTTGAATAGGCATATAATGCCGAGTATGTTGTGAAAATATTGAACAGAAATGACACCTGCAACCAAACTTTTAAAAGCCAATAAAATCGATTTTTCTATTCATGAATATGAACATGATGCCAATGCAAAAAGTTTTGGGCTTGAAGCCGCGGAAAAATTAAATCTACGTGTCGAAGAGGTGTTTAAAACACTGTTGGTGACCGACGAAAAAAACTATTTTGTTGCGATTCTTCCTGTACATCATCAGTTAAATTTAAAAAAAATTGCACAGGCAGTGGGGGCAAAAAAACTAAAAATGTCCGACCCTAAAGATGCAGAACGACTGACAGGTTATTTGGTCGGTGGGATTAGTCCTGTTGGACAGAAAAAAAGGTTAAAAACCGTGATTGACCAAAGCGCAGTACAGTTGGAAAAACTCTATGTCAGTGGGGGGAAGCGCGGCTTAGATATCGGTTTAAAACCGCAGGATTTAGCAAAAGTGCTTTCAGCCACTTTTGCAGATGTACTGGATCAATAAAGAGCAGTGACGTCTTCGCTGCTTTATTTATCTATATTAATTTAGTCTTAAGTTCTTTTTAGTATTAATTTGAGCACAAATGAAAGCCCATTCAGGTGACTGAATGGGCTTTTCCTTATGAAATATAGGGAAATTTTATAGTTCGAATCAATTATAAATTCATAAACTATCATTTAAAGCTATGGTGTAATTTTATATAGGCTTTATTAGAAAAACTGATTAAATTTTTAAAAGTATTAAAAAACAATAATATATGTTGGTGTCGTGCGTATATTTTCAAAATTAAACAAAATTGCAAAGACAAATGATAATAATTACCATTAACATGCTTTTGCAGCGTTGGCCAACGTGAACACCTTTAAGAAACATAATTACATGAAATGAGCTTGGAATAAGCTTTAAAAAGAGGAAATGGTCAGATGAAAGAGCTAGCCAATCGCTTGGCGATGCAGCATCTTGTCAATGCATACTCACAAGAAACAGGCAAGGCAAGCCTGTTTGAGAAGTATCAACAAAATTCAACTCAACTCGCGTTTAGCCAAGGTTTGACGCTGTTATCTTTGCCGCTTAGTTTAATCCAAGCACAGCTTTTTGTTCCGTTAAGTTATGTCAGTCGTGTTGGGCGACATCGTATTGCGGCTTTACCGCAAATTTTTCAAAAAGGCCAAAAGCTTAACTTTAGCGCTGCAGCAATGGTCAGTTTGCTACTCGAAGAGTTAGTGCAACAATCCGAAGGCCATGTTGATGCAGCATCCTTGGTTGAGCGTTGGATTCAAAGTCGTGATGCATTACAACAGTTTTTAAATATTCGGGCAGTGGGATTTGATGCGCTCGTACAGGCTAAGCAAAGTTTTATAGAGTCTGAACAGGCTTTGATTTTAGGTCATAGCATGCATCCTGCACCGAAAAGCCGAACAGGTTTTGTCCATGAGGACTGGCAAAAATATTCACCTGAAGCTTGTGGTCAGACCCAGCTGCATTATTGGCTGGTGGCACCTGAATATATTGCAGAAGGAACAGCGCTTGAGCAGGCTTTTTCAATACAACTTAAACAAGAAATCAAATGGCATTTGTCTGAATCGGAACTTGAAACCTTAGCTGCATATGCACATTACAAACTGCTACCACTGCATCCATGGCAAGCCCGCTATTTACAAAGTAAAGCATGGTTTAAAAGTTTAAAGGCTAAACTGAAAATCATCGATTTGGGCGAAAAAGCATGGATATTTTCACCAACCACTTCTGTACGTACTTTGGCGAGTTTTAATGCGCCGTGGATGCTGAAACCTTCGCTTTCAGTGATGATTACCAACTCTATTCGCGTCAATTTAGCAAAAGAATGTCACCGCGGTGAAATGACCCATCGGCTTTGGCACAGTGAATTGGGTCGAGATATTTTAAAACAATGTCCAACTCTAAAAGCAGTGAATGATCCCGCATGGATTGCTCTTCAGTTGGATGGTGAAATCATCGATGAAACGATTTGTATTGTGCGTGATCAGCCGTTTACCCCCGAACAGCAAGTCACGTGTATTGCTTCATTGTGTCAGGATCATCCCGTAGAAGAACGTAATCGTTTTAATGCATTATTTGATCAAATTGCTTCTCAACAAAAGTTAAATGATAAAGCACAAATCGCTCAAGATTGGTTTAAGACCTTTTTAAACATCAGTCTGAGTCCACTCATGTACGTCTACCATCGTTATGGTATGGCCTTTGAGTCGCATCAGCAAAATGTCTTGGTCGAGTTAAAAGATGGTTGGCCACAGCTGCTTTGGCTAAGGGATAATCAAGGTTTTTACTATATTGAAGAACTTGCTGGTGAAATTTTACAACAATTTCCAGAACTGTATGATAAAGCCCATGCGGTAGGTTCAAAGACTTTTGTCGATGAGCGCTTTAGTTATTATTTCTTTGGCAATACCTTGTTTGGCATCATCAATGCCATCGGTGCAACAGGTTTTGTCAGTGAGCAAGATTTACTGTCTGTTTTACAGCAACACCTCTTTGACCTGTTGAAACAATACCCAGACAGTAGTTTGATTCAAAGTCTGTTGTATCAACCGACGCTGCCTTATAAGGGTAACTTACTGACCCGTTTATATGAACTGGATGAATTGATTGCACCCGTTGAAAATCAGTCTGTCTATATTCAGTTAGCCAATCCGCTGTATATCAAACAAGAGGATGCTCTCTATGCTTGATTTTATTGCGATTGGCCTTGGGCCATTTAACTTAAGCCTTGCCAGTTTATTGCATGAAAAGACAGAATTGCACTATCTATTTTTTGAAAAAAAAGCGCAGTTCGACTGGCATGCAGGTATGCAACTTCCCAATACGGTCTTGCAAGTTCCATTCATGGCGGATTTGGTGTCGATGGTCGATCCGACCAGTCCGTTGAGTTTTTTGAATTACCTAAAATCACAGCAGCGCTTATATAAGTTCTACTTCCTTGAGCAGCCTCATATTCCGCGCCGTGAATATAACCATTATTGCCAGTGGGTGGCAGATCAACTGGGTCATATACAGTACCAATCGACGGTGAAGGCCATTTATGCCAAAAGCGAAGGTTTTGAGGTGGTGGTTGAGCAAGGTGGCCGTTTTATTCGTTACTTGTGTCGAAACTTGGTGATTGGTTCGGGCAACCAGCCTTATTTGCCTGAATGTCTGCGTAAGTTACAACAACAAGTCCCTGAAAAGTGCATTCATTCGGCAGAGTACTTAACCCATAAAAAAGACAAGCTCAAAGGCAATGTCGTAGTTTTAGGTTCAGGTCAGTCTTCTGCTGAAGTCTTTTTAGATTTGTTCGATCAGCAGTATCAACATGACTGTGTACCAACGGCTAACTTTAAGCTGCATTGGCTGACGCGTTCCAATGGCTTTTTCCCGATGGAATATGCACCATTGGGCTTGGAACATTTTAGTCCGAACTATACCCAACATTTTTATAGACTTTCAGAAACACAAAAAGCAGCGCAGTTGAAAGATCAAAGCTTGCTGTACAAAGGTATTAGTGCCAAAACCATACGTGAGATTTACCAAAAACTTTACCACCGTAGTATTGCCTCTGCTACACAAGCAACACATTTGCATGCACAAATTCAGTTGCTTAATGCTGAGTTAGTGGAAAGTCAGCAGATTCGCTTGAGCCTTGAACATACCGTAACCGAGCAACGTTTTTATATGGATGTTGATTTTGTAGTGGCATCTACAGGTTATTACAGCCCTGAGTTTTCATTTTTAAAATACTTAAAGCCCTTGATTACAACAGATCAAGCGGGGCGTTGGAAAGTGAGCCAAGACTATCGCTTGCAGCATACAGCAATGGGTGAAATTTATGTGCAAAACCAAGAAATGCACAGTCATGGCGTAGGTACACCTGATTTAGGTTTAGGCGCTTTTCGTGCTGCGACCATTGCCAATCAACTACTAGGTTATCAGCTGTATGAGCTGGACAGTAATGAACAGACGTTTCAGCATTTCAGCGCTGAGCAGAACCCTGAAATGTATGTGCAACATGATACATCCATTACACGGGCAGTGGCTTTAGTACCATCGATTCCTAAATCAAAAAATATTGAGCAGCGCAAAATACAAACAGGGTCACATCCCTCTATGCAGCCTTATACATTCGAGAAAATCATATGAGCTTTGCACAACTTCAAGTGAATCAGAAACAGTGGCGCTTGGCAGGACAGCGTTTAATTGAAATGGCGATTGCTGAATTTTTATATGAAGAAATTATTCAAGTGGCCCATTTAAAGGACAATCGTTACCAGCTGACGTTGGATGATCAAACCTATACTTTTAAAGCACAAAACTATTTATTGGGACATTGGCAGATTGAGGAGGGTTCAGTACGTGAGTTGAGTGTGGCTGAAGACCTGCCTGCATGGAACTTACATACTTTTATTCGCGCGTTTTCAAATCAAACCGAAGTTAAGCCTTTTACTAAGGCATATCTCATCAAAGAAATGAACAATACATGGTTAGCCGAGGCGCACTTATTTGATGAACGTCGTTTAAGCAGTGAAGCAGCATTAACTGCATCGCATCATGAAATTGAAGGTATGCTCCGCGGTCATCCGTGGTTGATTATGAGCAAAGGTCGTATGGGTTTTGGTTATGACGACTACTTAAGTGCCGCTCCAGAACTTTCGCCAACGGTCAAAGTGCTGTGGCTCGCAGTGCATCGTGATTTGGCAGAGTTCCGTTCTACTGAGGAGTGGCAAGCAGGGAGACTTTATCAATATGAGTTGGATGCAGAAGAGTTAGAGAGCTTTGAACAACAGTTACATGAGAGAGGCTGCTCTTGTCGTGATTATTTCCTTATTCCAGTACATGCATGGCAGTGGCATCAATGGTTAGTGCCAACCTATGCCAATGAAATCGTGGATCAGCGCATTATTGAATTAGGCGTTGGGCAAGATGACTATGTACCTATGCAGTCGATTCGAACGCTTTGCAATATCAGTCAGCCTGAGCGTCATTATGTCAAATTACCTGTCAGTATCTTCAATACTGCGGTGTATCGTGGGTTGCCGTCTAAACGAAACTTAGCAGCTCCGGCCGTCACAGCTTGGTTAAAGCAGATTCAATCTCAAGATTCAGACTTGAAACAGTCAGGCGTTGCATTCTTAGGTGAAGTGGCAACTTTGACCATTCATCAGCCTTGTTTTGATCAGATTGAAGGCGCGCCGTATCAGTTTAAAGAACTGTTTGGATGTTTGTGGCGTGAAAGTGTAGACCCAGTGATTGGAACAGGTGAACAGGCACTTTCTCAAGCGGCTTTATTACATCGAGACATCAACGGACAGTCGATATTAGCCGTGTTGATTCAGGCGTCGGGTTTGAGTCCATTACATTGGTTAAAACGCTTTGCCGAGGTATCGGTCACTCCACTCTTAATCTGCTTATACAAATATGGCTTGGCTTTTTCTCCACATGGGGAAAACACCATGCTCATTCATGCCAATGGCGTACCGCAGAAAATGGTGCTGAAAGACTTTATTGATGATGTCAATTTGGTTGATGAAGACTTTCCAGAATTGGCCAGTTTACCTATCGAAGGGCAAATTTTACTGCGTCATCCTGCGCATGAACTCAGCCATTTTATTTTCACTGGACTGTTTATGGTGCATTACCGCTATATCTGTAATGTATTTCTACAAGACTACCCTGAGCATAGCGAAGTTGAATTTTGGCAGACCATTTCATCGGTCATTGATGTTTTCCATCAGGCGCATCCAGAGTTGGCAGAACGTATTGAAAAATTTGCCGTGTTTAGAGCCGAATTTGAAAAAATTTGTTTAAACCGAGTGCGTCTATTTACCACAAGTTATAACGATGAAGCAGAACGTCCTGTCCCGGTATTTTTAGATCCAATTGCCAATCCTGTCAGTCCTGAAACCTTAAAACGCTGGTCAGAGCAGGTATCTAAGTCAACTGACGAGACAACGACAAAGCGTATCGCATCATAAAACACTCAAAAATAGCAGGCTTCCACATGAACACACTTTCACAGCAACTTCCCGATTTTTACGAATACTATGAGAATGAGACGCAATTTTACTTGCGCCAAGTACAGTATCCGCAGGACTTAGCACTGCTACATAAATGGATGCATGAGCCTCATGTTATTCCACAGTGGCAGCTGAATAAGTCTGAAATTGATCTCGCGGTGTATTTTGAAAAAATGCTGGCCGATGACCATCACCGTTTGTTGATCGTTGGGGTGGATGGACAGGATGTGGGTTATACCGAAATCTATGAAGGTAAGCGTGACCGTCTAGGACGTTATTACGATGGTGATGATTTAGACCTTGGGTGGCACTTACTGTTTGGTGAAAAGTCGGCTTTTGGTAAAGGCTACTTGCGTCCAGTAATGCGGCTATTAGGTTTCTATATTTTTGAAAATGCACCTTCCGACAAAATTGTCGGGGAGCCTGACCATACGGTTAAACCCTATGCCGCAGTGGTCGAAGAAATGTGCTATGAGGCGCAGCGCTTGATCCCGATGCCTGAAAAAACGGCCATGTTGTATTACTGCTTTAAACAAAAATTCTATGAAAAATTTGGAGGGTATTTAGCTGATTCAAATGCATTTATGCAAAACCATAACCCACTCAATAGGACTGAGGAACTTACATGAGCTATAGCTCAGAACATATACAAATCATGGACATGCGCTTTTCGGCGCATGTCACTGTCGCCGAATTTGAACAATGGCTTAGCCAAGTCGAACGTTTTTTCTTAAAGAAACAGCACTTTGTTTTGGTCATGCAAACCGATGTCGGTACGGAATTTCCTGAGGAATACCGTCAACTGCAAGCGGTTTGGTACAAAAAATACAAACAACTTTTTTTTCAATACTGCTTGGGTTTGGTTCGAATTGCACAAGACCCAACCGATCAACAACGACTGAATACACCTTCACTGCATGCTGCATGGCGGGTGCCTTACTACGTCACACTTGATCATTCTGATGCACTGCAATGGGCAGTGCAGAGGTGGATATGCAAAACCTAAATACACAAAGAGCAACACGCCAAATCTCAGCTTTGAGCTTAGCCGTTGTCATTGTTTTATATCTGGCACATGCCTTGCCTTTGTATTTTTACAATGTGGCATTGCCCGCTATTTTGCGACATCAGGGGGTAGACTTACGTTGGATTGGAATGCTGTCGCTGCTTTATATTCCATGGGCGTTTAAGTTTTTATGGGCACCACTCATTGACCGACTCTATATCAAAAATTTAGGTAAACGAAAAACATGGCTGCTCTTTACACAAGTAGCACTGGTACTTGGAGTATTGGCCTTGGCCTTTACCCAGTTCTCTTACGGACTGGTGGTGTTTGTTGTGATTGGCTTGTGGATTTCAAGCTTTGCGGCGACCCAAGACATTGCCATAGATGGTTATACCGTAGAAACCTTTTCAGCGTCTGAGTATCGCCTAGGCAGTATGGCTCAGAGTATAGGGGTCGCTTTGGGGAGTATGTTGGGGGGCGCAGCTACACTGTGGCTATACCAGTACTATGGCTGGGAAAGCGCATTGGTATGTTTAGCGCTCATGACCGCTTTAACGATGTTTGCTGTTTTTTATATTCAAGAAAATGCAAACGAACAGACAAATATTGCCAAACAAGCTCCAAGCTTAGTCCGTGCTTTTAAACGCCCTGAAATTTTATCTGCCTTGGCACTGATCCTGTGTTATCGCGTGGTAGAAGCACCAGCAATGGCGATGCTCAATCCAATGCTGATTGACCAGAAATGGACGCTTGCCCAAATTGGGGTGCTGATGTCTGTGATAGGAGCAGGTGTTGGTTTGTTGGCTGCTGTGAGTGCTGCATTTTTATTGAAAAAAATTCAGGCTACACAGTTGCTCATTTGGGTAGGGTGGTGCCGAACAGCATTGTATGGGGTGATTGGCGCAGCCATTATTTTGGGTTGGTTAAACCAGTGGCATCTGCTCTTGGGGGGATTTGTCATTGTTATGCTTGCGATTCGTTATGTCGCGATGACTTCGTTATATGCCTATTTCATGCAAAGCAGTTCCAAAGAACAGGCAGGCACTGATTTCACCATCTTGGTGTGCTTTGAACTGTTGGTTTATTTCATCGGGGGAGCCGCATCGGGTTTTTTAGCCAAAGCACTTGGCTATGGCAATTTTTATGTGGTGTTGGCGGTTGCGTCTGTAGTCAGTGTACTACTGAGCCAATATATCATTACACGTCATCAAAAAACTCAACAAAAACTGTTGAATCAAGAAATTTAATAAAAGGAAAAAGAAATGAACCGTTTTATGTTACCTATGCAGTTGACTTGTTTAACACTGGCTGTATGTACACAGTTATATGCTCAAGATAACGTTGTAACAAATTCAGCAAGTCAGACGAGCAGTGTTGAAGCCCAACAAAAAGAAACCACACAACTCGCACCGATTGTGGTGACAGCAACCCGCTCTGCAAAGAGTATTGCAGACATTGCGGGCACCGTTTATAGCATTGATCAAGCTGAAATTGAAAAACAGGCCAATGCAGGTCGTTCAACTGCTGACATTATTGGCTTTTTAATTCCTTCATTGACACCAAGTTCAGGTACAACCAGTAACTATGGGATGACCATGCGTGGTCGTGCAGTGCAATACATGATTGACGGTGTACCTCAGACAGGTTCTCGTGATAGCTCACGTCAGTTGAATAGCATCAGCCCAAATTCGATTGAACGTATCGAAGTGGTATCAGGTGCCAGTAGTATCTATGGTGCAGGTGCGACAGGCGGTATTATCAATATCATTACCAAAAAAGGTAGTGATGATGCACTGAGCTTTGAATCTAAACTCGGTGTGACGTCGGGTGATAATATCCGTAGCGATGCTATGGCATATGAAGCATTCCAATCGGTTGCCTTTAATCAAGGTAATGTAAGTGGTTATTTGGGTGCGAGTTATAACAAACGTGGCGAATTTCAAGATAGTCACGGTGATCGTATTGGACCTGAGGTTGCCCAGACGGATCGTCAAGATACAGAAACTGTCGATGTGAATGGTCGTCTAAGTTGGCAATTTACTGACAATCAAAAGCTAAGCTTTGGTGCGCAATATTATAATGATGAGCAAGATAGTGAGTATGGTCCTGATTATGGTACAGGCTTAGCCGTCCTGTTTGGTGCGGAGCCGACTTTAAATGCTGTAAAAGGTTTAGATCTCGATACTCAGCCAAGAACCAAACGTTCGAACTTTAATCTGCAATATGAGCATCAAGATGTGTTAGGGCAGATATTAAATGCGGAAGCTTATTATCGTTCAGAAACAGGGCGTTTTTATCCAAGTGCAAATTATTTAGCACATTCTGCAATTCCAAGTGGTGGTACATATATCGTAACGCAATCTGAAACTGATATTGATGTATGGGGCGCTCGACTTGCTTTACAAAAAGCCTTTGATCTGGGTAGCCGTAGTCTGAACCTAACTTATGGTATGGATTATGATTTTGAGCAAGGTTCTCAGACTGCACAACAATATAATCTTGGAACCTTTATGGCGAGTAATGGTTTGACACTCGATCCACAAAATGAATATGCCTTTGGTCCAGATGTTGATACGTCGAAATTTGGTCTTTTCTTACAAACACAATTCGATGTTACGGATCACTTAAATCTACAAGCTGGCATTCGTCATGAGCGTATTGATAGTGAAGTTCAGGACTCGATTCCTTACAGTGAAGCGATGGTTGCAGATGCTATTCCAACATATACACCAGTTGCTTTAAATGGTGGTACGATCAAACATGATGCAACATTATTTAATCTTGGTGCTGTATATCATTTGACGGATGCTCAACAAGTTTTCGCAAACTTTTCTCAGGGCTCAAGTCTACCAGACATTCAACGTATGCTTCGTGATGTACCCGCAAGTTTTACTGTGAATAGTCAAACTATTGATCCAATTAAAGTCAATAATTATGAGCTGGGATGGCGTGTACAAGCTGAAAACGGTTTAAATGCAAGTGTCACCACTTTCTATAATGACTCAGATAAAAGTTTAAAGTTTGGCCGTCCCAACTACACGATTGAAGTACTAGATACCGATGAGCGCGTTTATGGTGTTGAAGGAAATCTGTCATATCGACTGCAGCCAAATTGGACAGTGGGTGGAACTATGGCTTACACCCGCGGACAGTTTAAAAATACCGCAGGAAAGTGGCAAGAGCTAGATGCAATCCGTGTTGCACCACTGAAAGGCACGGCATTTTCTGAGTGGCAGTTTAACAATGACATGAGCCTGCGCGTTCAAGCTCTTGCTATTGGTGGTACTGATAAAGCCAAAAAAGATGCTGTAAAGTACGGTTCAACGGTTCCTGCTGAAATCAAAGGTTTCGCAACAATGGACGTCATAGCCAATGCCAAAGCAGGTCCAGGTACGGTCGGATTTGGTGTATATAACGTTTGGAATACGGACTACAAATCAGTCTATAGTCAAGCGGTGGAGTCAGTTTATGGTGCTATTTCAAGCTTACCAGCTCAAGGTCGAACCTATGGTTTGAGCTACACATTAAAATACTAATTGCACAACCAGAGGTAGCGTTCAGCTACCTCTTTGCTTTGTAATCTCGCCTTAAGAAATGGTTTAAATAATAAAATGAATAGCAATAACAAAATCTTTATTGCAGGCAGCCTTGCCAATGGCGCTTGTTTTTCGATGATTTTACCTTTACTGGCACCGTTTATTCGGCAACTGGGGCTGACGGAACTGCAAGGTGGAGCGTTGGTTTCGGCTGGTGCTTTGGTGATGGCCATTTCAGCTATTTATATTTCTAAACAAACTCAAAAATTCAGCATTTATCAATTGTTAAGTATCGGTTTTATCGGTATGGCGATCACTTGGGGCTTATTTGCGGCGGTACTCAGTTATGGGCTGAGTTATGCCATTTCATTTGCTGCTTTGTTTAGTTTATTGATATTGACCCGTGCCAGTACTGGCTTTTTTATGGCGATGCCACAAATTGCGCTGCAGAGTTATGTCATGACGGCTTTTCACAGTGAACAGGAACGTAGCCAGAATATGGCGAAGTTTGGCGCGCTGAACAGTTTAGGCGTGGTGATAGGTCCTTTAGCGACGACATTATTGCTGACATGGAGCATGTTGACACCGTTGTGGGGTGCAGTGGCTATTTTAACAGGTATGGCGGCTTGGATTGTACTGGGCTTTCAAGGGAAGCAAGCATCACAGACACAAGAACGGGACGAAACCACGGCTAAATTACAAGACGTGTCTACAGAAAAGCTGCAATGGTCAAAGTTAGGGATTTGGTTATTGCTGGGCTTTAGCTTATATGTCGCTATTGTTACCCTGAATTTAACTGCGGGTTTTTATATCCAAGATCGATTCCATTTTGATACCTACCAAAGTGCAATGTATTTTTCTCAGTGTTCATTGATTGTGGGGATAGCACTGGTTTTGATGCAACTGGCGATTTCAAAATGGTTTAAATGGTCAATTAAACAATTACTTTGGATCGGTCTTGTGACGATGGTTTTAGGTTTATTACTTTCACTGAGTGCCAGTCAGATTTGGACTTTCCAAGCAGCTTATATTTTTTATGGTATCGCCGTGGCCTGTTTAATTCCAGCTTTTACCACGGGGGCAGCCCAAACCGCACCAGCCACGCTACAAACTAAAATTGCCAGTTTATGCACAGCTACGCAAGCACTGAGTTTCGTTTTTGCACCTTTACTAAGTACAGGCTTATATCAATGGAATCAACATTTACCCTATTATTTTTTATTGGCGTTGATGACGGGGCTGATGATGTACTTTAGCTTTAAACATATACAAGCCAACAAGGATCTCAGTAGTGTGGCATGAGATCCTTGATCGAAGAGGATTAACTAAGAAGATAAACAACAGCGTGAATTAAACTTGGGCCAAAAAGAACCATAAAGATACCTGCCAAAACCATACTGAGACAGGCCGCGACACCTTCTTCTTTATGACGTCTGAACGCAGTACTGGTACCAAAACCATGTGCGGCACTACCCAAGGACGCACCTTGAGCAAATTTAGAATCCAGTTTTAGAACAAGTAATACGCTGTTAGCCAAGAGTCCACCAACGATCCCCGTAATCACAGTAAATAAAATCACCAGCTCGACTGAGCCTCCGACGGCTTGTGTGACTTCCATGGCAAAAGGGGTAGAGATAGAGCGGCTCATCAAACTATAACTGGTTGCAGCATCGAAATGGAATAAACGTGCCAAGTAAAAAGAGCTGACTACGCCAACCAACATACCCATGATAATGCCCAAAGCAATCGAAAAAGCATGCTGTTGAATGACTTTGCGATATTCATAGATCGGGATGGCAAATGCGACCGTTGCAGGACCTAACATCCAGACTAACCATTTGCTGTAATACATATAGTTGTCATACTGAATGTTGAAAAACACCAGACATAAAATAATCAGACAGGGAATAAAAACCGCTGGTGAGAGCAATACATACGGGTGTTTCTGATAAAACTTTTTACCCCAAAGATAGGCCAGTACCGTTCCGATAAAACAGATCAAGGCAACGAAATGAATATGCATGATCGTACCTTAAATGTGACTTTTCAACTGATGTGACTGCTTGGGCTTTTTTTGAAACTTGGCTTCAAGCTTAAAGCCCAAGAAAACACAGTAGGCAGTGCAGGTCATCACGCAAATGGTTCCAAGGACAATAGATAAAACCAGTTGCCAACCTTGGGTAAGAAAAAGATGTTTATATTTAAT
This sequence comes from Acinetobacter sp. BWR-L5, assembly GCF_039655985.1. NCBI lineage: Bacteria > Pseudomonadati > Pseudomonadota > Gammaproteobacteria > Moraxellales > Moraxellaceae > Acinetobacter > Acinetobacter sp. BWR-L5. Next base: position 69,368 of record NZ_JAGFEV010000011.1, on the reverse strand, counting down.
TAACCCAATAATACAAGGAATAAAAAACAACAACAGTTCAGCTAAAAGTAGATCCGAACCTGACTTAATCCAGTCTAGCTTAAATACACCCGCTAACAGAGAAATAAGTAAAAGCGTTAGACCCACGACCCCACCTGATATCGGTAAAGACAGGGCGACTTGTATCAGCGTTCCGAGATACCAAATCCCAATCAGCAAAGCTACTTGAAGAGTAGAACGATAAGGCAATTTGAACGAACGCATTGGAAGACCACAGGGTATAAGTTGTTGGTGCTATTTTAAGTTTGACCTGATCGTGTAATTATGAATAATAAAATAATAATTATGCTTAATTGGAATAATTTTGGATTTTAAAGCGCTAAAAATATTTGTGCAGCTGGTGAAAAGTCACAGTTTTAGTCTTGCTGCGGAGGAACTATCGGTGACTCAACCCACTATTAGTAAATCTTTAAAACAATTAGAAGACGAGATAGGACTGCCTCTATTTCATAAAGGTGAAGCAGGGCGCAAGCGAGAAGTCAAACTGACCTATATGGGAGAACAAGTTTATCTACATGCCGTGCAGATTTTGCAGCAGGAGCAACAGATCTTTGAAGCAGCAGATCAAATTCGTGGGCTGAAACAAGGTGTGCTGAGATTGGGTTTACCACCTTTAGGTTCAGTACTGCTGAGTTCCTTAATCGTTAAATTTCACAAATTGTATCCCAACATTGAATTGAACTTTTTAGAAGTCGGTGCAACAGGCATTGAAGAAGCCATTTTGGCCAAAAAAATTGACGTTGGGATTTTATTGGGCGAGTTAAAACCCAGCATTCAAGGCATTCAAATTATCGATTCACCGTTGTGTTTGCTTTCCAACTACGATTCACAGTGGAGAAAGCGCGATGTGGTGCAGTTTGCTGAACTTCAAGAAGAATCCTTTCTACTATATGCGGACACCTTTACTTTAAATCATGTGATTCTAGATGCGGCGATGGTGGCTGGTTTTGAACCCAAAGTGTTATGCAAAAGTAGTCAGTGGGACTTTATTGCCAAAATGGTCGAGTCAGGTGTCGGTATTGCTTTATTGCCGCAAATTTATTGTGAACAGTTAGATCGCGCAAAATTCAGCGTCAGTCTAGTGGAACAACCCAGCTTGCGTTGGAACTTAAATATGGCATGGAATTCCACCGTAGTGATGAATCCTGCAACTCGTGCATGGTTATCGATCATTGATGAATATAAAGATCAAATTCATTTTTAGAAGTTTCATCTTCAGACACGCTTTATTAAAAAATGAGCTCCATGGTTACGCTTTGATTACTTAATATTACCTAATGGTTACAAAAAAACGCCTAAATGCTAATTTATTGATTAATAATTAAACAAAAATGTTTCATAAAATCAGATCAAAGTCTCTGTGCCCGATTTTTGTATAGTCTAAGTGCAAACATAAAAACGGAGGCTAAATGTTTAAATTTAAGAATGATATTGTGCACGGTGCGCTTTTTGACATGGATGGAACAATGTTTGATACCGAGCGTTTACGGTTTCAAACCTTGAAACAGGCATCCAAAGAGCTAATTGGGGTCGAGTTTTCAGATGCCTACCTTATGGCATGTTTAGGCTTAAGCGCCCGAAGTGCGGAAGCCTTGGCGCAAAAGCAATATGGACAGGAAGTTCCCTATGCAGAGATTCGTAAACGGGCAGATGAATTAGAATTAGAAACAGTGCGCCAATATGGTGTGCCGATTAAAAAAGGTTTGGTACAAGTTCTAGAACGCTTACGTAAAGCAGGATTACGTATGGCTGTGGCGACCTCTAGTCGAAGAGCGATTGCTGAAGAGTATTTAATCAATGCCAATGTTTATAAGTTTTTTGATGTTTTGGTCTGTGGTGATGAGGTTGAAAAAGGGAAACCACATCCTGAAATTTTCTTAAGTGCGGCACAAAAACTAAACCTTGAACCTGCGCAGTGTTTTATGTTTGAAGACTCTGAAAATGGTATCCGTTCGGCACATGATGCTGGGGGGATTTGTGTACTGTTCAAAGATATTAAGGAACCCAATGCAAGCATGTTGGCACATGCCAATTATTATTTTGAAAATATGTATGACTATCTAACGGAATTAGATATCTACAGCTCACATCTGGAAATGCCCAACTTACAAGAAAGCTTTCCTCAAACTTTAAATCAACTAACTGTGGGGATTCATGGATTTGGCGCCATTGGCGGAGGCTATATTGCACAAATCTTGTCGCATTGGGATGGCTATACGCGTCCTAAAAAAATCTATGCGTCTACACGCAACAGTTTATACCGTTCAGCTGTAAACGCTTTTGGGGCGTATTGTATTCGCTATGGGCAAGTGTCTTATGATGAGCGTATTGAAAATATGCATATTATTGATGCTGAAGACTTACAGCAGATGCATGCCATGTACGTCGAGTCGAGTTTAATTGCGATTTGTTTAGCTGAAAATGCTTTAGCCAGTGAAGCAGCGACCATTGCACAGGGCCTTTATGCGCGCTATCTGGCACAAGATGAGCAAGTTCAAACTCCACTGACGCTGTTAATTATCTTAAATAAAATTGGTGCCAAGCAGTTGGTTCTAGAGCAGGTACGTAAAGCATTGGTGGAGTTAACAGACCATGCTGTTGCTGATTTTATTTTAGAGCAGCACTATTTCTGCGATACGGTAGTCAACCGTATGGTGTCTAAGCTGAGCGATAAAAATCTATATCGTCAACTGTGCATTAAATACAATATTTTTAAGCAATATCAACTTGATGACGAGAGTAATCAAATTGAAGTTGAAGATGTTAGTAAGCTCAGTGCAGAACAAGAGCGCCGTGCCAGTGAATATGTAGAAGATTTAAGGCAAAATTTCCAACCGAGTCATATTTTACAGCATATGGATTTAATCCTTTTCAATGCTGAAATGGATATGCCGATTTACGTGGAAAACAAAAGTCCCTTACTCAGTAAAATGCGTCAAATGATCTTGGTAGATCAAATTTCAGATATTCAGCTTATTAAAAACCGTTTATGGAATGGCGTACATGCCATGACTGCGTGGTATGCTAGCCTACTCGGGCATCAAACCATTGGCGTAGCGATGGGCGATTCGCGAGTGCAGTATTATGTTGAAAAACTGCTTGCAGAAGTGACGCAGGGTCTGACGCATTACCTGCCAAAACGCAAAAATGATTTAACGCGCTTAGCACGAAGTTTTGATCAGTCTTGCCAGTATGCCTATAAAGATCCATGTAGTCGGGTTGGGCGTGATCCATTGCGTAAGCTGAGCGCATTTGAACGTGTATTTTCATCGGTCGCGTACAATGTCTCACATGGGTTTTCTTTTGAAGCGCTATTAAGTGGTGCGATCTTTGGCTATTTGTATTTGATGGAAGAAGAGGAACAGCCCATAGATGTGTTGTTAGGGCATTTGAAGCAGCAATTTCAACAGATGAACCTGTCAAAAGCACACAAAAAGGCGCTGTATTATGTCATTCAAAAACGTCTCAATGAATATCAAAAAGGTGAGCTGGGAATGGAAGACTTTATGATCCCTGACCAACCTCAAAAGGCTGAAATGAGCTGTGCTTAAGTCTTCATGACATTCAGATGTCTTTGAGCCGTCTTAAATGTTAAAAAAGCATAAGAAAAGCTTGGTAAAAAGAGCTTTTCTTATGGTCTTAAATCTTTTAACGTTAGACCTAAGATAGACTTGGTTTTTTTACAATGAAATGGGATGAGATCGGGGAACAACCGTGCTCAATTGCACGAACGCTGTCGGTGATTGGCGATCGGTGGACGATGTTGATTTTACGAAATGCATTCTTGGGTGCACGCCGTTTTGAAAGTTTTCAACAAAACTTAGGTGTCACTCGTCATGTGCTTTCTGAGCGTTTAAAGCGTTTGGTTGAACATGATATTTTGGAGAAAAGACCCTATACAGATCGCCAAGAGCGCTTTGAATATTGTCTGACTGAAAAAGGTTTGGCTTTATACCCAGTGCTGATGTCCATGGCAACATGGGCCGATCAATGGATGGACGAAGGCTTCGGTCGTCCCGTGCAATTTATTCATAAAACCTGTGGGCATAGCATTCAGCCACATTTGGTTTGTAACGAATGTGGTGATGCCATACATGCCAAAGACATCAAAGCGATACCGACACAGGTTTATGTTGATGCTTTAGCTGTTCAATCAGACGTTAAACATGCTTAAGTTTATAAACAATTTGCAGGTTTTGGCACGCCTGCCAAACGACTCAGATGGCGCGCTACAAGCCCAGTATTAAACTTTTCTTGCAGTATGGCATTATTGATGTCTGCACTGACTGTTTTCATTAAAAACTTAATTAGCGGACGTGTTGCAGGTGAGTGTCCAAACTGTTGGTAAAATTGACGCACTGCCATGAGGATTTCAAAGTGCCAATCGGTCAATTTAAGCTCTAAAGATTTTGCTAAATCTTTTGCAACCTCTTGATTCCAAATGGTGTAATCGACTAAATGACCATCTTGGTCTAATTCTAAATTCATCTAAACACTCAAAACTATTTCAAACTGATACAACGACTATGGTTTAAGCATAGCTCAGCAAACCTAGCATAGCTGATGGTTTCTAGGTTACTCGAATGGATAGCAGCAATATTTTCAGCATCCTGTTCAAGCACAAATACACAAGCTAGCTGCTGAATACAAGTATGCTGTATATACAGGGCTGCATCACCCATTAAAACCACATCATCCCCTGATTGATAGAGGTTTTGTAATTTACTCAGCGCTTGTTCCGTCGCGGAAAATGGAGACTGTACGAGATAAAGTGTTTTGCTCATAATTGTTTCCTTACCAATACAATACATGGTCAAACTGCTGTATTAAATTGGCATTGAGTTCAACACACTCAAGTTCTTGCTCGGTTTGTTGAACAAAAGCAGAAGCTTGATTCTTAGTTTCAATCCAAATCGGGCTTAAGTCATAAAACTCAAAGCTATCCACCATGTTTGAAGCCAGTTTAAACGCATGTTTTAAGGGTTCAAATGATTGAGCATTGTTTAATAAGCTGAGTGCAGCATCTTGTAATAAGACTTTGACTTCACAGCCAAAAGTTGCAAGAACCATGGTTGCAGAGAGGCTTTCATGCACCTGCAAAGAGTTCAAATTGGCTTGGGTTAAAATAACCAGTACAGATTTCACACAATATACCTTTTAAAAGCAACAAATTCTTGAAAACTTCGCACTTAGAATTTAATTAAGCGCTCTGCAGACTGAACGGCATCGGCCAGTTCCCCTAGGCCTACCAAGTCAAAACCTGTAGCAAGATTATGCTGTGCTAACTGATGACGCTGTGCATTTTCGGCATCGGTAATTCCTCGGGCCAAAGCTGCACTTACACAAACGGGTAGGCGAATGGAGAGTTTTTGCCACTCAGAACATAGATTCCGTTGGTCGTCAGGTACCCATTGCAGGGCATTGGCAACTTGAACAGCATCTTGGTAGAAAAACACTCGAAAGGGTTCATTTTTCGCTTGCAATGCTTGTGCTAAACCTAAAGCATGCCATGCATGAATTGAACTCGGTGCGGAGGTAATTAGTAATAAAGTACTCATCAAACTTCACTAGAGGAATGTCCAAACTTTGCTTGGTATATTCGGACTTCATAATAAAAAGGTAGTATACAATGATTTTAGGTGGTATCTAAAGAATTTAGCACATAATATAAAAATTATTTTAAAAACAACATGTTATAGAATTGATTTAAATATCAAAGAACAAAAAATCATTTTTTATCTACACGAAATTCCCTGTGTCTTCTTTCTTTTTATTACATTCCCGATAGAATAAAAGGCAATCTGCACCAAGAAAAATGAAGCTTCCGAAACCAATACAACGTGGGTCAATCTGGCGTATCACTGTTACTTTTGACAAGCAGCGATACTCAGTGACCAGAGATACTGCAAAAGAGTGCGAGCACTAGGCATCAATCAAGCTGCTAGAGCTTAAAACAGGTAAGGCTGATTTAGAACAAGGAATAAAGCCAACATACCCATTTCGTCAATTATGCGATAAGTACTATCAAGAGCATGGCAGACACATGCGGTCTGCTAGAACAATTATGCTCAAGATTCAAAACCTTGATCGCATTGCACCCAATGGTGCTGATAAGTCTATCTATGATTTTAAACCCAGCGACATTGTTGAATGGCGAAATAAACGTAAAAAAGAAGTCAAAGTATCAACTTTAAGAAATGAGCATGCTATCTATTCGGCTGTTTTCACTTATGCCGTGAAAGAGCTTTTTTTAATTGAGTCGAATGTTTGGCAAACTGTGCCGATGCCAAGTAAGGAAAGATCACGAAATCAGCGGATTATGCCTGAACAGCAAGAAGTATTACTTAAAGCGTTGGATTGGGATGGTGTATCTACACCTGAGAAGTCAAAGCACTATGTAGCATGGGCATTTCTATTTGCCCTTGAAACAGCAATGCGAGAAGGTGAAATACTGGCAATGCGCAGATCAGACTTGAGAGATGGTTTTGTACATCTGCCGATGACTAAAAATGGCGAGTCTCGAAACGTACCGTTATCGAAAGAAGCAAAGCGTCTGCTTTTATTATTACCTTTTGATAGCGATGTTCTGGTGCCGATAAACGAATTTAAAGATTGGTGTCTAGGTAAGTATGAATACCAAAGCCATGATGAGGCTTGGTTGCAGGCTTTGACTTACGAAAAACAGAATCGATCTCATGAAATCAATAAATTTGCAAAACAAGCATTTGATGAAGTTGTAAAGCCTTATGGATATTTAGGTTCAACAGATACGTTTTATAAAGTTTATAGCAGTGTTTACAAGCGAATCATATCTAAGGCCAAGGAGCGCAATGAAGCGGATGAGTTACTAGAAGCAATTGCTCAATGTGGATTTAGTGGTGACGATCTAATAGCAACGGTATCTGAACTCTGCAAAACGGCATTAAGCAACCTAAGTTTAAGAACAGCACAGCGATACCTGAAGAGTTTAGAGCAAGCTGGGTATATCAAACGAAAAGATGCAGGTTTTGCAGATGAGTCTCGGTTCTTTTTAACGGATAAGGCAAAACAGTTGTTTGAGGTGAAGTGGTGACAAGCAGCTACTCCATTGCTGAATACAAAAAGATGATCGGTACGAATAAGCCCAAAAGAGGATCTAAGCGCCCAAAGGTTAAAGGTGAAAAGGTACAGAGTGAGGGTGAGGTGCTATTGGCCACCGCTCTGAGAGCTTTAAGCATTGATTTTGAGCAGGAGTTTAAGTTTCACCCTACACGTAAATGGAGGGCTGATTTTCATTTGATGGGGAGAAGGATCTTGGTCGAGGTTGAAGGCGGGATCTGGAGTAATGGTAGGCATACACGGGGTAAGGGGTATTTAGGAGACTTAGATAAATATAACGCAGCAGCAATGATGGGTTATCAGGTAATACGGTTTAGCACCGAGCAAGTGAAAAGCGGCAAAGCGATTGAGCAAATAGAGAATATGGTAGGGGATTTGGGATGACGGCAGCAGTAACGATTATGCAAGCAGTAGACTGGACACGTTTTCATTTAGAGGGGTGGTTATATCAATTTGGGGCTTGGATGAATACCGTATCTGGTACATGTGGAAGAAGTATCAATCCAATCGCTGTAGCAATAGATAGTGTTGTGAAAGCTCAAAAATATAAGAAGCTGACCGAGCAACAAAAGAATGAAATTATTGTGGCTCATTTTCTTTCGGAAGCCAAGCCAAATCTTTTCTTTACAAAGACAGTTTGTCAGATTGATGATAATGAAGCTAGGGCAGTACAGCGCTTGATATTAGATATGCAGGGTAATTCAGAAGTGTTAGATGAATGATGGATGCAATCATTTGCCGATATTTTTATGGAAACTCTTGGTCTGAAATGGCTACAGATGACCGTACACAGATAGATGCTAGAATAGATGTAAAGTGTGGCTTGGCGGCATTGCATGTGTGCTGTGGATTTATCTCTTTTGATACTATCAAAAACCAGCCCTAGGCTGGTTTTTTGGCATTACATTTGGGGCTTATAATTACCTAAGATTGATTTCCTACCATCCGGGGTAGTTTCTACCTCATAGAGCATCTCATAAATTTCTTTGTCTTCTGGCGATTTTTTTGAGTCTACAAGTTGTTTTAATTTTAACTTATAGTCTTTTTTAACTGCATGAAGCAAACTTGCATAGTATGCCCATTCTGTTTGATCGTAATAAGGGGCATCTTTAGGCATATTATCTAATTTATTTTTATATAAATTGGCGTTGTATAAATAACAGTCTTCAATATCCTTCTTAGGTTTGTTTAAAACTTCAATGAGTAAACATTGAAGATTTTTCATATTAGTTGTTTCTTTTCTTGCCAAGATTTTATTTGTAATAGCATAGGCTTCAGCATAATTACCAAGTCTCATATTGATGTTAAGTGAAAGATTATTTCGTTCTTTCTCTGAATTAATTTGAGAGATCTGAGGAAGAATTTCCTTGAGCTTTTGATTGGTAATTTTGGGTCTGGCTCGTTTTGAGATTGAATTAATATCTGATTATATTCATTTATGATTTTTTGACTGTCCAGAGAGAGTTCAGCATCAGCTCCAGTTGTTGAGCTTTGTGTGTGGATTTCCGTTTCACTTGCACTGCTACAAGCCGTAAGGGGAAGGATCGAGAGTAAAAGCGGGAATAATATCTGTTTCATTAGTTTACACGCTTAGCTGCTGAATTTAGTTTAAAAGTATAATTTTTATATGGAGGAATAGGGGTTACATATCCCACACTATCTGCCGGTTTTACTGTGTAACCTAATGTTAATTCAACCTCAACAAGTTGTAAATTTGATTCCGGCAAAGTGATGTTACAACTCCCAAGTGGTGCTTTCTTTTTATCCGTATTCCAAATTCCTTCACCAATTGTCAATTTAGCCAGACTTAACAGCTCTCCTTCACGACTAATTTTTACACGACCATAAGGTAAAACCTTTCCACTTTCAGATAGCGGATAAGCATTAATTGAGACACTGATAAATAAACTTTGAATAGCTACCGATTTTGTAGAGTAGAGGCTTCATATAATTTAAAGTAGGAAATGAGTATTTTTCTAAAAGAAACTTACCAATGCTTACTTGGAATTGTTTCTACAAGATGGATAGCTTGATTAAAAATCAGATACAGGTGAGTGCTTCAAGATGTTCACTAAAGCTAGTTTCCTCTCCGGCAGCATTCACATGATCGAAATAGTTATACCAACCGCTTGCTTGGATACCGTCGAGTAGAGCATTGCAAACCTCTTGATTTGGAAAGTGCCAAACAGCTAAGAATTGATGGTCACTACTTTGATCAATTTTAGAGTCAATTTGAGTGAGTGTTAGCGCTTTAACTCCAGCATCAGACAGTCCAGCCATTGCGGCTCCTACATTATTTAAATAATTTTTGCGCTCATCGAATGATAAGGCTTTCCAAGCAGAATTTGGGGTATAAAGCTCGACAAGATAGTGATTCATGATTATTCCTTATTGGTGAGGTTGTTTGAGACTTTTTCTAATAATTGGGTTAATTGTTCACGTTCATGAGAAGAAAGATTGCCAAATATGCCTGAGATCCAGCGACTATGCTGGTCAAAAACTTCTTTAGCTATTAACTTTCCTTTTGAAGTGAGTTGTATTTTTAAAGCACGACGATCCTCTGTGTCTGCTTGTCGTTCTATTAATCCTTCACGTTCTAGGCCATCAAGCAAACCAGTTACTGTTGCGCGGGTAATTCCAGCTTGTTCTGCAAGAGTTTTAGGGGCAATTCCTTCACAAGCTGCTTCAAGTAAAAATAGAAGAATGAATCGTCCTTCAGATAGACCATGAAAAGAGAGCTGATTTGCACAATCACGATCTATGCTGGAAGCAAGTGAAAGAGTCATAAAACAAAGTTGTATTCCTTCGATATCAGGCAAGTTTCTTTTTTGTGCTTCACCCAAAAGAGCTTTGTATTTTTGATCAAGATTCATTTAATTAGTTGCAATATAGTATGTTGCCTAACTATATAAAAAGAGAAAAATATTGTCAATTCAAATGCAGACTCTTTGAAAAAAATCACGTAGCAAGATTTCGAGCTACACAATTCCTTCAATAAGTATTTTCCTTTTCATAAACGATATACAGTACATAGCTACAACTGTAACACATGCGATATTCCGAACCTTTAAAATGGTGGTATAGTGCTCTTGCAGATTGGCCGACTCAAGAGAATTTTGAGTCGGTTTTTTGCGTTTAATATCTGTGGATAAGTCATTTGAAACACCATAAATACACCAATAAAACGCAACTTGCTGATTATTATAAGGAGTATGTATACAATGATTTTAGTGACTGGTGGTTTAGGCTTTATAGGCTCTCATATTGCTTTGAGCTTTATGGCGCATGGGCAAGAGGTCATTATTGTAGACAATTTATCCAATGCGAACTTACAAACTCTTGAACGATTAGAATTTATTAGTGGCATGTATGTGCCTTTTGTCAAAATTGATATACGAAATACGCCTGCTTTAAACAAAGTTTTTGAGCAGTATTCCATCGATGCAGTGGTGCATGCAGCAAGTTTCAAATCGCTTGAAGAATCTGTACTCAAGCCTTTGGAATACTATAACGATAATGTCAGTTGTATCATGAGTTTACTGCGTGCCATGCAGCGCACAGGTGTCAGAACTTTGGTTCATCTTTCAAGTCTTGCGGTCTATGGTGAATCCAGCCTACATTTAGAAGAAGATTTAGAACTGAATTACGGCTATCCAAACCCGTATATCAAATCGCAGCAAATGGTTGAAGAAATTATTCGAGATACAGCAAAAACGGATAATGAATGGAAAATTGCAATTTTAAGAATGGGCAATGTTGCTGGTGCATTTGAAAATGCGATGCTCGGAGAACTGTTCCCGCCTTTACCGAAAAATATTATTCCCCTGTTGATGCAAGTCGCTGCAAAACAGCGTGATCACATTGAGCTCAGAAAAAGTGCACAAACCACAGATCATACCGTAGAGCGTAGTTTTTTACATATCCTCGATGCCTGTGATGCGATTGCAGCTTCGTTACAATGGTTAAGCACCCAACAGTTTGCTTGCGAAGCCTTTAATATTGCAGGTCAAAGTGTGTCGATACAGCAGTTGCTTGAAAAAGTTGAAAGCGTGACGCAAAGTGATATTGCTACAGTCGATGTGGTGGATTCGCACATCGTGGAATTAGATCAGGTCGCAGCAGAGTGTAGTAAAGCGAAAAACGTTTTACACTGGCAAGCGAAACGCAGTTTAGAACAAACCCTTGAAGATGGATGGCGATTCTACCGACAAAGTCTAGATGGCCGTTAATTAAATTACTGATAACAATTATCATTTGCATATTTTTGCTTAATCATTAAGATAAGGAAAACAAGCGCAAAATAATCATTTTGCAATTCACTTAAAAAGGAAGAGGTTAAAATGCAAACACGTATTGAACATGACACGATGGGCGAAGTTGAAGTACCGAGTGAAGCACTTTGGGGTGCTCAAACTCAGCGTAGTTTGCAAAACTTTAAAATTGGCAGTGAACGTCTACCACGTCCAATGATTCGTGCCATGGGCTTAGTGAAAAAAGCAGCAGCATTGACCAATGCTGAGCTCAACCAAATTCCACAAGAATTGGCGCAATACATCGTCGGTGCTGCGGATGAAGTGATTGCAGGGCAGTGGGATAGTCAGTTTCCATTGGTAGTATGGCAAACTGGTTCAGGCACACAAAGCAACATGAATTGTAATGAAGTGATTGCCAATATTGCTAATCAGAAACTTGGCAATCCCTTAGGTGCACAAAAACCTGTACACCCGAACGATCATGTGAACCGTGCTCAGTCGACCAATGACTCGTTTCCAACGGCGATTCATGTTGCAGCAAGCATTCAAATCAATGAATTACTGATTCCTGCGGTGACACAGCTTCGAGATACTTTAGAGGCAAAGTCTCAAGCATTTGCTGACATCGTCAAAATTGGCCGAACTCATTTACAAGATGCGACACCCTTAACCTTAGGTCAAGAATTTAGCGGTTATGTTTCTCAGCTCGATCACGGCTTAAAGCGTTTACAACAAGCACTTTCAGGTTTGTATGAACTACCTTTAGGTGGAACCGCTGTAGGTACAGGGTTGAATGCTCATCCTGATTATGCAGAAAAATCAGCGGAGCAACTGGCAGAGTTGACAGGGCTGCCTTTTGTGACTGCACCAAATAAATTTGAAGCATTGGCTGGGCGCGATGCAGCAGTGTTTGCCTCAGGTGCATTAAAAACGCTTGCGGTAAGCTTGAACAAAATTGCCAATGACATTCGCTGGTTGGCAAGTGGCCCACGATGTGGTTTTGGCGAGTTACGTATTCCTGAAAATGAACCAGGCTCAAGTATTATGCCGGGGAAAGTGAATCCGACTCAAAGTGAAGCGATGACCATGGTGGTGGCGCAAGTATTAGGCAATGACACCACGATTAATGTTGCGGGTGCATCGGGTAACTTTGAACTGAATGTATTCATGCCAGTGATTGCGTTTAATTTGTTGCAGTCGATTCAGCTTTTGGGTGACGCATGTAATAGTTTTAATGATCACTGTGCAGTAGGTATTGAACCAAACCGTGAAAAAATTGACCACTTCTTACATGACTCATTGATGTTAGTTACGGCTTTAAACCCAGTGATTGGCTATGAAAATGCAGCGAAAGTTGCCAAAACAGCTTATAAAGAAGGGAAAACGTTAAAACAGGTGGCTGTAGAGTTGAACTTAGTTACGGCTGAGCAGTTTGATGAAGTGGTACGTCCAGAGCAAATGATTTCCCCAAATGTAAAATAGCCCTTGGTCCAGATGCTCAACTAAAGAGCAAATGAACATCAGCGGTTTTTATCTTTGGGCGAAGTCGGTACAATGGTCGACTAAAGATAAACTGCTGATGAGTTACCATGCTTGATATTTATTTGACAGATGTTCAGAAAAACGTGCAATTTAACGATTATCCGGGTGAACATCCTGTTAAATTTGTTTTAAATTTCAAAAAGATTTTTCCAAGTGTTATGGAGTTATTACTTCCTGTTCTACCTGAAAATGAAAATCTTGAAGAAATGACATGGGAATCAACTACGACTGACTTTGAACTTTTCAAACTGTTGTTGAGTGGTTGGGGCGTGATTGAATTACGCTTAAACGCGATCAAACAGTTTAAAGATAAAGATTTTGCCGATGCTCTAGTGAAACGTGCACAACAAAAACGCAAAGACTTTGCAAAAGCACAGCAACAGTTGAAAACAGTTGAACTTGATTATTTATTTATGCATGAGATTCATGCATTGATCGATGCAGAATTGGTTGAACTGGGTGAAAAGTTCTATTTACCCGTTCTTCGTGACTTATGGAAAAATAAAATTCCAACTCAAGTCTTAGAAGCCAAATTTTAAGTCATTCAAAAAATCCTCCAAATGGAGGATTTTTTATATCGATAGCAAAACTATGTATTTGCGAGCACAAGAAAGTATTTAAACTGCATCTAAAGCACTAAATTTTATTATTTGGTCAAATGTTGGAATTAATATTGCTTGATACATTGCGTCATCATTCACACTATAGCCGTAAGGATTTTATAATATGTCAAATCAGTTCATCGACTTAATCACAAAGCGTCGTACCATTTATGCCATTGGTAAAAAGGTCGAGCACAGCCCTGAATTTTTAACTGATTTGATTCAAACTGCCATTAAACAAAGCCCATCATCGTTCAATTCACAGTCATCTCGGGCGGTAATTTTATTTAATGCGGAACATGAAAAGTTCTGGACTTTTGTGGCTGAAAAACTGAAGTCTTACGCTAAAGATGAAGAAAGTGCGGCTAAAACAACGGCAAAAATGGCCAGTTTTGCAGCAGGTGTGGGAACAGTTTTATTTTTTGAAGATTTAGATGTAATTCAGAACCTACAAGAGCAATTTCCATCTTATGCTGAAAATTTCCCAGTATGGGCAGAGCATTCAACTGCAATTGCACAGTTTGCAACTTGGACTGCATTACATACCTTAGGTTTAGGTGCATCTTTACAGCATTACAATCCAATTGTAGATGAAGAAGTCCATGCTGAGTGGGATGTGCCTGCAAGTTGGAAACTGCGTGCACAACTGGTCTTCGGTTCCGTTGAGGGCGAAGCTAAAGAAAAAGGCTTTGTGGATGATGCTGTACGCTTTAAAGTCTTCAAATAATCAATGAAAAAGCCGCTCTACACGATGGAGCGGCTTTTTTTAGGCTTAGTTTTTACAGAACGACTACTTCTTCATTTTGCGGTAGTCACTCGGGCGAATAGGGCGGGTGCCGCGCCATAAACCTTTCTTATGCTTTTTCGCATGACTTTGTAAAGCATTCATATGTTTCAAATGCTTTTTATCCTTTATATAGTCCTCATAGACCCATGCTGCACCACGTTTGACCATCTCTTCATTCATACTTCTTCGAAAACGATAGATTTCACCTACACAACGACCGTAACGATCAATGTCTGTAATGCGAACACGAACCACTTTCCGATAAACCATTTTTTTGATTAAGCGTTTAGATTCAGGCCCATAGCTTTGAGTCGACTCAGGCGCATCAATATAGGCAAAGCGTAATTTGGTTTCAGAGCGTCGAAAGTTAAAGCGATAACATATTAGCGTATCACCATCACTTATAGCCGTAATTCGACACCAATAGGTTTTACCTTTTTTAAAAGGATGGAGAAATTGGCTGAGAGCATTTTGTATTTTATAAAAAATAAATACCAGTATCAGGCAAAGGACGAAGCCAATACCGATGAGCCAGCTATTGGACAGGTGATCAAACATAGAGGAGAGCAATGGAAAATAAAAATATCAAAAAGACATTGTATGGTAGATACACTATTTAAAATGCTTTAAGTGATCTCAAGTGTTTATTTTTCATAACAAAATAGATGTTTAATTAAACAAGTAAACTGGAACAAACTTTTAACAAAATAAAAAAGCCAATAGCTAGTTTATTTAGAAATAGCCTAAGCAACTTTATGAGATATAAAATAGCCTAAGCGAAAATTTTATAAATTTCGCTTCTTAAAAAAAGATGTCTTTTATTTTCCATTAAATTTTTATGCCAATAAATTCCAATATTCATTTGCGGTAGTTTCACAGGAACATCAAAAATATTGAGTAGAGGGGAAACATGTAAATGGCTCAAAATATTTTGAGGAATCGTTAAAATTGCATTGGGATATTGCTCTAAAATT
The DNA here is from genome assembly GCF_039655985.1 of Acinetobacter sp. BWR-L5. Classification (NCBI taxonomy): domain Bacteria; kingdom Pseudomonadati; phylum Pseudomonadota; class Gammaproteobacteria; order Moraxellales; family Moraxellaceae; genus Acinetobacter; species Acinetobacter sp. BWR-L5. Next base: position 54,073 of record NZ_JAGFEV010000011.1, on the reverse strand, counting down.
TGTAGCGCAGTGGAATAGTGCTGACAACGCAAGAAAACCTGCCTAGACAGTTGCTTACGATTTAAATGAACATCTTCAATTAAAACACCAGTACGCCGCGAAGATACACCAATATGCGGTGCAGCCAAATACAATTCAGCATTGATTTGCTGGAGCTGAGTACAAGCCACAAACTGGTCTTTGACCAAGCTCTCAAATTGAATTTTATCGCCAAAGTTTTGTTCCAAATCAATCACAAAATCAATTTGTTGAGAAACTAAATCAGCATCTACTGTTTTACGGTCCAGCTTACTACTCATAAACTGAATACTTAGTCCAAGTTTCTGAAAGTGAGCGACTAACTTTGGGAAAACAATCGGTTCGATTTCATCATGAATCGCAATTTTTAGACTTTGAACCATATTCGGGTCGAAGCTTTGCTGCTGCATGGAAATACTTTGAATCGCAATTAAAGCATTTTTAATAATCAGGTAATTTTGTTCTGCAAAAGGTGTTGGAAGCATTTGGCTGCCTGAGCGCACAAATAAATCATCCTTTAAATGGCTACGTAGACGCTGCAAGGCATGACTGGCAGCAGACTGCGTAATCGACAAGATTTGAGCTGCTTTAGAAATACTTTTTTGCTCATAAATTGCAATAAAAAGCGGGTATAAATTGATATCGATGCGATGAAAAAGCCCCATATCAATGGGTGACTTACTATGAATACTGTTCATGCTGATCTATAAAATAAAATCATTTTGTTCATATTAGTTTTTAGGTTATGTTGATGTAAAGCGAAAATATCAAAATAGATCGAAGGAAGCAGCCATGTTTGAACTTTCAGCACGTGCTCAAGATTATGTAGAACGTACCAAACAATTTATTCAAAACGAAATTGAGCCGATCGAAACTGACTTTTGGCATGAGGTACATGAACTGAACCAAGGTGGCGACTGGACCAAATGGCAGTGGCCTGCACAACTTGAAACGCTCAAAGCCAAAGCAAAAGCTGCGGGTTTATGGAATATGTTTTTGCCATGTCCTGAATTGGGTCAAGGTCTATCGGTTCAAGAGTATGCTCATATTGCAGAACTCACAGGTCGAAGTCTTCTTGCGCCGACCGTGTTTAACTGTAATGCGCCTGACAGTGGCAACATGGAGGTATTGTGGCGTTATGGCTCTGAAGCTCAAAAGCAAGAGTGGCTTACGCAGCTTTTGGATGGAAAAATTCGCTCTGTTTTCTGCATGACAGAGCCTGCCGTTGCTTCATCTGATGCGACCAATATGCAAGCAACAGCCGTGATCGAAGGTGACGAAATTGTGCTAAATGGCCGTAAATGGTGGTCTTCAGGCTTAGGCGACCCCAATGCCAAAATTATTATTTTTATGGCGCATACACCAGATGAAACGAAAGATCGTCATCATCAACACTCGATGGTTCTAGTGCCTGTTGAAACGGCTGGAGTCACAATAGAACGAATGTTACCAGTCTTTGGTGACTACGATGCACCTCATGGTCACGGCGAAATTAGCTTTAGTAATGTTCGTGTTCCTGTTTCCAACTTTATTGGTGGTGCAGGTCAAGGTTTTGAAATCGCCCAAGGTCGTTTAGGGCCGGGTCGTATTCATCACTGTATGCGCTGCATTGGTGCTGCGGAAAAATCTTTAGAGTTGATGATTGATCGCGGCATGAGTCGTACTGCATTTGGCAAAGAGATTTTAAAATTAGGCGGAAACCTAGAGCGCGTGGCTGATGCACGTGTTGCAATTGATCAAGCACGTTTATTAACCTTGTATGCTGCGTATAAAATGGATACTTTAGGGAATATGGCAGCGTTAACCGAAATCTCTGCAATTAAAGTCGTTGCGCCAAGTGTGCTTGAAAAAGTGGTCGATATGGCGATTCAAATTCACGGCGGAGCAGGTGTGTCGCGTGATACGCCTTTGACAGGTTTCTTCGCTCAAGCACGTTCACTGCGTTTGGCCGATGGTCCAGATGAAGTGCATAAAGGCATGATTGCAAAATTAGAACTGGCAAAACGTGGCTATAGTACGCGTCGTAAAAAATAATAGAGGAGAAGATCATCTCTTTAATTCATTGTTTTGAAATAAAAATAGATGATCTTCTAAGTTATAAAGAAAAGATTGAGAGTTTGGGAAAAAAGAATGTCAGCGATTGATGTAGGTGGAACAGTTCGGGCGGGTGAAGAACTGGATGCTGTAGCCGTAGAAAACTGGCTCAAAGCACAAGGTGTCGATCTACAAGGGCAGGTTGAAGTCACGCAATACTCAGGCGGTGCATCTAACTGGACGTATAGATTGAAATACGACAATGTCGATCTAATTCTACGCCGCCCACCCAAAGGTACCAAAGCTAAATCTGCACATGACATGGCACGTGAATATCATGTGCAAAAGAATTTAACCCCTTTTTATCCTGTACTTCCCGAAATGGTTGCATTGTGTCAGGACGAATCTGTTCTTGGCTGTGACTTCTACGTGATGAAACGTGTAGAAGGCATTATTCCACGTGCCAACTTACCGAGAGAGCTAGATTTTAAAGAAGCCCAAGTTCGTGAGTTGTGTATCAATGTGATTGATAAACTGATCGAACTTCATCAAGTCCCTTACCAAGGCACAGAGCTTGAGAACCTTGGCAAAGGTGATGGTTACTGCCGTCGTCAAGTGGAAGGTTGGGACGCTCGTTTTGAAAAAGCCAAAACCATTAATGTCCCTTCATTTAAATATGTACGTAAGTGGCTTAAGGATAATATTCCAGAAGACTCAAAAACTTGTGTAATTCATAACGATTGGCGTTTTGATAATATTATTTTAGATCCGAATCATCCGACACAAATTATTGGTGTCTTGGATTGGGAAATGGCAACGCTCGGTGACCCACTGATGGACTTAGGTTCGGCCTTGGCATATTGGGTTGAAGAGTCGGATAGTGCACTTTTTAAAGCGACACGTCGTCAACCGACAAATCTTAAAGGCATGTTCACACGTAAAGAAGTGGTCGATTATTATTTAGAAAAAACGGGTTTAGACGTCGAGAATTGGACCTTTTATGAAGTCTTTGGCATTTTCCGTTTAGCCGTGATTGCCCAACAAATTTATTATCGCTATCACCATAAACAGACCAATAACCCAGCTTTCAAAGATTTTTGGATTTTAATTCACGCTCTCCATATTCGCGCACTTAAATTGATTGGTTTACAGAAAATTGAAGCCAATGAAGTTGCTCAAAAATACATTGTTAAAATGAAGGAAATATTAGGCAAATGACCACTATTTATTTCATTCGCCACGGGCAAGCATCTTTTGGTGCAGAAAGTTATGATCAACTTTCTCCCAATGGTGAACTCCAAGCCAAAATTTTGGGTCAATATTTTGATCAGATCTTAAAAGAAGCGCCTGTAGTGGTGTCAGGCTCCATGCAGCGACATCAGCAAACGGCATGTATTTCTTTGGCTGAATGCTTTCCTGAAGTAGATGTCTTAACAGATTCTGCATGGAATGAGTTCAATCATCAGCAAGTCTTTGCCCATTACGAACCGCGTTTTAACGAGCCACATTTACTAAAAGCCGATGTGGCTAAAGAGTCGAACCCACGTGCATATTTGGCCAAGATATTTGAAGGGGCAATTGAACGCTGGACAGGGGGCGACTATCACCATGAATACGATGAATCATGGCCTGAATTTAAAAGTCGAATTGAAGTCGCTTTACAAGATTTGTGTGATGAATTGGCTCAAACCAAACCGCGCTATGCTGTGGTGTTTACTTCAGGCGGTGTAATTTCAGTGGTTGCAGGTAAGCTGTTGGACTTAAGTCCAAATAAAACCTTTGCGCTAAATTGGGCCATTGCCAACAGCAGTATGACCACATTACGACTGGTGGGCAATGAACCGCAGCTTTTAAGTCTAAATGAACATCATTTTATTAAAGCCGAAAACTCAAACTTACTGACATGGATCTAAGGACAGGATTAAGACATGGCTAAAACAATTTTAATTACAGGGGCAAGTTCTGGCATTGGTGCAGGTATGGCACGTGAATTTGCACAAAAAGGCTATAACTTGGCGATTTGTGCACGACGCTTAGATCGCCTTGAAAGTTTAAAGCAGGAACTTGAGAGCAAGTACGGAATAAAAGTCATCCCTAAAGTTTTAGATGTGACCAATTACGATCAAGTGTTTGAAGTCTTTCGTGCATTTAAACAAGAATTTGGCCGTTTAGACCGTGTGATTGTAAATGCTGGAATTGGAGATGGGCGTCGAATTGGCAAAGGGAGCTTTGCGATTAATAAAGCCACGGTTGAAACCAACTTTATTTCGGCTCTAGCGCAGTGTGAAGCCGCAGTCGAAATTTTCCGTGAGCAAAATGCAGGACATTTGGTTGTTATCTCATCTATGAGTGCAGTTCGCGGGATGCCAAAACATTTGACAGCGTACGGTGCAAGTAAAGCGGGCGTTGCACATTTGGCTGAAGGCATTCGTGCAGAACTGCTCAATACCCCAATCAAAGTCACGACTATTTTTCCTGGCTATATTCGTACAGAAATCAATGAGGGTGCCAAACCGCTACCTTTTGAAGTCGACGAAAAAACAGGTTCACGACTGTTGGCCGCAGAAATTGAAAAAGCGCCTGTAAAAGCCTATGTTCCTAAATGGCCGTGGTTACCACTTGGTTTAGCAATGAAAATTTTACCGCTGAAATTGGTCAATAAACTGGGTTAATGATTGAAATAAAAAGGCTGAATTCAGCCTTTTTATTTTTAACTATGCCACTGCCTTCTAAACACACGTTGCTATTTCCAGATGATCATTTGAGTGCATTCATGAGTTCGTCATAAACTCGAGGTAGCATTGAAGAAAAAAGGTGATCAAGATGTCCACACAATTCGACTTTGTTTCAGTTAGAAAAAAGCCCAATGTTCATTTTGGTGGGCGCTCAATTAGTCATGTTATTCAATGTGAAGATGGTTCACAAAAGACCCTTGGGGTTATTTTGCCTACAGATCAACCACTGACTTTTGAAACGCATGTCGCGGAGCATATTGAAATTGTTTCAGGTCAATGCCAAGTTAAAATTGGGCTACAGACTGAAATGAGTCTGTATCATGCAGGTGAAAGTTTTGATGTTCCTGCCAACAGTCGCTTTAGTATGATGGCAAGTGAAGTCGTAGATTATATTTGTCACTTAGAAAAATAGCCGAAGACAAAGACTTAAAATGGCTACAACAACATTAATTCTTGATTTCTGAAGAATATTTAAGTCTGTGTATCGGTGCAATTCAACGTATACTATTTTCATCTCTTAGCTAGCTTAGACCCAGTCATTGAATATACGATTAAAAATTTATACGCTGGCTTTGATTCCAGTCATTTTTTTTCAGGGCTATGCCGTCAAAAAAAATACACCAAGATTGGCTGAACCCGAAGGAGAGCGCATTGGACAAAAAGGCGTGGGTAAGTCGCTTTCCTTGCTCATTTTGGGGGATTCAGCGGCGGCTGGTGTTGGTGTAAATGTTCAAGATGATGCGTTATTGGGTTCAATTTTAAAAGAACTGTCATCTGAGTTTAGTATTCAATTTTATTTACACGCAACGACGGGATTCACCACAGATCAGGTCATTCAGTCCATCCAAACGCTTGAGACACAGCATTTTGATGTCATCATTACTTCTGTGGGCGTAAATGATATTACAAAATTTACATCGCCGCAGGCTTGGATCGCAAAACAGAAGCAGCTTTATGACATACTCAAACATAAGTTTAGTCCACAACTAACAATTGCATCAGGTGTACCACCGATGGATCAGTTTCCTGCACTTCCAAACCCACTTGCATGGTTGTTCGGTCAATATGCCAAAGCGATGAACTTAGAATTAGGCCAATTTGTCGCACAGCAAAATCAGATGGAGTGGGTAGAGTACGATCTAAAGAAGTTTTTGGCTTTAAACTTAGTTATGGCCGAAGACGGTTTCCACCCTAGCAAAGAAATTTATCAATTTTGGGGTAAACAAGTGGCTAAAAAAATACGCCAATCTTTTTAAAATTCAATAAAGACAAATTTTCTATAGCTTATGACACATTCAGTTGAAATTGAAAAACACCCACTTAAACCGTTCCTCCCAGCTAATGCCAAATTATTGATGCTGGGCAGCTTTCCACCGCCTAAGGCCCGTTGGAAAATGGACTTTTACTATCCAAACTTTCAAAATGATATGTGGAAAATATTTGGTCTGTGTTTTTTCCAAGATAAAAATTATTTTCTCAATATCGAGCAGAAGACATTTAAAGAACAACAGATCCGTACATTTTTAAATGAACGGGGCATTGCGATTTTTGATACGGCCTATGAAGTGATTCGCCAAAAAGGCAATGCTTCAGATAAGTTTTTGCACATTATTACCCCAACCAATATACAACATTTACTTGAACAAATGCCCGATTGTCATAGTGTGATGACCACTGGCGATAAAGCTACTGATACGCTCATGCTGTCTATGCCTACAGGTACGTTAAAACCACAAATTGGCATGAAGTCCGAGACACATTTTGCTGGACGAGACCTGAGGCTTTATCGGATGCCATCTTCTTCTCGTGCCTATCCTTTGGCTTTAGAGAAAAAAGCTGAGGCTTATCAAAACTTATTTTCTGAAATAGGCTTACTTTAGGTAACTTTTGGGATTATCCACATGACTGAATCTTCCAACCATTCGTAGATAGTGGTCTGTTTTAGTCTTCGTACTCAACATAGTCCCAGAGATTAAGCCGCGCTTTAATCTGTTTACGTAGTTGCGGCAGCATAGGAAATAAGGTTCCATCAATCCAAAGGCTGAGTGCACCTGCCGAAAGTGGTTGTTGCGATTCATCGATCAATTGAGCACCTTTCACCAAAACAAAAGTCTCTTCACTTGCAGCTGTTTCGATCCCTTTAAACTGAACCAAAAGTTCATGGCCTGTATCTTGGATTTGCCACTCCAGTTCAATTTGGATATTTTGATTGGATTTTAAAACGACTTGTCCTTCAACCATGTCATTGTCAACCAAGCAGTCATGTTCTACACGCACTTTACTTAGAAACCATTCTTGTCGAGCAAGATCTTCTAGTGTTTTGTATGGGGTTAAAATATTGCTGAGATTAAACTGACGACTTAAATCAAAAAATTGCATTACTAAACTTTATAAAGGAGAGATAAAAAAGAAGGGCTGCATGTTAAATCAAAGTGTGTACTGAGTAAAACCTTTCAAGTCCTTGAATGAATTTAGATATGAAATCCAATTATTCTGTTCGAGTCTTATATTCAATGGCGTTTATTAAGAGTAGTAATAGCTAAAGCATTTTTAAGCTGAGCCTAAAAACAAAGCAACTCAGCCTAAACAGAAAGCTATCTTACATTAGAGAACATGGATAGCGTCATTCACCTGTAATTACATCATCCATTCAATGGGTAGGTATGACACGGCTTTCATCATAAAACGCTGAAATTTTGTAGTTTCGGGTTCTTTTTGATGTTCAATCACAGTTCCATCTTTTTGATGTTCAAGCCAAATGATATCGCCTTGAGGATTAAGCTTTAACTCATATGCAATATGCGGGAGAAATTCATCTAACTTGTGTGAGATTGCATTTTGCAATTGATCTGACTCCACCACTAAGCCCACTTCTGTATTTAAATGGGCTGAGCGTGGGTCAAAGTTAAACGAACCGACAAAGACTTTTCCGTCTATATCAAAAAATTTGGCATGGAGCCGTGAGGAACTTCGACCTTTAGCTGGAATCACATGGCCAGTTACCACTTCATACCATGTGTATTTCTCTCGTTCGATATAAGGTTTAAACTCATACAGTTTGACACCATTTTCGAGCAAGCCACGGCGATATTTTTTATAAAATGCATGCACAATGGCAACATCATTAGCCAATAACGAATTGGTTAAGACCCGAACTCGAGTTCCATTTTTTGCCAAATTGGAGAGATAGTCGGCACCTGCTGTAGTTGGAACAAAATATGCGGAGACCAACTCCATATGCTTTTCAGGCTTGCCCATCAAATCGAACATTTGTTTGACAATGATTTCATCAGGCTTTGCTTCACCACGAATTTTATTGGGAGAATCGGCAATGAAATGAGCCTTTGCCCAGTTAACAGGATGTTTGGTTAGCTCTGAATCGACTTGTATACGAGCCAAATCAATTTTCTGTTCAATCACATTTTTATCTAAGGCATCTGCCTCATAGTGCTGTTTTAATTGAGCCAGTTCTTCTTTTGTTCCACGGCCCACTAATTGAGGAATAGCATAACTGAGATCATCATTCCAGAAACTTAGAAATACGCTATTGGCATGTTCTACAGCTTGCCCATAAAACAAAATGTCCAAATCGGTAAATTGGAATTTTTCACTGGCATCAAAGTATTCACTGCTGATGTTACGACCGCCAGTTACCGCAATTGCACCATCAGCAATGATCAGCTTGTTATGCATACGATGGTTAATGTGATTGAAGCGAAAAGCATAATCAATCACACGTAAATGACGGTATTTGTAAGGGTTAAATAATTTGATTTCAAAGTTGGGATGAGCGGTCAGCTTTTTGAGAGTTTCATCAAGTGCAGTACCGTTTTGGTCATCAATCAATAAGCGTACTTTCACACCACGATCTGCAGCATTTAATAGTTCATGCAACATCATATGGCCTATAAAGTCATCTCCCCAAATATAGTATTGGACATCTAGACTGTGCTTCGCCTCTCGTATCAAATGTAAGCGTGAGGCAATGCTCATAAATGCTTCATCTAGAGCTAAATAGGCCGTAAGTCCCTGTTTTTGCTGTACAGACGCATCTTGACCATTAAGCCAATGCTGTGCATATATCTCTACAGGGTCTGAAGGCTTAGCTTGATTGGGGGCGAGTTGACATCCCGCCAATGTTAAAACGGTGCTCAGAAAAATCAGCGGTCGACAATGAGTTGGTATCGGCATATTTATTTTAAAGACCTAATTTTTATACGTTATATATTTCACATGTTATAGGTTGAAACAGAGAATAAAAAGCGGTTACTGTAGCGCATCTGTTAAAGACCTGTTAAGGATAGCGAAAATGAAATCACGTGCAGCTGTTGCCTTTGGACCTGGACAACCTCTGGAAATTGTAGAAATTGACGTTGCTCCACCGCAAAAAGGTGAAGTTTTAGTCAAGATTACTCATACAGGTGTATGCCATACCGACGCATTTACTTTATCTGGTGATGATCCTGAAGGTGTTTTTCCAGCAGTTTTAGGCCATGAAGGTGCGGGTATCGTAGTTCAGGTCGGTGAAGGTGTAACCAGCGTTCAGCCGGGTGATCATGTTATTCCACTGTATACAGCTGAGTGTGGCGAGTGTTTATTCTGTCAGTCAGGCAAGACCAATCTATGTGTTGCAGTTCGAGCTACGCAGGGCAAAGGTCTGATGCCCGATGGTACAACGCGTTTTTCCTATAATGGACAACCGATTTATCACTACATGGGCTGTTCAACATTTTCTGAATATACCGTTGTCGCAGAAGTGTCTTTGGCTAAAATCAATCCAGATGCTAACCCTGAACACGTCTGTCTATTGGGTTGCGGCGTGACCACTGGTTTAGGTGCAGTCAAAAATACAGCTAAAGTACAAGAGGGTGATACTGTTGCAGTCTTTGGTTTAGGTGGTATTGGTCTAGCAGTTGTACAAGGTGCAAAAAAAGCCAAAGCCAGCCGTATTATTGCGGTTGATACGAACCCTGACAAATATAAATTAGCAGCAGAATTCGGAGCAACTGATTTTGTAAACCCAAAAGATCATGAGCGCCCTGTACAGGAAGTCATTGTTGAAATGACGGGTTGGGGGGTTGATCACTCATTTGAATGTATTGGTAACACTAATGTTATGCGTTCAGCACTTGAATGTGCACACCGTGGTTGGGGTCAGTCGGTGATTATTGGCGTGGCGGGTGCAGGCCAAGAGATTTCAACGCGTCCATTCCAACTGGTCACTGGCCGTACCTGGAAAGGGACAGCTTTTGGTGGTGTAAAAGGTCGTTCGCAACTGCCTGGTATGGTTGAAGAAGCCATGACTGGCGACATTCGTTTAGCTCCATTTGTTACGCATACCATGGGTCTCGACAAAATCAATGAAGCCTTTGACTTAATGCATGATGGAAAATCAATCCGTACAGTGATTCATTTTGAAGACTAATTCGCTGTAATATGTTTAAAAAACCAAGCTGCGGCTTGGTTTTTTTTTGCTTGAAGAAAAGTGAATTGGCAAAACTGTTCATATTGTTAGACAAAAATGATAAAAAATGTCAATTCGTTAGATTTTGTCCTTTTATGACATAGTCGAAAATAGGTTCTCACCTTATCTTGATGTCTCAATAATGCACACTTGTATAAAAATAAACTAAAGCAGAGGGTGACTATGGGAAAGCATGTTGAATACCGTCCTGAATGGGTACGCGAAGATTTCATCGATTTTCTGGCTGAAAAAGTAAATCCGCTATGGGCATGGAAAAAAGCCAAAGCGCGGATTGTTGCAAAGCATCACTTATCAGATGACTTCGTGTACATGCAGTTACAGCCAAATCATCATTTTAAAGCAACCGACTATCAAGCTGGGCAAAGTATCTTAGTGACAGTACTCATTGCTGGTGTACGTTGGCAGCGCAGCTATTCGATTGTCGAGATTATAGAAAATGGCAATCTTGTGATTGCTGTCAAGCAACAGGGCAAAGTTTCAAATGCACTCACTCAACAGCCTGTAAAAAGTGTAGTTGAAATTTCCCAAACGCAGGGCGAATTTGTTTTAAAAAGTCAGCCTCACTCTGCACTGATGATTGCCTCGGGAAGTGGTATTACCGCAATTTATGCATTGATTAAAGCAGCATTGAAACGCCCACAAACAGTTTCCAATTTCGATCTCATTTACTTTACGCGGGATGATGCCTTTCATACAGAACTGCAACAACTTACTGAACATTATCCGCAGTTTAAATACCATCATGTAAATACCTTGCTGGATAAACAACATCTGAGCCTAGACTTGCTTAGCCAAAAGGTGGAAGGTTTTGAACAACGTGAATGCTATGCCTGTGGTGCTGCCAATATGATGCAAAGCCTGACAGAAATTTATCAGGCTTTAGACTTAGTTGACCATCTGCATACCGAATACTTTCAAATTGTTGTCGATCATACTCAGAGCGCTCAAGTGGTCACGTTTCAACGTTCGCAGCAACAGTTTCAAGCTCAAAGCAATTTATTAGACAGTGCAGAACAGGCGGGTTTACGTACCGCGCATGGCTGCCGTATGGGCATTTGTAATACTTGTTCATGTACTAAAGTTAAGGGTGTGGTGCGGAATCTGCTCACAGGCGAGCTTGATCAAAACAATAACACACAAATTAAATTATGCATTTCACAGGCGGTTAGTCCTGTTGTAATCAACCTTTAAGAAGGTATAGATATGAATCTTCCCGTTTATTTTAGTGAAAGCAGTAAATCCAAATATTTAAGTCCTGCACAAGTCGAAGAGTTTGGTGCGAAAGTTGAAGCGATCCGTCGTGAAGTGATGGAAAATCTCAATGAAAAAGATGCTGAGTATATTTACAAAATCCGAAATTTTGTGCGTTATAGCGAAATAAGCGCACGTGCAATGCTGATGTTTGCAGGATGGCTGCCTCCAGTATGGCTTTTGGGCACAGGTTTATTAGGGGTATCTAAAATCGTAGAAAATATGGAGCTTGGGCATAATGTCATGCATGGTCAGTTTGACTGGTTAAATGATCCGAGTCTCAATGGGGCAAATTATGATTGGGATACTATGGCCACAGGCCCCGACTGGAAACATACGCATAATTATATCCACCATACCTACACCAATATTGTTGGTATGGATCATGATGTCGGCTATGGCTTAGTCCGTGTGAGCGATGCACAGGTCTGGGAACCTCGTTTTTTGCTGAATCTGCCTTTAGCTGCACAGTTGATGGTGTTTTTTGAGTGGTATGTTGGTATACAAAATCTGCATATAGAAGATGTGGTGGCCTATAAAACAAAAACTTGGCGTGAAGTTTGGGTAGAGTCATATGATTTTAGGCAGAAAATGAAACGCCAAGTGATTAAGGACTATGTCTTTTTCCCCATGATTGCTGGGCCAAATGCACTGCCAGTTTTTGCAGGAAATGCAGTAGCCAATGTTATTCGTAGTTTATGGGCATCCGCGGTGATTTTTAATGGTCACTTTACTGAAGATGCTGAAAACTTTGAAATGGACAATATTGACAATGAAACACGGGCCGAGTGGTATCTGCGCCAAATTCGAGGCTCAAGTAATTTTAGTGGGACACAGGCCTTGCATATCTTAAGCGGGAACTTGAGTCATCAAATCGAACATCATCTTTTCCCGGACATGCCAGCCAATCGCTACGCACAAGTCGCACCCAAAATTAAAGCACTGTGTGCAGGGTATGGAATTCATTACAATGAAGCGAGCTTTATCAAACAGTTTTCATCTGTTTGGGTGAAGTTGGCTAAATACTCGCTGCCAAATGAATGTTATGAAAAAAGTGACCCTACACAGTCTTTTCTGAAACACAATTTGAGTTTATTGAAGAAAAAAATCGTTAAATCATAGCTTGCAACTATCTACTAAATCAGAAGCCTGATTGGATAATATTTACCAATCAGGCTTCTGATTTTTTTGCACAAAAGTAGGGCGTAAAGCTCCTATGAATAACGTCTTTATGTAAATAGAATAAACTTAATCATTATGTGAATTATCGGTCTTTACTTAAAATAATGTATTGTTATTATTAGTTTTTCACTGAAATTTGTTTGGCTTAGTTATGTTGCTTAAATGCATGCTCATGTGCTATTGAAAGCCGCGCTCAGTTATTTGTCTGAATTGTGTAATAGTTGCAAATTTTCATTGGTATACGCTTATATAAGTTGTATATGATGCATATTGTGATGGTAATCACGCACTGTCGTTATATTTATATTTATTTTTTTGTTTTCACTGTTTTTTCATGACTTTGCTTGATTTCTTTTTTAAACAATATGTCTGGTTATGGACTAAACCAGCGAGTTTAAGTTGCAGATAATTATTATGTCTCGAACCCATTCACAGCCTAAAATTAAATCTAAAAATATTGCCTATGATCAACAGGCAGGAAAGCGTTCTACTTTAAAAAAAGACCACCATCTGATTGATATTATTCCTCAGCTTTTTTGGATACATAATGATGTCTGCAAATATTTAAATTTACCCTTACGCCAGTATGTGGGGGGGATGGATTTATCCGCAGATAGCTTCAATTTAGTTGAATATATTCATCCTGAAGATGTGCCAGCATTAGATGAATTTTTGCATCAACCGATAATTGTTGAGCTTACATTTGAAAAAACCTGCCGGATTCGTAATCATCAGGGCCAGTATCATTGGTTCTTAGTCCAAGGTGAAATGGATCGCTCTACCGCTGGATTTCAACTGAGTTGCACTGATATTCATCAGGGCATGAAAATTTATATCGAGTCTTTAGCGCTATTACGTGCTCATTCGGATATGTTAAATGCCAGTGTAGACTGCATTATTGTAGTTGAACCAGATAGTACGGTCACCCATATGAATAAGTCGGCATGTGTCATGTTGTTGGGAAGTGAGGATGTTAAAGACTTTGGTATGTCTTGGGTCGAACTTTTGCCTCTTGCGGTGCGTAAAAAAGCCAAAAAAGCATTGCATAGTGCAAGCCAAGGCCAAATTTCTCATTTTAATGGCATGAGTTTATCAGACGGAAAAGTTTATTATTGGGATAATGTTCTAACCCCTGTACTTGATATTAATGGAAAGACCCAGAGCATTTTATGTGTATCACGTGATATCACATTGCAATATTTGGCCGAACAAAAATTAAAACAAGGTAGTGAACGTGATGAGTTAACGGGTTTAAATAACCGACGTGCGTTTAAAGAAAAAATCAGAAAACTGTATAACAATGCACGTGACAAAAAGCAGAAGTTAGCCGTCATGCTGATGGACTTAGATCACTTTAAAACCATCAATGACACACTGGGTTATGCCGCAGGCGATCACTTGTTAAGGATTTTATCGAAACGTTTAAAACAAATTCTAGAAGGGCGAGCTTTCTTGGCACGCCTTGGTGGGGATGAATTTGGGGTGATTATTCCACATGTGCAGGATATAGGCGAACTCAATCAGATTGCCCAGCAGATTTTGCAACAACTTGAGTTTCCCATTACTTTTTCGGGTAATTACATCAATGGTGGCATGAGCATTGGATGTGGTCTATATCCAGATGATGCGAATGACCTCAGTGAGTTACTCAAATGTGCCGACACAGCACTTAATGATGTTAAAGCACAAGGCCGTGGCGGTATGCGCATGTTTGATCAGGATATGTTTAATGCAGTACGGGAACAATCAGAACAACTGAATTGTGCGCACCAAATTATTCGTAATGTTGCAATAGAGGCGTTCTTCCAACCGAAAGTGTGTTTAGATTCAGAACGAATTATTGGTTATGAAGCGCTATTACGCTGGCGTGATGATCAAAATAACATTCAAAGCCCTGCACGAATTGCAGCAGCTTTTAATGATTATGAGTTATCCAGCCGTATTGGTGAGATTATGCAGCATCAGGTTTTCAAGCAGATTACTGAATGGCGCGCAAAAGGCTTACAGATTGTACCTATTTCGATAAATGCAGCACCTGTTGAATTTATGCGTGATAATTTTGCTGAGATCTTTTTAAAACGTCTCAAAGCCTACCGTATACCCTCGAAATTTGTTGAAATTGAGGTTACTGAATATCATTTGGCTGAACGCGGCTATGAATATGTGGTTCGCGCCCTTAAAAAACTCAAAGCAAATGGTGTCCGAATAGCGCTGGATGATTTTGGTACGGGGCATTCTTCTCTTACTCATTTGCGCGACTATCCTGTTGATATTATTAAAGTTGACTGCTCTTTTGTACAACGCTTAAGTGATGATAAATCGATTTATGCCATTGTCGAAGGGTTAGCCAAACTCGGCCCGATTTTATCAATGGATATCGTTGCCGAAGGCATTGAAACCGAAACACAATTGCAGCTGTTAAGAGATATGGGCTGTCATATTGGGCAAGGTTATCTGTTTAGTCCACCTGTTTGTGCTCAGCAGGCAGAAATGCAGTTGCTAAAACTACACTAGGCTTCATAGCGACTGTTCTCATGAACTCAAACATGATAGGCCATTAAGTTAAAGGCAAAGGCTTAAACGGAATAGAACAGAATTTTTTGTATAAAAAAGTGTTGTAAAAGCAAAAAAATCAGCGTATTTTAAATTTCAGATAACATATTTTTGAAGATATAAAAATGTTAAAGCAACCTGTAACCTCTAACGCAAATTATTACTTTTGGCAATTTAGATAATTGCCTGAACGCGTTCGGGCATCAAAAGGTTGCCCACCTAGTTAATACCTGATCGGCAACCCTGGTCAGGTTTTTTTATATCTGCTGTTTTAATAATTTTTGGAGTACTTCATGAAAACAACTAACTATTCATACTTTAGCAACTTTTATTGGTTTTACTTTAGTCAATTTATGACTTTAGCCCAGCAATCCATTAGACCCATAACGCTCAAATAAAAGATCGGACTGAAGACCACAGTCCAAAGGATACAAACCAATGAATGCTCTAAATACTGCACTACAAAGTACTCAAACGACAGTTCAAGAAACACTTTTAAGTTTGCCGCAGCAACTCAAAGCGCAGTTGCCACTTTCAGCGCCATTAAAACTACAAATTGCTGAACAGCGTCAAACCATTCGAAATATATTAGAAGGCAAAGACCATCGTTTAATGGTCATTACTGGCCCATGTTCCATTCACGACCCTATTGCGGTTTTAGAATACGCTGAAAAGTTAAAACAATTACAAACCAAAGTTTCAGATCAGATTTTCTTCGTAATGCGTGCTTATATTGAAAAACCACGGACAACAGTGGGTTGGAAAGGTTTTTTATACGATCCTTTACTTGATGGATCTTCCAATATGCAGTTGGGATTAGAGCAGTCTCGAGCATTGTATTTAGCGATTATTGAAATGGGTTTGCCGATTGCTACAGAAATTTTAAGCCCGATGGCGACTGCTTATTTCGACGATCTGTTGGCATGGGGAGCTATTGGTGCGCGTACCAGCGAGTCGCAGATTCATCGTGAAATTTCGAGTCATATGCCATTCAGCATTGGTTTCAAAAATGGCACAGATGGTTCAATTCAAATTGCTCTGGATGCGATTCAGTCTGCATCAAACTCTCACCAGTTCATGGGAATTGGGCAGCAAGGCATGGCATGTATGCTTCAGTCCCAAGGAAATCCGAAGCCGCACTTGATTTTACGTGGTGCAAACTCAGGGCCTAACTATGCTTTAGCAGATATTCGTCATATGCAAGATAAAGTCAAAGGTGAATTACCCGCGTTGGTGATTGACTGTAGTCATGGGAACAGTAGTAAAAATCCACTCAATCAACCTGATGTATTACGTAGCATTGTTGCGGAACGCACGCAAAGCAATGTGTGTGGTGTCATGCTTGAGAGTCACTTGGTTGATGGTAACCAGAAAATTTCAGATGACATGGTCTATGGTCAGTCTGTTACCGATGGCTGTTTAGGCTGGGAAAAAACTGAGCAAGTACTCTTAGAGGTTGCCGACACATTACGCAGCCACGCTGTTCAACGTAGTGCTTAATCAACGCAACCAAAAAGACCTTTCAATGAAAGGTCTTTTTTTTGTGATGTAGTTCAATAAATGAAGATAATAAATTGAAAAATAAGCTAAAAGTTATTTATCAAACGATAAATTAGGTTGAGCTAGAGCAGAAACTTATGCAAAATCAGAAGCCTGAAAGAACACGATAAAAAATTGTATTTTGAATAAAAGAAATGCTTTTTAAAGTCAGCTATTTGCACTAATTTTTAGAGAACACTATGTATTCTGCAGAACTTTTAGAAGAAGCCCGTCGGATGATGTTTCACATGCTCAGCAAAGTGGTTGAGTATGGTGGTTCAGACTTATTTATATCTGCAGACTTTCCGCCAAGTATTAAGCATCAGGGCCTCATGAAGCCACTGGGTCAACAAAACTTGCCATCTGATCAGACCAAACTCTTTGCTTATAGTTTAATGAACGAAAAGCAACGATTGGAGTTCGAAACTGAGCTGGAGTGTAATTTTGCAATTAGCGTTCCCAATGTTTCACGTTTTCGTGTAAATGTTTTTCAGCAGCAACTGCATGTAGGTATGGTGATTCGTACGATTACTGCGGAAATTCCTAACTTCACTAAGTTACAACTTCCAACGTCTTTAAAAGACGTAATTATGGAAAAACGTGGTTTAGTACTCGTTGTCGGTGGTACAGGGTCGGGTAAATCTACGTCTTTGGCAGCGATGATTGATCATCGAAATGAGAACTCGGCAGGGCACATTATTACGGTTGAAGACCCAGTGGAATATGTTCACAAGCATAAGAAATCGATGATTACTCATCGGGAAGTGGGTGTGGACTGTCATTCTTGGCACAATGCTTTGAAAAATACTCTGCGCCAAGCGCCCGATGTCATTTTAATTGGTGAGATTCGTGATACGGAGACGATGGAACATGCCATAGCTTTTGCGGAAACAGGCCACTTATGCCTGGGGACACTGCATGCCAATAATGCAAATCAGGCTTTAGATCGTATTATTAACTTTTTCCCAGACGAACGTCGTAATCAACTTTTGATGGACTTATCTTCTAATATGAAGGCGATTATTTCACAGCGCTTGGTACGAACTGAAGATGGGCGTGGTCGCCGAGCAGCAGTGGAAATCATGCTCAATACGCCGTTGATGTCAGACTTGATACTTAAAGGGAATTTCCATGAACTCAAAGAAGTGATGTCGAAGTCACGAGAGCTCGGTATGCAGACCTTTGATCAGGCTTTGTTTGATTTATACAATCAAGGTGCAATTACTTACGAAGAAGCGCTACGAAATGCAGACTCGGTCAATGAATTACGTCTACAGATTAAGTTAAAGAGTAGTCGTGCCAACCCGCAGTTAAGCTCAAATAGTGCTTTGTCTTTTGATCAAGCGATTGCTGAAAAAGCCAAAGACGCTGAAGAAGAGAAGGCCGACGCTTAATTTTTGAGTCCGTATGTTCATTACTATGGGCATACGGACTGATGTTTTAAGCGGTTTTCTTTCTATTCGTAATAAAGGCATAGAAAAATAAACTTAAAACGGTTGTCAGTGCACAGAATAAATAGGTAAAGCTATAACCTTGCTTAGAAATGAGTATGCCCAACAATATAGAACCAAGTGCAATACCCAAGTCATACATGGTAAAGAATGTAGAGGTCGCATGGCCAATCCGATGCTTTTCAGCACCTTGAATAGCTAAAGTTTGTAGACAAGGCTGTGCAGAACCAAAGCCCATACCAACGCATACAGCAGCAACCAATAAACCCGTCAAAGATTGAATCTGACTGAGAATCATAAGCCCCAAGCTAAATAATATAATCGCTGGGTAAATCACATAGCTCGCTCCGCGACGGTCATAAATTTTGCCTGTAATTGGGCGTAGACTCATCATAGAAATTGCAAAGACGATAAAAAACAAGCTCGCGTAGTTCAGCAGATGTTTAGACTCTGCATAAGTTGAAATGAAGGACATGATACTGGCATAGGAAAAAGAAACGATCATGCCCATAATTGAAATATTCAAGGCTTTGGTTTCAACAAAGTCATGGATACTGAGCTTGCGCTTCACGGCAGGTTTCAATTTTTGAGTGGTTTGCTGAATTGGGATAAAGAAGCAAAACAAGAAACCGAGACAGACATTAAACGCTAAAATTCCTGCGACCATTGGATAGGATACGGACTGGATCAGGGTTAAACCGAGGAATGGCCCAAGTACAATCCCCAGATTAATGGACATGACAAAATAGCCCATGCCTTCGCCTTTACGTTTTTCTGGAATAAACTCATTGACGATAGGTACGGCAACTGTGGTGACGATGCTGAACCAAATGCCATGTAGAAAACGAATCAGTAACAACAGGTGTAAATTATCAGCAAACAAATAAGCCAAGGAAAACAAACAAAATAGGGCTTCCGCGATAAAAAGCGTTTTCTTATTGCCCAATTTTTCAATAATCAGTCCGCTAAAAGGGCGAACTGCGATAGACGATGCCATGAACAAAGTCATGGCTAAGCCTGCTTGTGCAAGGCTACCACCCAAATCATTCAAAATATAGATTGGAAGGATTGAGGTCTGTGCAAAGTAAAAGATGAACAAAAACAGATTGTTCGCTAAGCACAGAATAAAAGACTTATTCCATAGTGATGATGTATTGAGAACAGACATGCAGAACCCTTGGCTCGAAGATGAGGCCACAGGACGTAAACTGTTGTTATTATTTTATGCAGAAGCTAGGTCACGGCTGTGAAATTAGAACAATCAAATTATAAGATAATACACGTGAAAAGTATAATTATAGTGATAAATATTGGTATTTAAACGAGTTGAATATATAAATATAGAGTTAATTTATCAAAATAAGAGGATAGTTGCAAAAAAATCAGTCCGCAGACTGATTTTTTGAATCGTAAATATGAATACTAGGCTTATAGACCCGCTTCATAGGCTGTGTTTGAAAGGAGTTGTTCTACATCTGCGATATTGTCTGGTTTGATTTTATAAATCCAACCTTTGCCATAGGGGTCATCATTGACGAAGTCAGGATCATCTTCCAGATTGGCATTGATTTCTACTACGGTGCCAGAAACTGGTGCATGAATATCAGAAGCTGTTTTTACAGATTCAACTACACCCGCTTGTTCGCCTGCAGTGATTTGTTGACCAACTTCTGGTGTTTCAACATAGACTAAATCGCCTAAAGCATCCTGTGCATGGTCTGAAATACCAGTTACAACAAGATCACCTTCAATACGCACCCATTCATGTGTACTCGCATACTTCAATTCTGAAGGATGATTCATGAATAACTCCTTAAAATACAAAAATCATTTTTCGCATGATTTATACATGCTTTTCTATCAAAACAAAAGATCTATAAATACGGATCTTTACGCCAATTACTCGGGCTGCGTCCACTCCAACGCTTAAAGGCTCGGCTGAAATTTGCCACATCACTATATCCGAGTTCATCCGCAATTTGCTCTAAGCTATAGTCTGTACGTGATAAAAGTGACGTGGCATGACGGTAACGCACTTCATCCACAATGGTTGAAAAGGACGTGCTTTCAGCAGCCAATTGGCGTTTCAGTGTACGATCAGACATGTGTAAGAGGTCTGCTACGTGCTCGATGCTTAAATAGTGTTGTTCTGAGTGCGTTAGAATGTCACGAACACGCATCGATAATCTTCGGCGTTCGCCCATGGCTGAGAGCTCAGCTTCACATTGATTAATGGCTATTTGGCTTGCAAGTGGATCAGCATTGACCATTTTAAAACCTAGATAATGCTTATCGAAACTCAAAAGTAAATGTGGTTGATCAAAGCGAACACTATGGTTTGGCAGCTTTGCTCGATAGCGATCAAAACCTTCAGGTTCTGGAAAATCGAAATCAATTTCCCCAGCCAGATTTTCAATGCCAGTGAGCGCCTTGCTCATAGAAACAATGCCAAAAATAATACTGATCGCAATATCGGTACGCAACGGCTCTATATCGACATCACAGCGTAATTGTAAAGTCGCTTTTTCGCCAAAGGTGGAAAAGAAAAGCTGCAAAAAAGGCATGCGCAGTTGAATAAAACGGTTAGCAAGTACCAAGGCTTCGCCAATATCATGGGTGGTCATAATGGCATAGCCAATGAAGCCATGAATTGAAATACGCATTTGCGTGCCTAGATGGTAGCCAAGCGTGGGCTCACCAGTGAGACGGCTGGCCAACTTCACAAGTTCATTGGCAGTATGAACAGGTATGCGAAAGTCAGGCTCTGCGAGTTGTTCGCTCGTGAGTTGAAAAGGGGAAAATAGCGTCTCTGCGTTATAGCCCCAACGAGACACAACATCTAACAACAATAAGCCATAAACACCAGGAATTCCTTGATCTTGGCGAAGTGAAACTGTTTTCATGCGCGATCCATTGCATTTTTCTTTCTTTTCTGACTGAAGTTATATTGGCATGAATATTTCAAATTCATGGAGCATATTGTTGGACAATATGTTCCGAGCCTATATCAATTCAGTATCCTTTTCATTTCTGATTTAGTGGAACGATATTATAAATATCATAAATTTCTGAGCAAAAATATAAGACTCTCGATAAAAATAAAGGCTCAGCAAATGACGCTAAAAATTAAGTGAAATCTTTTAAAATCAGCATGCTAAAATCATTGATGATAATGATCTAAGCGTGCTGAAAATGGAAAGTAAAATTAGGCTTCTTTCTTTTTAATCGGATGTTGTTCCGTTAAAAATCCACCTGTTTGACGCTGCCAAAGGTGGGCATAGATACCATTTTTTTGAATCAGCTCTTCATGTGTCCCTTGTTCTGCAATACGACCTTCATCAAGCACGATCAAACGATCCATTTGAGCAATGGTTGAAAGACGGTGAGCAATCGCAATCACTGTTTTATCTTGCATTAAGTCATCAAGGCTAGATTGAATTGCAGCTTCAACTTCTGAGTCTAGGGCACTGGTGGCTTCATCTAAAATTAGAATCGGCGCATCTTTTAAGAACACACGAGCAATGGCGATACGCTGGCGTTGGCCACCTGAAAGTTTCACTCCACGCTCACCAACATAGGCTTCATAACCTGATTTACCACGTAAGTCAGTCAGCTGAGGAATAAACTCTTCGGCTTTGGCTTTACGTACAGCAGCATACATTTCTTCATCACTGGCATTGGGACGGCCATATTTGATATTTTCTGCGACACTACGGTGTAGCAGGGAGGTATCTTGAGTCACTAAGGCAATATTACGACGTAAGCTGTCTTGGGTGACATCTTCGATATTCTGTCCATCAATTAAAATTTCACCCTGTTTCAATTGATAAAAATGCAGCAATAATTGAATCAGTGTTGATTTCCCTGCACCAGAGCGACCTACGATCCCAATTTTTTCACCAGCTCGGATGCGTAGGTTTAAATTGTCGATGACATTTTTACTGTTATACGCGAAAGTGACGTCTTTAAATTCAATCACGCCTTGTTTAACCTTAAGGTCTTTGGCATCAGGTTTGTCTTGAATCGTGATCGAACGACCGAGGGTTTTCATGCCGTCTTGAATGGTGCCGACACTTTCAAAAAGTGCTGAGGTTTGCCACATGATAAATTCTGCGATACTGCTCAGTTTTAAAATCATAGCCGTTGCAGCAGCAATAACACCAAGTTCAACTCGCCCATTCATCCATAACCAAACCGCAGTGCCCAATACACCCGCGTACAGCACTATATTTAAAAACAGGATGCTGATTTCATATTTGGCACCTAAACGCATTTGTTTATAAACGGTGACCATGAATTCTTGCATCGAGGATTTAGCATATAAGCTTTCTCGTCCTGCATGGGCAAAAAGCTTTACTGTTTGAATATTGGTATAGGCATCGGTAACACGGCCAGTCATCACAGCTCTGGCATCAGCCTGTTCATTTGAAACTTTGCTCAAACGTGGAATGAAATAATACGCTGCACAGATAAACAAAGCTAACCAGACCAGTAAAGGTAATATTAGGAGCGGGGAGATAGCGGCAAGTACCAGATTGACCGTGACAAAATAAATGAGCACATATGCCAACATGTCACCCAAAATAACCCAGAACTCACGGATTGCCAGTGCAGTTTGCATGACTTTTGCGGAGAGTCTTCCTGCAAAATCATTATGAAAAAAGTCGAGACTTTGCTTCAACAGTAAATTATGAAAGCGCCAGCGCAGACGCATGGGAAAAGTACTAAATAATACTTGATGTTTAATAATCGACTGTAAACTGGCAAATAAAATATTGGCCAATAAAATACAGAATAAAAGGACTAAATTTGAACCATGTTCTGCTAAAAATGTTTCTGGCTGGCTTTTACTGAGCCAGTTCACTAAGTCACCAATTTTGGCATAAAACAAAGCTTCAAAGCTGGCAGCCCCAGCCGTGAATAAAACCAAGATCAGCAAATAGCCACGCACACCTTTAGCGGCCTGCCATACAAACGGAAAGAACGTGGTCGGTAAAGGTTGGTTTAAACCTTCTTCTGGATAGGGATCAACACGTTTTTCAAACCATTTGAACATGAATAAAACCTTCTAAAAATAAGTCATTTATGAGGTAATGACTTGTTTTATAAATAAGTAGAATTTGAAAATTTTAGCATGAAAAGACCTCAGTGGTCTGTGTAAATTGAGAGAGACTGAACGTTGCTGTAGTAGTATTGATAGCAAGAAATGTAGATGAATAGATATAAAAGTCTGATATAGAGAAGAGTGATAAAAGGGAATCCAATCGAATGAATCCCCCAAGATGCTTAAAGCATTAGTTTGCTTGAGCTTCTGATGTCGCAACCGCATCAGATGCCGCAGCTTCTGAAGCAGGTGCTGCATTTTCAGTTGCAACAGCAGCTTGAGTGGTTTCTACAACTTGAGTTTCTGCTGCAAAAGAAGATGTCGCTGCTACAGCTAAAAGGGCAGCACATAAAGATTTATTTAAAGTACTCATTTTAGAAAGTCTTACAAAGTGAAAAGGAGTGGCTAATTTAATGAAGAGAAAAGGTTGATATTGTGATATTGCGGTATATTTCATGTAAATAATCACATAATTAATTTACATAATACACAACGTAAATAACACAGTTGTTGAAAAACTAATGTTATGTATTTCCAGAATCTTTATTCTAGAGTTGATGATTCAGAACATATGTTGAAACGCTTATTCTGCGTTTTTAAGACCTTGGTATGCCAAAACTGGAGCAGTTTTAGCATACCCAAGTGAAAAAATTACGTGTTTGACATTGCGATTTGCATGTCATATCCCGATGGTGCTTGGTAAATTTTGAGACCAAATTCGGGAAGAATGGCAATTAAATGATCGAAAATATCCGACTGAATTGCTTCATAATCTTTCCATGCAATTTGATTGCTAAATGCATAAATTTCCAGTGGCAAGCCTTTTTCAGTCGGTTGTAGCTGACGTACGATTAAAGATTGATGTTTTGAAATGTTCGGATGCTGATTAAGGTACAGCTCAACATACGCACGGAAGGTCCCGATATTGGTTAAACGTCGCTGATTACAAGGAGATGTATTGCTCAGTTTTTGATTAAACTCAACCAGCTCTGTGCTTTTGTGATCCAAATATTGGTCTAATAATAAAAACTCTTTAAGTTTGCTTTGCTCTGCTTCAGACATAAAGTGAACGCTACTTTGGTCAATATAAAGTGAGCGTTTGATACGACGTACGCCTGCCTGTGACATACCCCGCCAGTTTTTAAAAGTATCTGTGACCAATTTGTTGGTTGGGATCGTGGTAAAGGTTTTATCAAAGTTCTGTACAGTGATGGTGTGTAATGACATATCAATGACATCACCGTCTGCATTCAGAGATGGCATTTCAATCCAATCTCCAATGCGAACCATGTCGTAGGATGAAATCTGAACAGAAGCCACCAAAGACAAAATAGTGTTTTGGAAGACCAACATCAGCACTGCCGCCATAGCACCGAAGCCCGCCAGCAAGGTGAAGACATCTTTTTTCAGGAAAGTCCCTAAGATCATCAAGCCACAAACGATGAAAATAATGAGTTTGATCAGCTGTAGATAGCCTTTGATAGGCTTATTTCTAGACTTTGGATTACGTTGATAAACCAAATTGAATATATTCAGTAATTCACCAATCGCGAGCGCAATGGTTAAGAAAATAAAGGCCTGTGCCGCCATTTGGACAAAGCTGACCATTTTCGCAGATAGGTGAGGAACGGTAACGATACCATTCATAATGACGATTGCTGGGACAATGTTCGCAATTCGACGAATCACACTATGCTGTGACATGATGTCGTGATTGGCAAATTTTAGCTTAGTGATGAGATGCCGAATACCACGAACGACAACATGCTTGGCAATAATATACGCCAGTATAGCCACTAGAATGAGTATGCAGAATCCTGTCAGCATTTCGATCCAAGGATACTGGTCTGACCAGTCTTTTAAACTCTGTATAAAATGAAAATTATCCAAAATGCGATCTTCTTTTGATTAAAACACTGCAAATAGTGTAATCAGCTATACGAATTAAGCAAATTGTGTCACTAAGTTTATACATGTTATCAACGACTTGTTTATTTACTCTCTTAGATTCGACTTTCAGTCATTATTTGGATGTCGTGAAATATAGCTTGTTGATGGTTGGGATATGTCAGGTTAGTAGAATGGTAAATTAGTTTTATAATGAATTAGGAAAAAAGAAGCTTCCAATATGGAAGCTTCTGATGGCTCAATAATTACCACATGAGATCATCAGGGATCACGTACGCAGCGTATGGATCTTCCTCATCGGTGACTGCTTCATTTTTCTCTGAGGTATTTACGATAATAAAGCCTTCAAGTTTGGCATTAATACGATCAGCTAAAGCTTTAGGTAAGAAGGCATAACTTTCATGATCGCGTGCAATCACGAGGCTACCAGCAACCAAGGCATTATAAATTTGTTGATTGATATATTGTTTTTTGATTTTGCCATCGTCAATAAACTGATAGGCCACGTCACCATCGGTATCCCTGATTTTATGCTGCGTGATCATTTGAATGATCGTCGCTTTGAGCTCTTTTTCTTGCAATATCGCTTTCTTTTCAAGTTCAATGGCTTGATCTTTGGCCTGTTTCTGCTGTTTGTCTTGTGCAATTTTTGCCTTGATCTCTGCTTCACTGCTTTGACCTGTTCTTTGCTCATGCACTGCTTGTTTAGAAAGTTTTTTGGCCTTTTTGTTGTCAACTAAACCGGCTTTGAGTAACTGAGCCTGTAATGCATTTTTTACCATAGCGAATTCCACAACTGCGTTTAAAAACGACGATAACGAAAGTAAATGATCCAATATACAACACTAAGGATCAAGCTTAATGCTGTTGGAACTAAAAAAGAATTGAGTTTTAAATAGGGATACATCCAACTTGCACAGAGTCCGCCGATCAAAAAGCCACTTAAAATCAAAAGATGTAAAACTACACGCCGACGCTCAACCACGAGTCCGCGCACACGATAACCAAGCGCTAAGCCGAGATCGGTAAGAACACCCGATAAATGTGTGGTGCGGATGATAGTGCCTTTATAATGGCTCACCATGGCATTTTGCACACCCATTGCGACGCAGGCCCAGAGTAAAGCATAACGTGGAAAATAAGGCAGAAAGAACCAACACAGAAAAATAAAAAAAGCCACTAACGTGAGTGGTACGCCATAGCGGCGTCCCAATCGAAAGTGACTATTTCCCAGAATTACACCGCTATAAAATGAACCGATGACATAGCAGACAGTTACTAATAGCAAATATAAAATGCTTTCGGGTTGCCAATGTACAAGCGACATCGCCAAAACACTTACATTACCTGTCATATGGGAAACAGACTGGTGTAAAACAGTCACCAGTCCTAAGACATTAATCATTCCTGCATTGACTGCAAGAAAGAATGCCCCCAGTTGAATCCAAAGTGGTAAGTGTTGAAATGGCATAACTTCAAAAAAGAAATAATATACTGATTCTACAATATATTATTTTGAAGCGCGGTCAACTGCTGCAGTAAATAATACGTCAGTTGATGAGTTCAATGCGGTTTCAGTAGAGTCTTGTAGTACGCTAATCACCATACCAATTGCAACCACTTGCATTGAAATATCAGATGAAATACCAAACAGTCCACACGCAACAGGGATCAACAGCAAAGAACCACCTGCAACACCAGAAGCACCACAAGCTGAAACTGTTGCAAGCACAGATAAAATCATCATGGTGGTAAAGTCAACATTAAGACCTAGTGTATTGACTGCTGCCAGTGTAAGCACAGTAATAGTCACTGAGGCGCCGGCCATGTTAATGGTCGCACCGAGTGGAATGGCTACACTCGCTGTAGATTCAGCCACACCCAAACGTTTTGCAAGATCTAAGTTCACAGGAATGTTCGCAGCAGAACTACGCGTAAAGAAAGCAGTGATACCACTTTCACGTAAACACTGAAATACCAAAGGATATGGATTGCTACGTGTTACCACAGCAACCATAAGCGGGTTGATGATTAAGGCAACGAAAGCCATTGTGCCGAGTAAGACCGCCAATAAGTGTGCATAGCTTGCTAAGGTACTTAAACCTGTTTCTGCAAAGGTTACCGCCACTAGACCGAAAATACCGATAGGCGCAAAGTTAATCACCAAACGAATCACGCTATTTACTGCGTGTGCAGTATCATTGAGTAAGTCTTTGGTTGAGTCTTTGGCATGACGGAATGCAGCACCCAAGGCCACAGCCCAAGCTAAAATACCAATGAAGTTTGCTTCACTAATGGCAGTTACAGGGTTAGCAATAAAGCTCAGCAGTAGGTTCTTAAAGATTTCAATCAAGCTACTTGGTGGTTGTAAGTCAGTATTTGCAGGTAAGTTTAAGAACAAAGTACTTGGGAAAGCGATGCTGACAGCAACTGCTGAAAAAGCAGCCAGTAGCATACCCACGGCATACATGATGATGATAGGACGTAAATTCGCACTATGACCTACTTTAAAATTTGCAATAGAAGCAAGAACCAAGACAAATACAAGTACAGGCGCGACAGATTTTAACGCTTTAATAAATAAGTCGCCTAGCAGGCTCAAATAAGGTGCAACGCCTGGGAAAACGAGGGCCACACCAATACCCAAAATAATGGCAATAATAATTCGAGTAACTAGACTCATTCGCGCTAAAACAGAAAACATAGAGGCGCCTTGTTGAAATTACGAGGACAAAATACGGATTTTAAGTGCGCCATTTTATACCTAATTTGCTAACTGACTGAAAAATATTTAAATATAAAAATTAAGTTATTGTAATTCCAGTTTTTATTATTCATTTTAATTCATAAAAATGACATATTTAATGGATTTTTATCATAAATGTCTGCTTGATATTTCTCACTATATTGAAAAAGTGCAAGCAGACATTCGGTCTCTTATGAAGTTTTAAGCAGCTGAGGTGAAAGGGTCTGAATGGCTTGATAGTGAGTTAAAAATACATTCCCACTCAAATGTTTCAATAGTTTTGAGCTTTGCAGTCGATCCATCACAGGGCCTTTAACTTCGGACAAATGCAGCTGAATGTTTTGCTTGGCCAATTCTAGATTAATATCTTCCAGCATTTCTAAAGCACTCAAGTCGATACTACTCACACTGGAGCAATTAATCACCACATGGGCTAACTCAGGTTGTTGGCTCACGGCATTGATCAGTTCACCTTTCAATATGTTGGCATTTAAGAAGGTTAGGCTTTCATCTATACGCATTGACAGTACTTGTGCCGTTGTTTGAACTTGATGGCGTTCAACATTGCGAAAATGTTGCGTCCCCTCGACCAAGCCAATCACAGCAATATGTGGCCGGCTAATCCGCCAAAGCAACAAAATAAAGGTTGAGATCATGCCAATGATCAGGCCAGTTGAAATATCGATACAGACAACACCAAAAAAGGTAATCCACATCGCGATACCATCTGCTTTAGAATACTTCCATGCTTCGATGAAGGGTTTAAAGTCCACAAGTTTCCATATGGAGACGATAATCGTTGCAGCCAAAATGGCTAAAGGAAGGTCCTGAAAGAAACCTGTAAAGTATAAGCTCACTACAATAATCAACAGCGAAGAGAGCACACCCGCCATAGGGGTCTGAGCGCCTGCATCTGCATTAACGACAGTACGAGAAAGGCTGCCTGTTACAGGAAAGGCCGAACTGAAACCTGCACTGATATTGGCTAACCCCAAAGCGATAAGTTCTTGGTTGCTGTTGAGTTGGCTTCGGTTTTGTAAAGCAGTGGCTTGAGCAATGGAAAGTGATTCAACAAAACTGATCATCGCGATCATGGTTGCGCCTGGCAAAAGTTGCAGAACTAAAGTCCAATTCCAATATGGCATATCGAGTGGGGGCATACCAGATGGAATGATTCCGACCGTTTTGATTCCAAGCGTTTGTAGTTGGAAAAAATAGACCAAGGCAATCGAGGCAACCACTAAAAATAAAGGAATGGTACGCGAAAGTAATACGGTCGATCCGAACCAACCTTTTAAGGCATTAGTATTCAGCAGCTTTGGTGCATAAATTAAAAATACAATTGCGCACAGTCCAAACAGCAGCGTACCTATGTGAGTTAAACTGATGTATTGCCAAACACTTACCACAAACTCGGGGATATTATTGGCTTTTAAAGGCAGATCGACAATAAACTTCAACTGACCCAAAGCAATCAGCAAAGCAGACGCAATAATGAAACTTTGAATGACGGGGTGGCTAATGAGTTGGATGAGGAAACCAAAGCGAAATAAACCCAACAGTAGGGAAATGATACCGACCATTAGGGCTAATAAGCATGCCGCTTGTATATAAACTGGTGAACCAACTTCAAACATCGAGTTCAACGTCGCAAAGGTCATCATCGAAATGATGGCAACAGGACCAATGGAAAGTGTAGGGCTGCCACCAATGATGGCATAAATAATCATTGGGATAATGCTGGCATATAGCCCAGTGATTGGCGGTAAGCCTGCCAACATGGCATAGGCCATGCCTTGAGGAACCAACATAGCAATGACGATAAAAGATGCAAGTAAATCTGACTTAAACGTAGGCGTGTCATAGTACTTAAGCCATTGCCATGCGGGTAGATAATGGCTTAGACGACGATTCCAATCAGACATAAAAAAATCTAAATCACAAATTTAGATATATTATGCATAAAAAATGCTAAGAAGTCTTAGCATTCGTTTTCAGAGCACAGAAAATATAGCAGTGATTTGGTTTAGAGACGTGGTTTTGGGCAGTACAAGCTATACAAAGTATTTAAAACTTCAATCATGCGTTCATCTTTAATGGAGTAATAAATTTGCTTACCATCACGGCGCGTATTTACCACATCACTTTTACGTAACATCATTAATTGTTGAGAAAGAGTCGGCTGTTTGATGTCGGTAATTTCTTCAATTTGAGAAACATTAAGTTCTTGTTGCGACAAATGACACAAAATTAATAAACGATCAGTATTGGCTAGAGATTTTAAAATACTCACAACAACTTCAGCAGAGTCGCGCATAGACGTTATTTCAAGTCCTGTGTTCATTTAAAACCTACTCATAAAACAAAACAACTGTGCGCTTAGTATAAAACCAAGCCGTTCATAATGCTGTCTTTTCAAGTCCAATATGCATGGCTTTTAGTGAAATAAAATATTAGCTAAAGTTATATATACTGAATGTTTACATCAAAATTAGTTATTCAAAATGTTGCTTAAGTTCTCGATATTTATATAATTTAAGTTGATTTTTTAAATCAAAAACTCATTCTTTATGATTATTTATAATAAGCTTTGAATATTTTATCATATAGAGGGCATTAAAATCATAATTACAGAGCTTTTTAAAAAATCATTATAAATTTAAAAAATACAAACATTTATTAAAAGGCATAATTATTGCTAGATAATATTTTTGACCAAAAAGTAAACTTTGAGATGAATGTACAAATTTTTCCATCCCATATAGAAGACGCTGAATATGTGGTTTTGTCGTCGGGTTTAGGTGGACATGCGCAGTTTTGGCAGCCACAAATTCAAGACCTACAAACCAAATTTCATGTCCTAACTTACGATCAAGAAGGTTGCCATGAAAACAGTACATTATTAAAACCAAATTATTGCATACGCGATTTGGGGCAGCAGCTTTTTCTGATCTTAAAGCAACAACATATTCAACGCTTTCATTTTATCGGTCATGCACTAGGTGGTTTTATTGGTGCGGAGTTGGCATCCTTATGCCAATCGATCGAGTATCAGATGTTATCAATCACGATTTTAAATGGTTGGGACACGTTAGATGCGCATACCTATAAATGCTTTGAAACCCGAATTAACCTTTTAACATGTGCAGGCACTGAGGCTTATGTCAAAGCACAGGCCTTGTTTTTATATCCGCCAGCTTGGATTTCAGCAAATATAGAAAATATTCAAAAGCAAGAACAGTTTCAAATTCAAAACTTTCCACCGCATGAAAATGTATTGCGACGGCTAAGTGCTTTAATGGACTTTGAACTGAGCGAGGAGATACGAGCCGCTTTGCAGAATATACCGATGCATTTGATTGCGAATCAAGATGATTTCCTTGTACCTTACGAACGCTCACAAAACCTAAAACAGTTGTTTCCGCATGCACAGTTGACTCTTTTAAAGCAGGGCGCTCATGCAGCGACTGTAACCGAAACAGTACTGATGAATAAGGAAATGTTGGGCTTTTTAACCGTACAGGAAAGTTTAGTTTAGTTTAGATTATTGATTGTTTAATTGGGCTTTATAAAGTGAAGGTGTATAGGTTTTAAAATCTATACACTTTTTTTATTTGGGCTAAAAATATAAAAATTCTAGTTTGGATCATTTACCGCACAATCATTGATCACTCCTCACAGAGATAGTGCATAAAATAAAAACTAATTTTACTTTTTGGTAAAAAATAAAATTAAGTAAAAATATTTAATATTTTGAAAAATAACAATAAATAATAGTTGGCATGGCTTGTGCAAATATATTTTTATCAAACTAAAGGTCAAAAGTTTTTCTGTATTTAGCCTTTGATGTTCTGCAAATAATGAAATAAGTGTAGAGGATGAACGAGATGAAAATAGGTGTATTTTGCCCGATTGGAAATAATGGCTGGCTGCTTTCGGAAACCGCGCCACAGTACATGCCTTCATTTGAACTAAACAAAAAAATTGTTCAACGTGCTGAGCATTATGGTTTTGACTTTGCTTTGTCGATGATCAAACTGCGTGGCTTTGGCGGGAAAACAGAGTTTTGGGATCATAACCTAGAAACATTTACCTTGATGGCTGGGCTCGCTGCGGTGACAAGTAAAATCCAAATCTATGCAACAGCAGCGACGTTGGTGATGCCGCC
This sequence comes from Acinetobacter sp. BWR-L5, assembly GCF_039655985.1. Taxonomy (NCBI): domain Bacteria; kingdom Pseudomonadati; phylum Pseudomonadota; class Gammaproteobacteria; order Moraxellales; family Moraxellaceae; genus Acinetobacter; species Acinetobacter sp. BWR-L5. The sequence goes on along the minus strand of NZ_JAGFEV010000011.1, from coordinate 21,899 downwards.
TGCAATTGTGGCACGTATGGCATCAACCATTGATTCCATTTCAAATGGTCGTTTTGGTTTAAATGTCGTGACAGGCTGGCAAGCACCCGAATATACGCAAATGGGGATGTGGCCAGGAGATGAATATTTTGCACAGCGCTATGAATATCTTTCTGAATATGTAGAAATTTTGCGTGAACTCTGGACGACAGGTCGTTCAGATTTTAAAGGTGAGCATTTTACTATGCAGGACTGCCGTGTGAGTCCACGTCCGCAAGCAGACATGAAAATTATTTGTGCGGGTCAGTCTGATACAGGGCTTGAGTTTTCTGCTAAATATGCCGATTACAACTTTGTTTTCGGTAAAGGGCTGAATACACCGACAGCCTATGCAGAAATCAATGAGCGTTTAAAACAGCAAACCGATAAAACAGGTCGTGATGTACAAACCTATGTGTTGTTTATGGTGATTGCTGCAGAAACTGATGAAGAGGCGCATGCGAAATGGCAAACATATAATGCTGGTGCGGATATGGAGGCGATTAATTGGCTGATGAACCAAGGTGGTAAAGATACCAAATCTGGAACAGATACCAATATTCGCCAAATGGCATCCTCGGTTTCGCCTGTGAATATCAATATGGGAACGTTAGTCGGTTCGTTTGAACATGTTGCTCACATGTTGGATGAAATTGGTGAAATTCAGGGGACTGAAGGTATTTTGCTTACCTTTGATGATTTTGTACAAGGGGTCGAAGACTTTGGTCAGCGTATACAACCTTTGATGAAATGCCGTGAACATATCGTGGTTGAAGCGGATGCACCACGCGTTGTTTTGGAGAAAAGCGCATGAATGAATCTATAGTCTGTGCAGAATTTACAAAACAAAGTCTGCACGCAAAAACATTAAAAGCAGAACCTGAACATATTGCTTTAGCACCTGAACACACGGCATTGATTGTGATTGATATGCAAAATGCCTATACCTCAGAAGGTGGTTATTTGGACTTGGCTGGGTTTGATGTATCTAAAACCAAACCTGTGGTTGAAAACATTCAAAAAACCATTACTGCTGCACATGCAGCTGGCATTCAGGTGATTTACTTTAAAAATGGTTGGGATGACCAGTACCGTGAAGCAGGAGGGAGTGATTCACCAAACTTCCATAAGTCGAATGCTTTAAAAACCATGCGCAAAAATCCAGAGCTGCAGGGAAAACTACTGGCAAAAGGTGGTTGGGATTTTGAGTTGATTGATGCACTCAAGCCTGAACCACAAGATTTAGTCATAGAAAAGCCTCGCTATAGTGGATTCTTTAATACTGCGTTGGACAGTATGTTGCGGGTGCGAGGAATCCGAAATTTAGTTTTTGTCGGTATTGCGACCAATGTCTGTGTCGAGTCGACTTTAAGGGATGGTTTTTTCTTGGAGTATTTTGGGGTCGCTCTTAAGGATGCGTGCTATCAAGCTGGGCCTATCGAGGCGCAAGAAGCAAGTCTCTATAACATCAAAACCTTTTTTGGTTGGGTGTCTGATACACAAAGTTTTGTGAACACCTTTGAAACCCCAAGCAGTCAAACACTGGCAAAAACAGCATAAGTCATACATACGAAAGATAGAGGAAACCTCATGCCTAAAGAAATTATTGTGCCTGAAGGCACAGCGAAACCACTTGCACCATTTGTACCTGCAACTAAGGCTAACAATATCGTTTATGTATCAGGCACCTTGGCCTTTGATGAACATAACAACGTCGTTCATGTTGGTGATGCCGCAGCACAGACTCGACATATTTTAGAAACCATTAAACGAGTCCTTGCAACTGCAGGAGGCACAATGGATGACGTCACTTTTAATCATATTTTTGTGAAAGATTGGGCCGATTATGGCGCGATTAATGCTGTATATGCCGAGTATTTTCCAAACGATAAACCTGCACGCTATTGCGTACAGACTGGACTGGTCAAGCCAGAGGCTTTGGTTGAAATCGCTTCGGTTGCACATGTGGCTTAAGTGGAATAATCAAATTTTAATGCCCTGATATACGATTTTTTAGGGCATGGAGAATACGATGAATGCAAAACTGATGAATCAAGATCAAGTTGAAACCATGCTGAATCATAAAGCACCAGAGGCAATGTTGGATCAACACACATTTCGTCAAGGTATGGCGAATCTGGGGGCTGCGGTCAATGTGATTACAACAGATGGGGGGGCAGGTCAGGCAGGCTTTACGGCATCGGCAGTATGTAGTGTGACCGATACACCGCCAACGTTGTTAGTGTGTTTAAACCGCTCAGCATCTGTGTTTGATACTTTTAAAACCAATCAAGTGTTATGTGTAAACACGTTGTCGAGTCAGCAACAACACTTATCTAATCTGTTTGGGGGGAAAACGCCAATGCCCGAACGTTTTGCTCAAGGCACATGGTCCACACTGTTGACCAATGCACCTGTATTGGAGGATGCCTTGGTGAGCTTTGATTGTGAAGTGGTACAGACTATGTCTGTAGGTAGCCATGATGTGCTGTTTTGCCAAGTCAAAGCCATGAAGCAAAGTTATGGACTAAATGCGCTGATGTATTTTAACCGTGGTTACTGTGAGCCATTACCAATGTGCTAATTCAAAAATTCCTACTTTTACAAGGAGGGGAAACCCATGCAAACAAAAGAATCGTGGTTTCCAAAATTTAAGCCTTATCAAGGCGATTTAGATACAATGCCTGTGCAAACAGATGAATATTTACCCGCAGGAAAAAGCATTATTTTGGGGTTGCAACATGCTTTTGCCATGTTCGGTGCAACCGTACTTGCCCCATTGCTGATGGGCTTTGATCCGAATCTAACGATCTTCATTACAGGCATTGGTACGATACTCTTCTTCCTCATGACCGGTGGACGTATGCCAAGCTATTTGGGGTCCAGCTTTGCCTTCATTGGAGCAGTGGTTGCAGTTACGGGTTATACAGGTGTTGGAGCAAACCCAAATCTTTCTTTAGCACTGGGTGGAACCATTGCGTGTGGAGTGTTGTACGCGTTAATTGGCTTAATTGTGATACGAACTGGTACGGCATGGATTGAAAAGTTGATGCCACCTATTGTGACAGGCGCCATCGTGATGATTATTGGCTTACACCTTGCACCTGTTGCGATCAAAAGTGTGTCAGCCAATCAGTTTGACTCTTGGATGGCGTTAATCACGATTATTTGTATCAGTGTCATTGCTGTATTTACCAAAGGTATGGTGCGCCGTTTACTGCTACTTTTAGGCTTAGTTGCATCGTATTTTATTTATTTTTTACTCACTAATGTCATGGGTTTTGGCACTGCAATTGACTTTGCAAAAGTTGCTCAAGCAGCATGGTTTGGTTTGCCAACTTTCCACAGCCCAACCTTTGATGTAAACGCGATGATGTTGATTGCACCTGTTGCGATTATTTTGGTGGCGGAAAACTTAGGACATTTCAAGGCTGTGTCGGCGATGACTGGGAAAAATTTGTCTCCTTATATGGGACGCGGTTTCTTTGCAGATGGGGTATGTACCACACTGTCTGCTTCAGTTGGGGGCACAGGGATGACCACCTATGCTGAAAACATTGGGGTGATGGCAGTCACTAAAGTTTATTCAACCACAATCTTTGTTTTTGCAGGTGTATTTGCGATTTTATTGGGGCTTTCACCTAAGTTTGGCGCAGTGATTAGCACAATTCCTGTTGCACTCTTGGGTGGTGCATCCATTGTGGTTTTTGGTTTGATTACCGTTGCGGGCGCAAAAATTTGGGTCGATAACAAAATTGATTTCACCAAGAACAGTACTTTAATGATTGGTGCAGTGTGTTTGATTATGGGAACTGGCAATTACAGCTTACAAATAGGGAGTTTTGACCTAGGTGGTATTGGCACCGCAACACTAGCAGCCATTTTGCTTAATCTTTTCTTGAACCGAGGCAGTGAAAAAGAGCAAGTCGTAGAAAAATCAGAAGATCAAATCAATAGCACTATTGCACATAGTTAGGAGTACATTTTGAGTCTGAATATTGCATTTATAGGACTTGGGGCAATGGGTTGGCACATGGCCTCCCATTTGCCAAAATTGGGTCATACTGTTTGGGTGTGGAATCGCACAGCAGAAAAAGCGTCTTCACATGCTGAAACTTTTGGTACTTTGCAGGTTGAACTTCAACAAGCGATGCAAGCCGATATTATTTTTTCATGCTTACCGACCAGCGCAGATGTTGAAGCGTTAATTGCGTTACATCCACCCAAATCTGGAAGTTTATGGGTGGATTGTACCAGTGGCGTGCCTGAGTCTGCGCAGCGAATTTCCACTGATTTGGTAGCACGTGGAGTAACTTACTTAGATGCACCTGTTTCGGGTCAAACCGTTGGTGCTGAACGCGGTACTTTGACGGTTATGGTGGGTGGTAATATCGCTGGATTTGAAAGGGCAAAACCTATTATTCAGGCATTTGCAGGGCTGATTGAATACGTCGGGGAAAGTGGTGCTGGCTTTGCAGTTAAGGCGGTGAACAATACACTCATGGCAACACACTTATGGGCACTATCTGAAGGTTTGTCGATTTTGAAGCATCGAGGCGTTGACTTGGCTGGAGCGTTGAGTTGTATCAATCACTCCAGTGGTAAAAGTACCATGTCTGAAACGGTGATGGCGCAAAAAGTTTTGAGCCGCACTTTTCAAAAAACCTTTGCTTTAAACCTGTTGCAAAAAGACATTGGTATTGCGATGGATCTGGTCAAAGAAGGACAGATGAAAACACCTGTTTTTCAAGTGACACAAGAACTGTTCTTAAAAACAGATCGAGAACAGGCTGCACAAGTAGATTTTAGCGCGGCCGTTACACAGTTAGAAAAGTGGAATAGTGTAAGGCTCGTTTAAGCTGGTCGCGCGGGAGAAAAGCATGGGAAAATTCATGCTTTTTCTGTTTAAGTGATTTATTTATCAAATAAAAACATAAGCCCGACCAAATGTCAGTTTGCATTTAAAAATCAGGGTATGATAATGAGTGGATCATTAAAAACAACATAGGAAACATTGGTATGAGTACTGACTCAGCTTTTCCAACGCCTAATAATTTAGGGATAGCAGTTTATAGTAATAATGCAGAAGCGATTGGTAACACACCATTGGTTCGTATTAACCGAATTATACAAAGTCCAGCCACCGTTTTAGCCAAAGTTGAAAGCCGTAACCCTGCATTTTCAGTAAAATGTCGTATTGGGGCTGCGCTGATTGCGGATGCGGAAGCACGCGGTGTGCTGAAAGCGGGAATGCACATTGTCGAACCAACCAGTGGTAATACAGGCATTGCTTTGGCATTCGTTGCTGCTGCAAAAGGTTATGCGTTAACTCTAACTATGCCATCAAGTATGAGTATCGAACGTCGTAAAGTGATGAAAGCTTTGGGTGCGAACTTGGTTCTTACTGATCCTGCAAAAGGGATGCGTGGTGCGGTAGAAGAAGCACAGCGTTTGTTGGATGAAAATCCAGAAACTTATTTTTTGCCACAACAGTTTGAAAACCCTGCAAACCCAGCTATTCATGAAGCAACGACTGGCCCAGAAATTTGGGACGCAACAGGTGGTAAAGTTGATATTTTAGTTGCAGGTGTCGGGACGGGCGGTACGATCTCAGGGATTTCAAGTTATTTTGAAAAAGTAAAAAAACAAGCCCTATACTCAGTTGCGGTAGAACCTGCTGAATCGCCGATTATTGGTCAAACCAAACGTGGTGAAACTTTGACGCCTGGACCACATAAGATTCAGGGCATTGGCGCTAATTTTATTCCTAAAAACTTAGACCTCGACTTGGTTGATGAAGTGATGCCAATTGATGCTGCAACAGCAATTGATTGGGCGCGTAAAACAGCAAGCCAAGAGGGTATTTTGGTGGGTATTTCAAGTGGTGCCGCGATGGCAGCAGCAGCTGAACTTGCAGCACGCCCTGAAAATGCAGGTAAAACTATTGTAGTGATTTTACCTGACGGTGGTGAACGTTATTTATCTTCAGTTTTGTTTGAAGATATTTCTGCAGACTAATTTTCTGGATGAAAAAAAGCTAAACATAAAATGTTTAGCTTTTTTATGCAGTTTAGAAACTTAAAGGGCTGCGTGTGAAATTTTATCAGGTGTCATAAGGGCTTGGTTGACATACAGTTTAATCAGACGCTCACGTGAACCGATTGATTTTTGATAATGCGTTGAATTGAGTAACAATGACGCACCGTATGTCACTGTCCATACATAAGATAAATAATCACGAATGGACATTGCGCTGTCTAAAGACTTTAAGTAGTCAGAAGTCATGTCTTTAATTTCGATAATACGTTGCTCACGTATTTGATAGAGCTTCTCAAAAAGTTCTTTGAGTTTACGTTCGTTATTGGTTAAACGTTCTTCAATAACGTGCAGTAAAATCGTACGGTTCGAGTTCAACATATTATAAAGCATGTATTCGGAAACATACGTTTTAATATCATTGTTATGCTTTTGAGAAATCTCTAGCAGGCGAGTTTCATTCAAGATAATCAGCTCTAAATAAAGTTGATTTTTACTTTTGAAATGCTTGTAGATTGTACCCTTCGCAATATCGAGTTCCGTTGCTAATTCGCTTAAGGTGATGTCTTGATTATTGTCTAATAATAAAGTCTCAGCCATGGCTAAAATTTTCTCTTTGCGTAATAGAAAATTTTGTTGGCGTACTGAAGTCATTGGCTTATTCCAGTGTATTCCATGAGAACTATAGAGAGGCTATTGAACTTGGTTGAAAATGAAAATGCAACTAAGGTCTTGGATATTACTACAATCGTTTTAAAAATATCCACTTGTTCAACAATAGAAATAAATACAGGTGCATTCTCGCATTTCGTTGTCAATAAATTTGATCTCTAGAGATCAAATTTGGGCCATTGCATTCCTTTTTCGTGATTTTTACACTATTGTCAGTATAGCCACTGTGTTCTTAGAGACGAGAACTTTAGTGCTCAAGCCTCGAATGCAGTGCGGGTTGATAAATAGATCATCTGTCGTATGGATCGATGTCTTATTCACGTGTGTTTGTTTTAATGTCTTTATAGATGACTCGCTTTGAGATAGTAGCACTATAAAAAACATTAAAATAAGATCTGAAACGATTAACCCCTTTGTAATATGAAAAAATAGATAGGGAATGTCTTTAAGCCTTTTAATTGGGCTTAAAGTAAGTAAACCGCGAAAAAGGATGAAATAGAAAATGATTGTTATTGTAGACGGTGTACGTACAGCAATGGGTGGTTTTCAAGGTTCACTGGCGAGCTGTACCGCACCTGAACTTGGTGCGGTGACAATTAAAGAAGTGTTAAACCGTTCTGGCTTACAGCCGACCGATGTGGATGAAGTGATCTTTGGTTGTGTACTTCCAGCAGGTTTAAAACAAGGCCCTGCACGTCAAGCAATGCGTATGGCGGGCCTACCTGACTCAACGGGTGCAACAACCATCAATAAAATTTGTGGCTCAGGTATGAAAGCCGTCATGCAAGCGGCTGATGCGATTAAAGCAGGTTCAGCTGAAATTGTGGTGGCCGGTGGTATGGAGTCAATGTCAAATGCGCCGTACTTACTTGAAAAAGCACGCGCGGGTTACCGTATGGGACATGGTAAAACCACCGATCACATGTTCCAAGAAGGTTTAGAAGATGCTGAAACAGGTCTGTCGATGGGTGTACTTGCTCAAGAAATGGCAGATAAAAAAGGCTATACCCGTGAGCAGCAGGATCAGTATGCCATTGGTTCTTTAAATAAAGCCGTTGCTGCGATTCAAGGTGGTTTCTTTAAAGATGAAATCGTGCCTGTGACGGTGAGTAGCCGTAAAGGCGATGTTGTGGTTGATCAAGATGAACAGCCGCTCAATGCCAAAGTGGATAAAATTCCAACTTTACGTCCGGCATTTAAAAAAGACGGCACGATTACCGCGGCAAATTCGAGTTCTATTTCGGATGGTGCTTCTGCATTGGTTGTAACTTCATCCGAAGTTGCTGACGCACGTGGTCTTAAGCCATTGGCAAAAGTTGTGGCTTATGCAAGTAATTCCCAGCATCCATCTGAGTTCACCATTGCCCCTGTAGGTGCTATTGAAAAAGTTTTAGCCAAAGCAGGCTGGTCTGCGGGTGATGTAGATCTATGGGAAGTCAATGAAGCATTTGCGATGGTTACAATGCTTGCAATTGATGGTTTTCATTTAGACCCTGCAAAAGTCAATGTGAATGGTGGCGCTTGTGCACTTGGTCATCCATTGGGTTCGTCTGGTTCACGTATTATCGTGACTTTACTGCATGCTTTGAAACGTACTGGTGGGAAAAAGGGTGTAGCTGCTTTATGTATTGGTGGTGGTGAGGCGACTGCTATTGCCGTCGAGCTGCTGGACTAAAACTGTAATATTCTTAGCTATGCCTGTGAAGAAAATGATTTAAATAGCTATAATTCGGCATGGTTGATTTCATCAAAGGTTCGATTGATTCGGGCCTTTTTTGTTATGTAAAATACATCAAGATTATGCGACAGAATCTTTCAGGGAAAGCATCGATTGTCCAGTACAGCTAAAGGTATAATTAATGTGCTTTTATTGCTGAAATGTCTGATATTAGACCTAGATGCCTGTAAAAGTAAGTTTTGAGCATTGGATCATCGCTATAATGAGTAGATGATGGATCGTCTACCATCACATGCATATAAGGAACATTTTTTTCGTGTTTGAACTGGACTGTAAATTACTCAGTATCTTTTTTTACGTTTATAAGTTTAAAAGTGTGTCACTGGCGGCTGATCATTTAGAAATGAGTCAACCGACGGTGAGTAACATTCTGAATAAAATTCGCCAACATTATAATGATCCGCTGTTTTTGCGGATTGGCAATGAAATGGTGCCAACTGAGCTGTCGAAACAGCTGTTTCCGTTGGTCAGTGAGGCTTTAAACAAGGTTGAAATCATCAATAACTTTACGATTGATTTTGACCAAGCCACTTCGCAGCAACAGTTTAGTTTGGCCATGACCGATGTTTCGCACTTGGTGTTATTGCCGAAAATTTCACAATACTTAAAGAAACATGCGCCGCATATTCGTCTGAATATCCGTCCGATCACCTCTGAAACCAGTTATCAAATGGCAAATGGTGAGATTGATTTGGCGCTGGGTTTTTTACCACAATTGGAAAATGGCTTTTATCAACAGCAACTGTTCGAGCAGTATTATGTGGTGATTGCTGCCAAAGATCATCCGCGTTTGACAGGTGACTGTATCAGCACAGCGCAGTACTTGGCTGAGTCACATATCGATATTGATGCGGGTATGGGGCATTACCATATTGAAAACGAACTGCTTAATTTAGAACTAAAACGTGATATTTTAATGCGTTTACCGAGCTATTTAGGCGTCGGCTTAGTGGTACAAGAAACCGATGCGATTGCGACAGTGCCGTATTATTTGAGTGAAGTGCTGCTTTCACGTGGCAATTTAAAGATCTTTAATGCGCCAATTGCCTTCCCAAGTTATGGGGTGAAACAGTATTGGCATATGTCTTGTCATCACAAAACCAGTCATCAGTGGCTGCGTCACATGTTCCATGAAATTTTAATGAAGTAATTCTTAAAATTTGATGCTTTTTAGTGCGCACAGTGAAAATTTGCGTGCTTAAAACCTAAAGTGCCCATTTATTGCTCATAAATAGTATTACGAAGTTTAAAAATCGTAATACTAAATTGGCACAGCCTTTGCATTGTCTAATCTGAAAGAGTGATCTAGGGTTCCGATACATATCTATTTTATGTATGTCTGCGACCGAGAGTTCACGGTTCGAAAGAGCTACACGGAGGGATAAAAGCCCGGGAGGTAAACAGTTACGATTTAGGCAGAGGCGCATGAGCACAATAACTTATCACGACGATAACGCACTATGGACTGAACTTTTACCGGGTGGGCATCACTGGTCTGGGCGTATTCAACGCGGCACAGTGTTACAGTTCAAAGCATTGGGAGCACAAGCCAACGTTTCACTTTTCTGTGTCAACAGCGAAGACAAGCTCGAACGTTTTAATATGCCAGATAGCCTAAAGGCACAGCATACGGCATTTCTAAGTACAGGGCATGTATTGTATTCAGACTTAGGTCGGGTTATGGCTTCAATCATTCAAGACGAACATGGTTGGAATGATTCCTTGTGTGGTCCAAGTCGTACAGAACAAATTCAAAAACAATTTGGCACTCAAACCTTTCAAGATGCACGAAATGAGATGTATCGGAGTGGACGCGACAGCCTGTTACTTGAAATGACCAAGTTCTCATTAGGTCAAGCCGATCTGTCAGCTACGGTTAACCTATTCTCTAAAGTTCGCCCTGATGATGCAGGCAACTTATCTTATGTTGATACTGACAATACCCATCAAACTATTGAACTGCGTTTTGAGATGGACTGTCTGGTGTTCCTATCTGCCGCGCCACATGGTTTAAGTCAAGCAGCAAAGTATCAGCCAGCCGATATTCAAATGCGCTTATTCAAAGCCTCCGCTTTAGCAGTACACGATGTCTGTCGTGATTCATGCCCACAAAACCAACGCGGTTTTCAAAACAACGCACGTTATTACGCATTTGATGCTGCTTAACCCCGAGGAGAATACGCATGACCAGTTTACAAGCATTTGATAAAACCGTTTTAAATGAAGTCTGTCCAGCGGGTGAGGCATGGATGTGTGAAGTCCAGAAAGGGCAATATTTCCGTATTATTGACCTCGAAGGCAACCAAGCAGTCGATACTTTATTGATTTCTGCGAGCAATCCTGAAGAACGTTACAGCGCAACCGATACTCTAGCCATTAATCAGCAGATTTATCTAGAAAAAGGCACAGCTCTATATACCAACTATGGCAACAAAATCGCCACGATCCATGATGATAACTGTGGTCGCCATGACACCTTAGGCGGTGCTTGTTCATGTGAGAGTAACACCGTACGTTATGCACACGACACATTTCCGATGCACAGTTGCCGTAATAACTTTATGACAGCTTTAGCTTTGCACCCTATCGCAAAAAAGTATGGACTAAATGTTCGTCATATTGGGCCGAATATTAACTTCTTTATGAATGTACCCGTGAGTAGTGATGGGCATCTCAAGTTTGACGATGGAATATCGGCGCCGGGTAAATATGTTGAAATTCAAGCAGAGATGGATCTCATCGTGCTGATTTCAAACTGCCCACAGCTGAACAACCCATGTAATGCCTATAACCCTACCCAAATTCAACTGATTGTACGTGAAGGCAAGGAGTAAGCAGCATGTTTAAAAAAGTTCTCATTGCCAACCGTGGTGCAATTGCCTGCCGAGTAATTCGTACATTAAAGAATTTAGGCATTCAGTCTGTTGCGGTGTATTCAGAAGCAGACCGTGATTCCTTGCATGTAACTTTGGCTGATGAAGCTGTATTTATTGGTGATAGCCCAGCCAGTCAAAGTTATTTAAATATTGAAAAAATTTTACAGGTCGCGAAAGAGGCAGGTGCTGAAGCCATTCATCCAGGCTATGGTTTCCTATCTGAAAATGCGGAGTTTTGTGATTTATGCGAGTCACAGGGCATTGTGTTTTTAGGGCCGAATTCTGCACAAATGCGTAGTTTTGGCTTAAAGCATACTGCACGTGAACTTGCCATTCAGGCGAACGTGCCATTGTTACCGGGTAGCCTGCTTTTAGCAGATGAAGCGGAAGCACTGGTGGAGGCGAATCGTATAGGCTATCCCGTGATGCTGAAAAGTACCGCAGGTGGTGGCGGTATTGGTATGCGTTTGGTATGGAATGAAGCAGAGCTTAAAGATGCTTATGCAACAGTATCTTATTTGGCACAAGCTAACTTTAAAGACGCAGGTTTGTATTTAGAAAAGTTTGTGGAAAATGCGCGTCATATTGAAGTCCAAATTTTTGGTGATGGCCGAGGTTTGGTTCTGGCTTTGGGAGAGCGGGACTGTTCAGTACAGCGCCGTAACCAGAAAGTAATCGAGGAGACTCCAGCACCACATTTAAATGCTGAACAACGTACTTATATTCAGGGTATTGCGGTTCAACTGATGCAGTCAGTAAATTACCGTTCGGCAGGTACGGTTGAATTTGTGATGGATACTGACACCCAACAATTCTACTTCTTAGAGGTGAATACACGTCTACAAGTTGAACATGGCGTGACTGAACAAGTGTTTGGTGTAGACCTTGTGGAATGGATGGTCACTTTAGGTAGCGGTGACTGGACTGCGCCAACAGATACACTTGCACCTAAAGGCCATTCGATCCAAGTCCGTTTATATGCCGAAGATCCAATTAAGAACTTTCAACCCAGTGCTGGCTTACTGACCTATGTCGAGTTTGATCCGCAAGCGCGTAATGAAACATGGGTAGAAACAGGTTCAAACGTGTCTTCCTTTTATGATCCAATGATTGCCAAAATCATTGTGACCTGTGAGAACCGTGAAAGTGCAATTCAGGCCATGAGCGATACTTTGGCAAAAACCTCAGTGGCAGGAATTGAAACCAATCTTGAGTATTTACAAAATATTATTGACTGTGAAGTGTTTAAAGCAGGGACACAGACTACACGTTTCTTAAATACTTTTGAGTGGAAAACCCAAAAAGTTGAGGTATTACAGTCTGGTATTCAAACGTCAATACAAGACGTCAATGGTCGTTTGGGGTACTGGGATGTTGGAGTGCCACCATCAGGTGCGATTGATCCTTTGTCTTTAAATGTCGCTAATCAACTATTGGGGAATCCATTTAATACCGCAGGCCTAGAATGTACATTGCAAGGCCCAACTTTAAAATTCCATTGTGATAGCCAAATCGTGATTACGGGTGGCGACATACTTGCGACATTGGATGGTGTCGACGTTGCCATGTGGCAGACCCTTAATGTTAAAAAAGGGCAAATTCTTAAAACAGGTAAAATCAACACAGGTTGTCGTAGTTATATTGGCATTAAAGGCGGGTTGAATGTCCCTAGATACTTAGGCTCGCAAGCGACTTTTACTTTAGGTCAGTTTGGTGGTCATGCTGGGCGCAATTTACTCATTGGAGATATGTTGCCTATTAAGGCTTATAGCTCGGTAGAAACTGTTGCACTCAGTGCAGCACAGGTGCCAAGCTTTAGCCATACTTGGAACATTGCAGTGATGTATGGACCACATGGAGCGCCTGACTTTTTCACCAAACGAGATATTGTGCGCTTCTTTGAGCAAGAATTTGAAATTCACTTTAACTCAAGTCGTACAGGCATTCGTTTAGTCGGTGAAAAACCTGAATGGGCGCGTACCGATGGTGGTGAAGCAGGGCTACATCCTTCGAATATTCATGATAATGCTTATGCCATTGGCGCGATTGACTTCACTGGAGATATGCCAATTATTTTAGGACCCGATGGTCCAAGCTTGGGCGGTTTCGTTTGCCCAGCGGTGGTGGTTAGCTCAGAACTATGGAAAATTGGTCAGCTTAAAGCGGGCGATAAAGTTAAATTTATCCCAATTTCTTATGATCAAGCGCAAGTATTGAATCAAAAATATAGCGCAGCGTTAACCGCAAATACGACTGAAAACGTAGAATTTTCTCCAAGCTTTCATGCTGAAATGGAGACCTTATCAGATGCCGTTTTATCGACATTAAAAGGTGAGAACGCTAGACCTGATGTAAGCTATCGTCCTGCAGGTAATAGTTATCTGTTGGTTGAATATGGAGAGTTGGTTTTAGACCTTAATTTACGCTTCCGTATTCATGCTTTAATGCAATGGGTTAAAGACCAAAGAATCGAAGGGATTATAGACTTAACACCGGGTATTCGTTCGCTGCAAATTCATTTTGATTCATTGGTGCTAGATCAAAAACATTTATTGGGCCTTTTACAGCAAGCAGAAAGTGAATTGCCTGATGTGACTGCAATGGAAGTCCCGTCGCGCACAGTCTATTTGCCTTTGGCTTGGGAGGACTCACAAACTCAGTTGGCGACTGAACGTTATATGCAAACAGTACGTCCAGATGCGCCGTGGTGTCCTGACAATGTTGAGTTTATTCGTCGTATCAATGGTCTAGACTCAAAGCAAGCAGTGAAGGATATCGTATTCAGCACCAAATATTTGGTGATGGGTTTGGGAGATGTGTACTTGGGTGCACCTGTGGCAACGCCGCTGGACCCACGTCATCGTTTAGTGACCACCAAATATAATCCTGCACGTACATGGACGCCTGAAAATGCAGTCGGCATTGGTGGCGCATATATGTGTGTCTATGGCATGGAAGGCCCGGGCGGTTATCAGTTTGTTGGGCGTACAACACAAATGTGGAGTCGTTACCGCAAAAATCCAGACTTTGAACAAGGAAAACCATGGCTACTGCGCTTCTTTGATCAAATTAAATTTTACGAAGTGTCTGAAACAGAACTGATGCAAATGCGGGAAGACTTTAAAGCGGGGCGCTTAAAGCTTCGCGTAGAAGATGGGGTTTTAAATCTAAAAGAATACAATGACTTCCTCATTGAAAATGCGGCACCCATTTCGAGTTTTAAAGCGGTACAGCAAGCGAACTTTGAGGATGAACGCCGTCGCTGGCATGAGGCTGGTTTGGCTGAATATGTTTCTGAAAGCCTAGATACTGTTTTAGATGACAGTGAAATTCAAATTCCTGAAGGTGGTTGTGTAGTCGAGTCGCATATGCCGGGTTCTATTTGGAAAATCGAATGTACCTCTGGAGACATTGTGGAAGAAGGGGCAACTTTGGCCGTGATTGAAGCCATGAAAATTGAAATTCCTATTATTGCACCTGAGCGGATGAAAGTTGAAGCCATTACCATTGAAAAAGGGCAAACGGTAAAAACAGGTCAGGTGCTGTTTACACTGGCACCTGTAGCCTAAATTCAAATATCAAGAAATACAAAAAGACTGCTTAAGCGGTCTTTTTTCGATTCTGAAAGGAGAATTTATCTAGTGCTGACAATAAATCGTTTTGTTAAATTAAGATTGCAACCCATAACAAAAAATAGATTGTTATGAAATGGTTATAAAATGATGTTTTGAATCAAAATATGCTAATTTAGTGGGACGCTTAAAAACATTATGGCTTGTATGAAAAAAACATTACTCGGCATGTTATTCATGTTAACTTCATCAGTGCTTATGGCAAATACGCCAAGTCAGGCTGAGGATACTCAAGCATCAAATCAAAATAATATTCGTGTAACGACTCGCCCTGAAATTGTGGGCTTATGGGGAATGGAAATTCCAAATAATCGTAAATGCGTTGAATACTATAATTTTAAAAGTAATAGTGATGTTGTGATTAAAAGTGGGGAAGAATGGTCCACGGGAATTTATGATTACCAGCCATCTACCGATAAAAATGTACAGCTGCCTGCTTTGATTTTACAGGTCAAATTTGACAATAACCAAGTGGATTGTTCTGGGTCACAAGAAGATCAGACTGGTGAAATGTCTCAGTATTTTGTGAAATGGCAAAGTCCATCGACCATTAATTTTTGTGCCAATGATAAAGCACAGCAATGCTTTGCAACACTACGTCGCGTATTGCCTTAATTAATTCTTTTATAAATAAAAAACCGCGATAAATCGCGGTTTTTTATTTAAGGATCAAGACAATTATTTATCTTGATGACCTTCAATTTGCTTTAATAAATGCTTTTCAAGGTAGTGAATATCCATTGCTTGTTCACAGAATTTTTCATCTTGAAGAATCAAATCTTTATGCAATGGAATATTGGTTTTAATACCAGTCAAAATCATTTCATCAAGCGCTTGGCGCATGCGAGCAAGTGATGTTTTACGATCCTTACCGTGTGCGATCAGCTTTGCAATCATCGAGTCATAGTATGGCGGAATGCTATAGCCTTGATAGATATGTGAATCAAGACGAATACCTGCACCACCTGGCACATAAAAATTCTCAATTTTACCTGGTGAAGGTAAGAAGGTCGTTGGGTCTTCAGCATTGATACGGCATTCAATCGCATGACCTTTGACTTCAACTTGATCTTGTTCAATTTCAAGACCTAAGCCACCAGCAATGCGGAGCTGTTGTTCAATAATGTCGATACCTGTCACCATTTCAGTTACAGGGTGCTCAACTTGAACACGTGTATTCATCTCAATAAAGAAGAATTCACCATCTTCAAACAAGAACTCGAATGTACCTGCACCACGGTACTGCATTAATTTACAAGCATTTACGCAAGCTTCTAAAATGTCAGCACGTGCTTGTTCAGGTAAATTTGGCGCTGGCGCTTCTTCTAACACTTTCTGATGGCGGCGCTGTAAAGAGCAGTCACGGTCATAAAGGTGAATCGCGTGGCCATTACCGTCCGCAAGAACTTGGACTTCAACGTGACGA
Source organism: Acinetobacter sp. BWR-L5 (assembly GCF_039655985.1). NCBI lineage: Bacteria > Pseudomonadati > Pseudomonadota > Gammaproteobacteria > Moraxellales > Moraxellaceae > Acinetobacter > Acinetobacter sp. BWR-L5. The sequence continues at coordinate 5,501 of NZ_JAGFEV010000011.1, read as the reverse complement.
GGTTTTTGTAGGAAACGCTCCATATACACTGTGTCATCGCCAAACCACATTTCAGCATCACGCTGTGCGGCTTGAACAGATTCAAGTAGGGTGTCGACACGTTCTACAATACGCATACCACGACCACCACCACCAGAAGCAGCTTTCACGATCAATGGAAAACCAATTTCTTTAGCTTCAGCCAGTGCATTTTGCGGTGTAACCGCATTTGCAGAACCCGGTACAGTTGGAACACCTGCTTTACGCATTGCTGTAATTGCAGAAACTTTATTACCCATCAAACGAATATGTTCAGGGCGTGGTCCAATAAAAATGAAACCAGAATTTTCTACAATTTCAGCAAATTCAGCATTTTCTGATAAGAAGCCATAACCTGGGTGAATGGCATCTGCACCTGAAATTTCAGCTGCTGTAATAATGGCAGGAATGTTCAAGTAGCTTTCGCTGCTCGCACCTGGTCCAATACATACTGCTTCGTCAACAAAACGTAGGTGCATTAAGTCTTTGTCGGCATCTGAATAGATCCCTACAGTCTTAATCCCTAAAGTTTTGCAGGCGCGGGTGATGCGCAGGGCAATTTCACCACGGTTTGCAATTAAAACTTTTTGCAACATTATAAGTCCCCGTCTATTACGCGCGGTAGCGGAATAATGGTTGACCGAATTGGATCACTTCGCCGTTTTTCACTAAAATTTCTTCAACTACACCGCTTTGCGTTGCTTCAATCGGGTTCATGATTTTCATTGCTTCGATAATACCAAGTGTTTCACCAGCAGTGATTGTTTGACCGACTTTAACAAATGGCGCTTCACCTGGGCTTGGAGCCGCGTAGAACACACCAACCATTGGAGAAGTTTCTACAGCACCACGTGGTGCTTTAGCCGCTGGAGCTTGAGCAACAGGAGCTGCCATAGCAACAGGAGCACCAGCTGCAACAACTGGACTACGACGAGTCAGTGCAATCGATTGATCGCCTTCTTTAACTTCAATCGCTTGTAAGTCAGATTCAATCATCAGGTCGATGAGTTTCTTGATTTTACGAATATCCATGTGACAGTATTCCTAATTATGATTGCGTAGAGGGTTGAATTTTAGTGAGAGCGTAATTGAGCGCAGCGCTATAACCTTGAGCACCTAAGCCACAAATAACGCCAACGGCTTTATCTGATAAATATGAATGATGTCTAAACGCTTCGCGCGCATGAACATTTGATAAATGAACTTCAATAAATGGGATGGCTACACCAAGCAGGGCATCACGTAGAGCAACAGAGGTATGCGTGAGTGCAGCAGGGTTAATAATAATAAATTGGACACCATCCGCTTGGGCTTGATGAATACGGTCGACAATGGCACCTTCCCAATTACTTTGGAAAGTGTCGAGAGAAATTGAAGCATTTTCAGCTTGTGCAATGAGTTGCTGATTGATGTCGTTCAGCGTTAGAGAACCATAGACCTCTGGTTCGCGCTTTCCTAGCAAATTTAGATTCGGTCCATGAATAACCAAAATGGTCGAACTCATTTAGCTTGCTCCATTTATAAATTGCAATATATCTTTGCAAGATGGCTGCAAAGTTTGCGTATTATGGCATAAAGTTCTACATTTTTTTTATAGTTTGTTTGAATTGACGTAGATGCTTAGTGCCAAACTTCGGCAATATAATGTAAATTTTGCAAGGAATTGGCAATGTTAAAAGATTACAAATTTTCGGATTATTACTCTTTTTTACATTGTAAGCCAAATTGACCAAAAGCAGCAGATTTGTTTTCGTTTTGTGCCACAGGTGCAACTCAAGTCTTGAAAAGAGGGCAACTCAGACTTCTTAGTCGGTAGCTCACTCTGCATCAGATCTAGATCAATTCTTATATGACTAAACTGTATATCAAAATAAAGCTGGAGTCTGATATGGTTTGTATCTGTACATGATCTGATCAATTTATTCTAGCTCTTTTGGCTGGCTGGACGACCATGATCAATTCAGTTGTTAAGCTTTATTAGATCAATATTGAACTTGAAAAACATCATTTTTATCAATTAAAACATCAATTTGTTACGTTAAAATGTAGATGGACGTTTTTGTCTGTTGTTAACGTCTATCTAGCTGATGCCATGATCTTTTAGAAAAAAACTGAAAAACTTGAAACAGTAAGAGGAAAATTCAGGTTTCTAACGGTGCTTTTCAGCATCCTCTTGGTTGAGAAATTTTGCCGTTAAATAAGCAAAAGACTGTAGAAAAATTGCTGAGTAGCAGAATGTATTGAAAAAATATCCTCCTATTGCGTATGGAATTTTACTGTGCAAGAAAATTTATAAAAGAAAACGATTGGCTATTTTGCTCATTTTAGCTGTGTAGATTCGGCTTTACATGATGGGATCTAGTGAGTTTAGGATTGGCAATAAGTGAAATTCTGAAGATATGATTTTGAAACCATAATAATTTCAGTTTGTTTTATATACAATTTTTGAGTTTTGATGATTTTAAGAGGAAAAATAGAATGAGCCAAAGCCAGCATATTTTTAATAATGAGTTTTACGCATTCCTATCGCTTTCTTTAGATAGGTACTAAAAAAACAGCCCATGTAGGGCTGTTTTGAGTTCAGATCTAGCGCATTAAGCAATAAAGTCTAAGATGGCCTGATTGAAGGCTTTGGGCTGTTCGATATTTGAAATATGAGAGGCATCGATTTCAAATAGGGCACTACTTCGGATGTGATTCACCATGTACTGTGCATCTGAGACTGTTGTTACGGGGTCTTTACGCCCTGCAATCACAAGTAAAGGCACTTGAATACTTTCGAGTTTTTCACGTAAATCCGCTTTAGCCAAAGCTTCACAACAACTCGCATAACCTTCTGGGCTGCCAGCACCTAAGTCGTTTGAAAGCGCTGCTACAGTTGCTGCGTTGCTTTGGATAAAGGGTTCGGTAAACCAACGGCTCGCAGCCGTCGATGCAATGGGTTCTAAACCTTGGGTACGTACTAATGACGCGCGATCATTCCATGCTTGTTCATTGCCAATTTTGGCTGAGGTATTACATACAATGGCACGGTGAAAACGTTCAGGTTTATGAATGACTAACCACTGTCCTGTAAGTCCGCCCATTGAAATGCCACAAAAAATGGCTTTCTCAATGTTTAAATGGTCCAATAAATGTATCAGGTCTAGACCAAGTTGTTCAATATCATAAGGCCCTTGAGGCGAAGAAGACTGACCATGCCCGCGAGTGTCATAGCAAATCACAAAATAGTTTTTCTGGAAAAAAGTAATTTGTGGTTTCCACATGTTGAAGTTTGTGCCTAGCGAGTTTGAAAAAACGATCGCGGGATTTTGGGGGGCACCAAAGGTCTGATAGTGAATTTCGGCATTATTTGAAGTAAAACTTGGCATATGCTTTTCCTTAATTCATTAAAAATTTTGAGTGTTTCCACTGTTGTTATCAGCAAAAGTGTTATGAGCAGAAACACCACGTCAGATCATAAGAAGGGTTAAACGCGCTGAATAATCATTGCAATGCCTTGACCGACACCAATACACATTGAACACAGGGCATAGGTGCCACCCGTTTGTTCCAATTGATTTAATGCCGTGGTGACTAAACGTGCTCCTGAAGCACCCAGTGGATGACCAATCGCAATTGCACCACCATTTGGATTCACTTGTGTGGTGTCATCTGCCAGACCAAGGTCACGCGTGACTGCCAGTGCTTGTGCCGCAAAAGCTTCATTCAGTTCAATCACATCCATCTGCTCTAATGTCAGATTGGCTTGCTTCAGTAATTTCTTGATCGCAGGCGCAGGTGCAAAACCCATAATGCGTGGTTCTACACCCACTGCTGTTGAGGCAATAATTTTGGCACGCTGTTTAAGTTGGTACTGTTTAACCGCTTGTTCCGAAGCTATCAGTACAGCAGCCGCACCGTCATTGATGCCTGAGGCATTCCCCGCAGTGACGGTGCCTTCTGCTGTCACAACTGGCTTTAGTTTTGCCAAAGCTTCCAAGGTGGTCGATGCACGTGGATGTTCATCGGTATCGATCACAATCGGATCACCCTTACGCTGTGGAATATTCACAGGGATGATCTCATGTGTAAAAAAGCCTTGAGCTTGCGCGGTTGCGGTGCGCTGTTGACTCGCCAAGGCAAACTGGTCTTGATCTGCGCGATCAATATTAAATTGTTGTGCTACGTTCTCCGCGGTTTGCGGCATGGTGTCTACACCATACATCGCTTTGAGCTTAGGATTGATAAAACGCCAGCCCATAGTGGTGTCTTCAATCTTCTGGCTACGGCCATAAGCTGTTTCTGATTTACCCATCACAAAAGGTGCACGAGACATACTTTCCACGCCACCTGCAATGATTAAGTCTGCTTCACCTGCTTTAATCGTACGCGCTGCCATGGCAATGGCATCGAGTGATGAGCCACATAAGCGATTCACAGTCGTGGCAGGAACTTCAACAGGTAAACCTGCAAGGAGTGCCGACATACGACCAACATTACGGTTATCTTCTCCCGCTTGGTTGGCACAGCCGTAGATCACGTCATCAACTTGTGTCCAATCTACACTTGGATTACGTTGCATCAAGGCTTGAATTGGCACCGCACCCAAGTCATCGGCACGCACTGGAGCGAGTCCACCTGCATAACGTCCGAATGGGGTGCGAATAGCGTCAATAATGTAAGCATTTTTCATATCTATTCTTCTCTTAATCCTCCCTTAATCCCTCCTTTAAAAAGGAGGGAGACCTACCGCACTTGATGCTAGAGAAGTCCCCCTTTAGCAAAGGGGGATTTAGGGGGATTCAAATCATTAATTCTGTTGTGTCGCATCCACCAATGGGGCACCCGTCATTGCCTGCAATTCTGCAAAGCTTAGACCGTCGACTTTTTCAATCACTTTTAAACCCTCTGCAGTGACATCAATCACACACAGGTCGGTGTAGATGCGATCAACACACTTCAAACCTGTCGCGGGGTAGCTCAGTTCAGCCACAATCTTCGGCTCACCTTGTTTGGTCACATGGTCAGTGGTGATAAAGACTTTTTTAGCACCGACAGCTAAGTCCATCGCACCACCGACGGCAGGAATCGCATCGGGTGCACCGGTATGCCAGTTGGCCAAGTCACCATTGGCTGCCACTTGAAAGGCACCTAATACTGCAATATCTAAGTGACCACCACGCATCATGGCAAAAGAATCCCCGTGATGGAAAAAGCTGCCACCTTGCAACATGGTCACATATTCTTTACCTGCATTAATCAACTCAGGGTCTTCTTGACCTGCGGCTGGCGGTGGACCAAAAGCCAATAACCCATTTTCAGAATGTAAGAACACATCTTTGTCTGAAGGCAGGTAGCTGGCAATCTTGGTCGGTAATCCAATCCCAAGATTGACATAAGCCCCATCTGGAATATCTTGTGCGACACGTTCTGCAATCTGATTGCGGCTGAGTTTTTGATAGCTCATGATGTTCTCCCGATTACACAGCAACAGGTTCAGG
>NZ_JAGFEV010000010.1:0-100905 GCF_039655985.1 Acinetobacter sp. BWR-L5 | reverse complement strand
TCTTTCAACAGGGGCACGTTGGAGGGAAATGAATGTGCCGGGCGAAGAAGAATACCGTACCCGCGGTGTTGCTTACTGCCCACACTGTGATGGCCCACTGTTTAAAGGCAAACGTGTTGCAGTAATTGGCGGAGGTAACTCAGGTGTCGAAGCCGCGATTGATCTTGCTGGGATTGTTGAACATGTGACTTTGGTTGAGTTTGATACCAAATTACGTGCGGACCAAGTGTTGCAAGATAAATTGCATAGCTTGCCTAATACCACAGTGATCCTGAATGCACTCTCGACTGAAGTAGTCGGTGATGGTTCACAAGTGACAGCATTGAAATATAGAGATCGTGCAACTGATGTAGAACATACGGTAGAGCTTGCAGGAATCTTTGTACAAATTGGTTTATTGCCAAACACTGATTTCTTAAAAGAGACTGCTGTTGAGCTTTCAAACCGTGGTGAGATTGTGATTAACGATCGCAACGAAACCAATGTCAAAGGTGTATTTGCCGCAGGTGACTGTACGACAGTGCCTTATAAGCAAATCATCATTGCCACAGGTGAAGGTGCAAAAGCATCTCTGTCTGCTTTTGATTATATTATTCGTTCTGGCGTGTAATCCTCTCAGATGCTTCCTTGCTAAAGGCTTATAGGCAACTCAGCTTATAAGCCTTTTTATCACGCTGTTTTTTATAAAAAATTACATTTTTTTAACAATAATGCAGTCTGCTTTACATTCAAAGTAGATTATATTTTGCCCAACCCCTACTTTTGGGTATAAAACGAAAAGGATATGAAAATGAATAAATTACTTATTGCTTTAGGTCTTGCTGCTGCTGTTGTTTTAGTGGGTTGTTCAAAAGAAAAAGCACCTGAAACAGGTGCAACGACAGGTGAACACCTTGAAAATGCTGCTGAACAAGCAGGTCATGACATTAACCAAGCTGCAAGTGAAGCCGTATCTGACACTCAAAAAGCTGCTGATGAAGCATCTGCAAAAATTGGTGCTGCCGCTGACGAAGCTGCTGCGAAAACTGAAGCTGCTGCTGAAGATGTTAAAAATGCCTCTAAAGAAGCAACAGCTCATGTTGCTGGCGCCGTAGAACAAGGTGCTGCTGATGTGAAAGAAAAAGCGCAATAATATTTCTAAGCTTAAAAAAGCCTCCCACTCGGAGGCTTTTTTATGGGCTGTGCTATAGTAAATGAAACGCGTATTATTAAATAAATCATAACTTTAAAATTTGAGGATGATCTATCGTCATGTCCTATTCTCACCATGTTGAACCTCATTTAATTCATCGTACTGGTTGGCTACGTGCAGCGGTGTTGGGTGCCAATGACGGCATTATTTCAGTGACCAGTTTGATTATGGGGATGGCGGCCAGTGGCGCAACTAGCCATACCTTACTCATCACGTGTATTGCAGGGCTCATTTCAGGTGCGAGCTCTATGGCTGCGGGCGAGTATATTTCGGTGAAGTCTCAATCAGATATTGAAGAAGCCGACTTAAAACATGAAGCTAGGGAATTAGATAAAAACCCGCACTTAGAACTTAAAGAACTGACTCAAATTTATATACAACGTGGACTAGAACCTGAACTAGCGCATGAAGTTGCAGTACAACTCAGCGCACATGATGCACTGTCTGCACATGCTCGTGATGAAATAGGCATCCATGAAAATACCAGTGCTAAACCACTTGAAGCCGCGGGTTCTTCTGCCCTCGCCTTTTCACTAGGTGCTCTGTTTCCTATGCTGGCCATTCTATTAAGCCCTCAAGGTTATCTGACTCAGTCAGTTGCTCTTACAGGGGTACTATCGTTATTTGGCTTAGGGGCTTTATCGAGCTACTTTTCTGGGACATCTATGTGGACAGGCGCATTTCGTGTGACGCTATGGGGGATTTTTGCGATGCTGTTTGCCAGTTGGATTGGCTCCCTGTTTAATGTGCATGTTTAACGTCAACAACACGATAAGCGATAGCAGACTACCTATTTAAAATGTAAAAAGTCCATGGATTGAATGGGCTTTTTACTATTTACAGCATCATTCATCATCGACTCTAAACTTACACATTATTCTCTGAGCCACTACTCAGATGCACTATTGCTGATGACTGAAGTTCCATTCTACAGGTGCAATAGCTTATTTTTTTAATTAGCATGAATTGCTTAACGTCTGTTCTCCTTCCCATAACAGCCCAAAACATCATAGAAAATGATGAGTCAATGCCTTACTTACATCTCGCTAGATTGTTTTTTCATTCATATAACGCCAGTAGCGTTTAGGAACATATTGCACATGTAGTTTGATATTTTTTCTTGCCTCGATGTTGATACTTTTAAAATAATCTTTCCATAACTGGTCATACAACAGCTCATCATCATCTAATTCAACACTAAAGGACTGACTGTGTCCGACTTTGTGCGCATGATCAATTTGATCTACATCCATTTCTACCTGATGCACAGCTGTCAAATCATAATAAATTCCAAAATTTCTTTTTTCATCATAAATCAACCATCTTTGATCTTGATATCGGTTTCTAAAATGCCGTTCTATCAGCGGTAAAACATTAAAATCTGGCTGTACCAGACTTAAAAACAATCCATCCTGACATTTTTTAAAACGGACAAAAGCTTCCATACGGTGCTTTTCTCTGCCCACTTGCTTGGCCCACTGCGAAACAGCCAATACATCCGCATGCGTATAGTTACGATCTACCGCATGTGTATTTTTAAACACATAGATACAGAAATTAAAAAGATGTTGATGCGCCTGTTCCTGCTCAGACAGAAAGCAATAATAAAAAGATCGTAGACTTTCAGCCGTAATTTTTTGCTTTAACCCTCGCCAAACTCGCTCAGCATGCTCATCATTTGAAGCAACCTCAATACACTCATCAAACAAGCTGGCTTGGGAATTGTTAGATGCAAGCTTGACGTCAAAATCTTTAAACTGAAAGCTCCTATACACACAACTCAGCAACCCAGTCATGCTTTGATCAAAGCAATATATCGACATACTAAAAACCAAAGCCCAGTTGAGGTGAAAGCTGTTTTTGATATTTAGATTGCCCCGATTGCAAGATGTGCTGCCGAATCTGGTTCGCTTGTTGTTCTTTTTTAAACTTTGGCGTATCAGCACAGCTAATAAAATGCTGTGCCCGATTGTAAGCAATGCCCATACGCTTTAGATGATCGATATGAATCTGCCCAAAACGACGAGCTTGCACAATTTTTTTAGCCGATTGAACACCTATCCCCGGAACACGTAAAATCATACGATAGTCTGCATGTTGAATATCAACAGGGAAATGCTCAGGGTTACGTAGTGCCCAACTTAGCTTCGGGTCGATGTCCAAATCTAAATTCGGATGTTTATCATTCACAATTTCCTGCGCATCAAAACCATAGAAACGCATGAGCCAATCCGACTGGTACAGCCGATTTTCTCTTAATAATGGCGGAGCAGAACCCACAACAGGAAGCATTTTTTCCTGTTCATTGATTGGGATATAGCCTGAAAAATACACTCGTTTGAGCTGATACACTTTGTAATGGTGATCTGCCATTAAAATAATATCTTTGTCTGTTTCTTGATGTGCGCCCACCACCATTTGGGTGGTTTGTCCCGCTGGTACAAACTTCGGCACATGCTGAATCACACGCCGCTCATCCGTCAACTGAATTAAGCGATCGCGGACAATGCCCAAGTCCTTTTGTACTTCTGCATGTGATTTCTCAGGTGCAAACTGTTTTAAACCAACTTCCGTTGGCATTTCCAAGTTAATACTCATGCGGTCTACGTATAAGCCCGCCTCGGTAATAATCTCTTGGGAAGCACCTGGTATCGTTTTTAGGTGAATATAACCATTAAAGTTTTCTTCAAGACGTAACTTTTTCACCACTTGTAGCATTCGTTCCATAGTGAAATCAGCTGATTTAAAAATACCTGAACTTAAAAACAACCCTTCAATATAATTGCGGCGATAAAAGTTAATGGTTAAATCCACCACTTCTTGTACAGTAAAAGCGGCTCGTTTGACATCGTTAGAGCGTCTAGAAACACAGTAGGAACAATCAAAAATACAGACATTTGAAAATAGAATTTTAAGCAATGAAACACAGCGACCATCTTCTGTATAACTATGACAAATACCGTTTCCAGTATTCCCCAAACCTTTGCCTTTGTTTTTACGACTGCTACCACTGGACGAACAAGACACGTCATATTTAGCTGCATCAGCTAGAATCTGTAGCTTTTCACGGATACGATCGGTCATGACGGTCCTCGGTAAAATCTAAAATAAAAGTATAAAAAATTTCAGACTAAAAGCATTGCCAATACACATACCCAACGACATGGCTTGTCGCTAAAAACCGAAAAATAAACTTGATTGCTTTTAGATATTTTTCGAGAAAATACTGAATATTATTTGCCAATTTTGCAGTGCTTGGGCAAAGTATCTATATGTAAAAGGAGCAAGTACATGTCTTTATTATTAGAACGCCTTGAAATTAAACATCCTATCTTCCTTGCACCGATGGCCGGTGTTTCTACACCAGAGCTTGCAGCGGAAGTTTCAAATCAAGGCGGGCTAGGCTCACTTGGATTAGGCGCAAACACCGCGGAAGCCGCACGTAGCCAAATTTTAAAAACTCAAGCACTGACCGAACAACCTTTTCAAGTTAATTTCTTCTGTCATCAAAGTGTCGAACTTGATCCAACTATCGCACAAACATGGATTGATTTTGTAAGGCCTAATTTTGAACAATACGATGCAGAACCACCTACTCAACTGCACTGTATTTATCCTAGCTTTTTGGACAATGATAACTTTTTAAATGTTGTACTTGAAACCCGACCTAAAGCTGTCAGTTTTCACTTCGGTATTCCCCATCCGCACCAAATACAGGCGCTAAAAGACGCTGGCATTTTAACCATGGTTTCTGCAACCAACTTAGCGGAAGCACAGACCATTGAAGCAGCAGGAATTGATTTTATTATTGCTCAAGGCATAGAAGCAGGTGGACACCGCGGAATTTTTAATGAACATTTTGATAGTGCAATACGTACGGTCGACCTCGTACAATTACTGACGCAGCACTGTCGGCGCCCGATTATTGCTGCGGGTGGCATTATGAATGGTACACAGGCTCAGCAGATGTTAAGCCTCGGCGCGAGTGCGGTACAGTTGGGGACAGCTTTCGTACAATGCAAAACATCAAATGCCAATGATGCCTACCGTCATGCACTTTTCCATGAGCACATCACACAAATAAGTGCCAGTATTTCAGGTCGCCCTGCTCGCGGTTTACTCGGTCACTGGCATACCCAGATTGATCTACCGAATCGCCCTGCTGTTACTGCTTATCCGTACTGTTATGATCTAGGGAAACAATTACATGCCGCAGCAACCAAACAAGGCGATCAAGGTTTTGGCGCATTTTGGGCAGGCACGAACGTTTCGCAAATTCGTGCCATGGAAGCACCGGACTTAATTAACCAACTGTTGGTTGAAATGCAACAAGTTAGTTATTAAATCAAGTTATTCACTTAAAGCTCCATACGTGGAGCTTTGTTTATTTGGTTTCCAGCAAATTGACCTGTTCAACTTGTACGTCATTCATGGTTTCACCATGAATGAGTAATTGGTCAAAGTAGGCTGCGACCACTTTAAATTGTTCAGTTGTACTTTCCACTTTGTACATGTTCTGGCGAAACTCATTACTTGAACGTAAACCTTTGGTGTACCAAGCAATATGTTTACGTGCAATTCGGCAGCCAGAATATTCCCCATAAAATGCATACAGTTCGGCAAGATGTCCAAGTAGAACTTCTTTTACTTCTTGAATACTTGGTGCTGCCAAATGTTCACCTGTCTCCAAATAATGTGCGATTTCACGAAAAATCCATGGACGCCCTTGCGCAGCGCGACCAATCATAATTGCATCTGCACCGGTATAATCGAGTACATATTTGGCTTTTTCTGGACTATCAATATCTCCATTCGCAACCACTGGTATACGAATCAGCTGTTTAACCTCCTTAATTAAATCATAACGAGCCGTGTTCAAATACATGTCTTCACGGGTGCGTCCATGTAACGCCAACGCAGCAATACCCGCCTCTTCAGCACGTTTCGCTACACGTAAGATATTTTCATGACCATTTAAGAAACCCAAACGAGTTTTAAGTGTGACAGGTACATCAACTGCAGCAACAACTTCATCCAATATTCGAGCCACCAAGTCTTCATCTTTTAAAAGTGCGGAACCTGCCAGCTTATTACAGACTTTCTTGGCAGGACATCCCATATTGATGTCCACAATTTGAGCACCATTTGAGACCTGATATCGTGCAGCTTCCGCCAACTCTTTGGGATCTGATCCTGCAATTTGCGCTGAAATAGGCGCCAATTCACCATCAAAATTAGCACGATATAAGCTTTTTTTACTCATCCGTAATGTTTGATCTGATGTCATCATTTCACTGACAGCATGCCCTGCACCAAAGTATTTGCACAGAGACCTAAATGGACGGTCAGTTACGCCTGCCATCGGAGCCACAATCAAATTATTTGACAGTTGATACGGACCAATATACATATGAATTCATCACTTTTTCGACCGGCACAGTATACTGCATCTACACTTTCGGCTCATCTTTTATCATCTGCTCTATGACTATGAAGTACTCAAAATATAAAAAAGCCAGACAAACCTAAAAGGCAACCATCAGATAGCCTCTAAATCACATCATTTTTTAAAAAGCATACTTTTTAAGACGTTATCTTTGAAAATGAAGTGGTGAATCAATGCCGCACAGGCATGTAAACCCACGAGTGCAATAAAGAGATTCCCTAAAAATTGATGCGCATCTGCAATATAGTCACTCCCCCAAACAGTGCTCAAAAGCGGTAAATTTAACGATAAAACTTGGAAACTACCAGTAAAACTCGATAATGTCATCCAGCCCGCTATTGGAACGATACATAGGCTTAAGTAAAGGAAAAATCTGACCATTTTAAATAACATTATCTGGTAAGAATTAATTATTTCTGTTTTAGGAATACTTTTTCTATACAGAAAAACAAAACTTAATCTCAAGAAAAATAGGATAAATATTAAAAGTCCACCTGCAACATGAATCTGGCCTTGCCAGTCCGTTATTGTGGGATCACCTGCAGTCAGATACACCATTGCAACTAAAACAAAGGTAATCCAATGCATGATTATTATAGGTTTTGGATAGTTATTCTTCATCGCTTTTCCTAAGTTTTAAATATTTTTATAAAACGGAGCTGTTAAAAAAAGCTTAAACAAAAAATGTAAAGAAAAATAGAATGCTCAGCTTTTTATTCAGGTTAGGCTTGACTTAAACCTTAAAAATCAATAGATCTCTTTCACAACTCAAAAAGCAATCTATTTTAAAAAAATATAATCAAATATTTAGTTAGGCAACTTTATAGTTAAATTTAAATAATTGATTTAAATCGGTATAAAATGTTCTACCATCTAAATTTAAGTCCACTTCGATTCCAGACTGAAGCAACACACGCTTACCCACTTCAATAGATTTCAATCCATCACGAGTATTTTGCATTTTATTTAGAGGAATTAACGAGACTATAATTTCAGTACCATTTGAAGATTTAGCAATTAAGGTATTAAGTTTTTTCAATTTTCACCAGTTTTTTTCATATATCCCAACAAGGAATAAATATTTAATTAATAATTTTTGGTCATTAAAAAAGCACTATTCAGTGCTTTTTATATTTAATGCTTCTTATAAAGCAACAATATTTACAGCATTTGGGCCTTTTTGACCTTGCTCTATGCTGAATGACACTTGTTGCCCTTCATGCAATGTTTTGAATCCTGAACTAGCGATTTCGCGAAAGTGAGCAAAAACATCTGGACCAGATTCTTGTTGAATGAAACCAAAGCCTTTAGTTTCATTAAACCATTTAACTGTACCGGTAACTATAGTAGACATAACATATCCTGCTGAATTTTAATAATTTTAGTCAAAAATAAATGACTAGATGTAACTTTGAAAATAATAAAAGTGGAGCTTAAGATCTGAAACAACGGAGGATTATGACTAAAACTGCGATACTTAAAGAAGATTTACTAAACATTACTTTTTTCTAGTTAGGCCAAGTATACATGAAAAAAATAAATATTCAAGTTATTTATAGCTGTCATAAATTTTAATTATATTAGGTGTTCCTTGCAATGAATTGAATCGTCCTTAAAAATAGAAGCGTAGCATCTAAAAAAAGCCCTAGCCTTGTGTTGAGCCTTAGAATAGCTTGAGCCAAAACATTGAGGCTAGAGATGAAATTTCAAACGTTTCGCATAGGGTGTACTATGGGTTCATTCTGGATAAATAAAATAGCCTTTAAATAAAGTTTTTTAGGATCAATAATGAATAATAAAGTTAGATTAATCTTTTGCATTGCCATACTCTCAAATTTGGGAGCATGTGTTGGCAATATGAACCCTACAGGCGGCAATGGTCGGCCTGATTATCCTTATTACATCACGACACAACCAATGATCGTGAAAAAAATCAATGTACCTATAGGCACGAAACTAGAATATGAAGAACAACATTTTAAATCAGGCCAACAAGATTCATTACTAAACGAAAAAAAACTCATCAGGATTTCCTTCCCAAAAGATCAATCAATGAATTGGGCTGGTGTACCCATTGGTTTTATTCACAAATATTTTAACTCAGAAATGAAAGGCTTCAGCGTTTATGCACGTTTCAACCAACTCCCAAGCAATAAACAGACACGTTTTTCTCAACTTTGGCAGAAATGTAGTGATGACTTAGGCATCCGTGTTAAAAATACGGATGATTGGACATTCAATCTCAATAATATCACCGATATCGATAGTTGTAGTGTGAATTATCAACGATACTTTAAAGATAACGTCCAACAACAACATTATCTTGATCAGCTTTACCAAGAAATGCAAAAAGCAGGAACAGTGAAATAGCTCTTGGGTGTTCAAATAATCACAACTATACGAAATCTTCCGTGCCTAAGATTTTTAATACTCACAAAGCACTGTTTTGATTTAACTTAAATAAAAATAAAGCGCTACACAGCGCTCTATCTAGACTTATGCTGAGGATAATATATTAAATCAAAGTTGTGTGTTTCATTCTTTACAACATAATACTTAATGAATTGAAAAAATTATTCTAAAAGCTCTTTATTATGTGTACATGAGTGAAACGGATTTCGAAAAGAGGACAGCCATTCTAGTGCGCTGAACCCTAGAATGGCCTTGCTGAGAATATTGATCCTAATTGTATGGTTTCAAGTGTTTAACTTAAAAATCAACCCACTTATTTAAGTTGAGCTTAAAACTAGTTAAAAGCCTTCTAAAACGATTTTTCCTTTCGCTCGGCCAGTTTCAATCAGTTCATGAGCAAGTTTTAAATTTTTCGCATTAATTTTGCCTAAAGTCTGATTCAGCGTGGTTTTAATTTTGTAGTTATCTACTAGTTCTGCAACCTGATGTAAGAGCTGAGATTGTTGTTCAATATCTGTTGTATTGAACATTGAACGTGTAAACATGAACTCCCAATGTATAGAAACTGACTTAGACTTAAACTCAACGATATCCATTGATTTCGGATCATCAATTAAGCCAAACTTACCTTGTGGAGCAATAAGCTTAGAAATTTGAGGAAGATACGTTTCTGTTTGATTGGTTGAAAAAATATATATAGGTGCGTCTAAACCCAATGCTTTGATTTGCATGTTTAAATCTTGGGTATGATCGATGACATAGTCAGCCCCTAAAGACTTAACCCATGCCTTAGTCTCTTCCCTAGATGCTGTAGCAATAACTTTTAAATTTGTCTTCGCTTTGAGTAATTGAATCGCAATAGACCCTACACCGCCAGCGCCTCCAATCACTAAAATATTATCAGATTGATCTAAATCAACATTGAAACGATCAAATAACATTTCCCACGCTGTAATAGCAGTTAATGGCAGCGCAGCAGCTTCAGCATCACTCAGGCTTTGAGGTTTTAAGCTAACAATACGCTCATCGACTGCTTGATACTCAGCATTACTCCCATCCCGAGTTAAATCACCTGCATACCAGACCTGATCTCCGACTTTAAAATGTTGCACGCCAGAACCGACTTCAACAACCTCACCCACTGCATCCCATCCTAAGATACGTGTGTTGCCTACTGCTACTGGGTTTCGTCTAACCTTAGTATCGACAGGGTTAACCGAGATCGCTTTGACTCTAACCAATAAATCCCGATCTTTTAAGCTCGGCATCGCTTTTTCAATATCTATCAGTGGATTTTGAAATCCATGATCCATACCGTCAATATAAGAAATAGCCTTCATTCACTTGTCCTCTTGTTTTGTTATTTGAGTTTACTTAATATTCTTTTTTAAGTTATACAGACAAATTCGTCTTATAGTTACCAAAAGGATACTATTGAAATGGGTAAGCTAAAACATTCGCGTTTTGATTGCACACCAGGATGTTCTGTTGAAGCGGCTATAGGCTTACTTGATGGTAAATGGAAGAGTATTATCTTATGGCATTTATTAGAAGACGACGTTTTAAGGTTTAATGAACTGAGAAAGAAAATTCCAAATGTCACTCAAAAAATGCTCACTAGACAATTACGTGAACTTGAAGAGGATCAACTGATTCTACGAAAGGTTTATGCCGTTGTTCCACCTAAAGTAGAATATCGATTATCTACACTCGGCACTTCTTTAGCACCTATTTTGGTTGCATTAAAACAATGGGGGGATAAGAATATTGGTTTATTTGGGAAACCCATTATGCCGTTAGAATCAGAATAAAATTTAAACCTGTTTTACGTCACTTACAGTCCAGTGTTTTCTAGAAATACTGTAGTTTCATAGCTTACACACCATTCCAGTAACTTGTATAAAAGCACGTTCTTAAAAACCGCTATGTATAAAATTAACCAGCCATAAAAAAAGCCTAATCTGTGAAGATTAGGCTATAAACTTTGAATCTTTTTTCGTTGGTAGCGGGAGCTGGATTTGAACCAACGACCTTCGGGTTATGAGCCCGACGAGCTACCAGACTGCTCCATCCCGCATCAACGAGTTAGCTTTATACGCCCTAAGCACCCACAAAGCAAACTTTATTTGTAATATAAGCAGTTATTACATGAGCAACATACAAATTCTAGTGCTTAACCAATGCTTGCTTCAGTGATAAAAGCGGGATGTGAGGCTCTATAGACGCTTAATCTTGTTTTTTCACTGTCTAAAAATGACTTAGGTTCTTCAGACCATATTGATTTTCTTGAATCAAGACCCGAATGACTTAAAGCCCAATCAGAAACAGTACTATAAACAAAAGTATTATCAGCGAAAACTAATTTTGTCTTCCTTCCTACACTACTTATAAGGACTTTATGTGTAGGTAATGATCCAAATGTACTAATTTGGGTGTAAATGTATTTATAGGTTTCAGACATAGAAAAAAGTACTTAAAGGACAGCACTACTATACCATTTTAACTCTTAAAAAAGCCCACCATTTGGCGAGCTTTTTCTTACTGATCTTTATCCATGGAATGTGGCGTTGTAGTTTTATCCTGCTCTTTCGTATCTGTATCTCTTTTTTGGCATGCCGTTAATCCCAGCATTAAAACTAAACTTACTATTGCAAATATTTTCATCATTTTTGCCTAGCACGATTTAAAAATATAACTTATCAAAATCTAAAGATTTCAATGTTTAATTTATGAAACAACCCCATTCTCTTTCTTTACAGATGAGACACTTGGCGATTTAGAGCTTTATGTGCCCAATGAATGAATTTGTCCTTTTCATGGAAATGAGGAATATTTAATAAATGAATATGAGTAACCTCACCGAAATTACCTGAAATTTTATTCGGTGCCAAAATAACAAAATCTCTCTTATCCCCTACATGTAACTCCCTAAAAAATTCCATAACCTTAAAATGAAGATTCAGAGCAGTGAATCCTTCTCTTTCAATTAGAAAGTCATAGATTTGGCTGAGTACATGTAATTCAAATTTTTTATTCATGGTCTATTCTTCTCATATTTATTTTAACAATTGGTATAATTTAACCTAATTTTTTTCTTTGTTAAAGTAGATAAAAAACCCAGCCTCTGGAGAATCAATAGAGCTGGGTTAATGAAACTTCATTGTTAAATTTTATTTTATTCTTGAAATTGATTCTAACGCACAAACTCAATAAATGCAAATAATTCTCAATTACAATTATCATAATTTCAAATATGCCTACCTAAAGATACATACAATTATCTACATCACCTATCAAACAGTGGGCTTACGATATAGATTAAGCAAAGAGAGTACGGGTATTGGGAGGTAGTTACCATTCACAGATACCTCTCCCCCATCTTTTCTGTGCTGTTCCCAGTATTCAATTAATAGTAAAGCAGCTTGTTTAATGGCAGATGGATATTCCGATCCAAAATTATCTGTAATGTAGTTTTTAATTATAGCGTCAGCAGCAACAATAAAGCTTTTTAATGAAACATCATTGCTATCATCGGCATAGTGTAAGTGGCGCTTCACTTCATGTAATTCAACAATACTCATAGATCACTCCATTTTTCCGAGTCAGCTTTTACACTTTCATCACTAAACTCGTTCCTAGAGTCTTTTACGGTGTCATAGCAAATATCACAATTTCACCTCATTCCTATTCTCATATTGATTACTTGGCATTGAAATCCCTTTATCTAGGGATTTTTATACTATTCTTAATAAGTCCTTCAAAAGATTTCTTATAGATAAATTAATATTTGTTCATATGTTTTTTAAATAAGCCATTCACCCCTAAAGATAGTGAGCGCACGACGCCTTAACAACCGAATAGTAAATAAACTGCCATTAAAAAACCCGCTAACTGAAGCGGGTTTTTTAATTCACAATATTCTTAGATTACTGTGATAGAGCTTGCTTGAGGGCCTTTTTTGCCAGCTACAATCGTAAACTGAACACGTTGACCTTCATTCAACACTTTGAAACCGTTTGATTGGATTTCGCTAAAGTGTGCAAAAACGTCTTCTCCAGTATCGCTAGAAATAAAACCAAAGCCTTTAGTTTCATTAAACCACTTAACGGTACCAGTTGTAATGTTTGACATAAATATTCTCTTAAATTTTGAAAAATATAAGAATTAATCTTTTAAATCATATACATCGGATAAACCGCAGAGTTTAATCAATTGCGAAATAACTTTAGTAAATACAATAAAATAAATAATTCAGATACACTATCACTATAAGCTTTTTAGCGTGCAATAGATAGACCTTAGCATATTATTTTATTGCTCCCACCTAACCCCACATGAAATGCTTTTTCATCCATATTGATAAGAAAATCTTCACTAAAAGCGAATAAAGCTTATTTGCCCGCTTCTAGCTAATTTGTCTTTCCTAAAATCAACTCAACTTGATAGGTGACATCCCATATTTTCATTTCTGCATGTCGCCAAAAATTAAAGACTTGACCGCCCTTAACGTACTTTTGCTTGATATAGCTCGATGATTTATTTTGATCTATCTCTTTTGCATTAAATCGCATCTTATTTAAAACCACTACTTGACCATCCAAGTCACCACCAATACAGATATTCATATTGTTCTGCCTGTTAAGTAACAATTGAACTATAGCACAAATAAAAAAGCCTACTCTTTAATAAGCTTTTGAGGCTTATTGCCGAGCCTTTGGCTGTACTCCATAACTATTGTTCATAGTTCATCGAAAATTAGAAACATCGTTTTGATATCTTTTTTGCATGACGGTCATGCCCAAAGATGACTTGTAATGACAAAGTAAGGCCTATCCTATCTCTTAAGCGTGAGTTGTATTAGGAATTAGATGCCTTTTAAAGTTGTCATCCTATTCATTGAACTATTTTCTGTTTAATTTATTAAAAAAAGAATCTCAAAAAATGGAAATATCATAAGTTAAACTCTCCTCAATCTATTACACTAATTTTACTCCATCCGTCATAATAAAACAGATAACAGGCTGAATAATATTCATTATTCTTAATAATCGAACCCACCTACCATCGGAACAACAATCAAATGATTTGACAGTTGATACCGACCAATATACATATAAATTCATCACTTTTTCGACCAACATAGTATACTGCACCTGCTGTTTCGGCTCACCTTTTATCATGTGTTCTCTGTTTATGAATAAAAAGCTGTTTCTTTCTTCTGGTTTAAAAACACTAAGTGTCTTGGCCATATCTATAGGCTTAACCGCCTGTGGTGATCGTTCATGGTGGACAGATGATGAGCCTAAGCTCAATGCTGAACAAATCGCACGCATCATTCCCGGACGCGTAAATGACCGCCGTTCATGGGCTGAAGATATTTACGATATTTCAGAGCAGTTCGGCATTCCTCAAAATAAAGAGAATATGTGTTCGATCATTGCCGTGGTTGATCAAGAGTCTAACTTTGTTGCGGATCCACAAGTTTATGGTTTAGGTGAAAAAGCGGTTAAAGAAGTCCAAGATCGTTTAGATGAAAAATTTAAAGATAAGCTCGGCGATGCCATTGGTGGCACCATCGCAGGCTATTTCCAACAGGTTTTAAAAGAGCAGCCAAGCCCTGAAGATAACTATTTAAGCCAAATGCGCCGCGTTAAAACAGAACGCGAACTGGATGAACTGTACCGTGAAATTTTTGACTATATGTCAAAGCACTATCACGTCAGTGCACTCACAGGTGCAGCCAAACTTGTCGGTCAGGACGTGGGCGAAAAAATGAACCCGATTACCACATTGGGTTCAATGCAAGTGCATATCGGCTATGCTAAAGACAATAAACGTGAAGGTGGCAGCATGGCTGACCTTCGTACCGACCTTTATAGCCAATATGGTGGTCTATACTATGGCATTCACCGCCTGATGATGTACCCTGCTGACTATGAC
Source organism: Acinetobacter sp. BWR-L5 (assembly GCF_039655985.1). Taxonomy (NCBI): domain Bacteria; kingdom Pseudomonadati; phylum Pseudomonadota; class Gammaproteobacteria; order Moraxellales; family Moraxellaceae; genus Acinetobacter; species Acinetobacter sp. BWR-L5. Next base: position 85,915 of record NZ_JAGFEV010000010.1, on the reverse strand, counting down.
AAACCCCTTTACCGTTTTGCCGACTATAACTCAGGTATGTACTCAAGTCGAAATGCAGCCTTCCAAAGTATGTTAAATGACTTAACTGAAGCTGAACTTGATTTAGACGGTGACTTGTTACTTTATGGCAAAGATGGCTCACCTAAATCTGCAAAGAGTCAATCAGAACGTGAACTCATCAGTGTTTTCGCTCAGCACAATATTTTGGTTACTCCGCGTCAAATTCGCTCTGACCTGAAAAAAGAGAAAGAGAAGAAATTTGAAGATACAGCCACCTATCGCGCTGTGGCTAAGCTTTATCAAGAAGTCACTAAAAAAGAACCTTTCTATGCCATGATGCCAGAAGTTGTCATTTCTGGTCCAAAGCTCAGCCGTGACTATAATACCAACTGGTTTGCCACTCGTGTCAATGGACGTTATCAAACATGCATGCAACGTGCAAAGCGCATAAAAATCTAGCCTTATTTGACTTTGATGGCACCCTGTATGACAAAGACAGTTTTACGGGGTTCATCTTCTATGTACATTCAAAACGGCATATTGCTCTACAAGGCTTAAAAGTTCTGCCTTATATTCAAAGTTATTATTTAGGTTTTTATCCTGCGCATCATATGCGCTCCAAACTCTTCCATGCGATGTTTAAGCAAGCTGAAGTGAGCGAAATTGACGCTTATGCAAAACGCTATGCTGAGCTCTTAATCAAAGGACTTAACCCAGCACTTTATAGCCAACTGAAGCAACACCAAAGTTTGGGTGATGATGTGGTTTTGGTCTCTGCTTCAATTGATATCTATTTAAAATATGTGTGTGAAATACTCTCAATTGATCTGATCTGTACCCAAGTTGAACAAGACCAGCAACGCTATACAGGACGCTATCTGACAGCTGACTGTAGCTGTGAGTACAAAGCGCAACGTATCCAAGAAAAATATGCGCTGGATAGTTATCATGCCGTTTATGCTTATGGAAACAGTATTGAAGATAAACAAATGTTGTCTTTGGCTGATTTTAGCTACTTGGTAGGGACAGATTTAAGTCTTCCTGACTTGTCAAATACATCAAATCAGCGCCAAATAAGTTAATTATTAAGCACAGATTAATAATTAACCATATTAAATTTTTAAAAATATTTATTATTAAAATTCAGTATGTTTTATTTACCAAAAAATATATTTATGATAAATTTTGCCTAATAAAAATATTTTGAGAACCATTCCACTTAAATTATAAAAAGGCATCAGTATGGAACAGTTATCTCCACCCAAGTATGTCAAAGGTCTTTCGATCAAATTCGGTGAAAGTCCCTTTGTATTATTGGCGCAGTTCGCTTTTAATGCTTCAAAACAAAAATGGTTAAAACACGAAATTGAACATGTGCTCAATATCGCCAAACAAGGTGATTACAATCATCTGGTAAAGACATTACGTCAATTTAGTAAATAACAAAAAAAGCCACTTCAAATGAAGTGGCTTTTTTACTTACTTTTTAAAGGGAAACGCATATTTCACAATACGTTTGATGACGCTACCATACTGTTTGACTAAACTGGCATTGTTATAGTTAATGCCATACTTTTCACACACCGCTTGTACTTTCGGCGCCATTTTACGGTAACGACGTGCGGGTACGTCTGGGTATAAGTGATGCTCAATTTGATGACTTAAGTGCCCTGTCAAAATATGGAATGCTTCTGAACCAGTTAAATTCGACGAACCACGAATTTGGCGCATGTACCAGTGACCACGGCTTTCATTTTCCAGTACTTTTTTCGGGAAAACTTCAACGTCTTTGGTGAAGTGACCACAGAAAATCACACTAAATGTCCACATATTACGGATACCATTTGCAACCAAATTCCCTGTAAACACTGGCAACGCCGCAGGTCCTGCAATAAGTGGGAAAAACACATAATCTTTAAACAATTGTTTACCAATTTTGCGCTGCATAGGTTTCCATTCAGCTAAAGTCTGCGCTTTGCTTTTACGCCCCTTGAAATATTTGCCTAATTCCAAGTTTTGGATCGCAACGCCCCATTGGAACAACAAACAAAATGGAATGCTATAAATCGGTTGTAATAAAAAACCCGGTTTCCAACGTTGTTCTGGGAATAATCGAAGCAGACCATAGCCAATGTCATCATCCATCCCTTTAATATTAGTATAAGTATGATGCTTATAGTTATGAGTCTGACGCCAATTGTCTGCTGTACCTACGATGTCCCACTCATAGTTTTGACCATTAAACTTAGGGTCGTTCATCCAGTCATATTGACCGTGCATCACGTTATGACCTAATTCCATGTTTTCCATAATCTTGGCAAAACTCAGCAAGCCCGTGCCCAACACCCATGCAGGTGGGAACCAACCTGCAAATAAACATGCACGACCTGCAATAGATGCATAACGCACCGCTGCATAGACACGACGAATATATTGCGCATCTTTCTCGCCAATATCATCCAGTACTTCTTGCTTAATGGCATCGAGCTCACGCGCAAGTTCATCTAACTCACATGTCGTTAACTCACGATTCTTCGGGTTTTTAAAATATTCAACTTTAACAGGCATATTCATTGTATTTATTCCCCTTATAAATCAACAATAAGATCGGTTTGTGCCGTGTTGACACAGATTTTTAGAAAATTTCCAGGCTCAGAATTTTGTGCACCATTGACCAAGTTTTTGGTTGAACCTTCAACTTTGTTGCAAGCACATTTATTACAGATTCCCATACGGCAGCCATGCTGAGGCTTCACATTTTGCTGTTCTAAACTTGCAAGAATGGATTGGCCTTTGGGAATGCTTAAAATCTTCTTCGACTTTGTTAAGGTAATATTCACAAAACCAACATCATCATTTGCAAATGGACTCATGCTAAATGCTTCAGTTTTTAAGGTGTTGGCATGAGCGAAAAGCTGCTCAACCGTAGCCACAAACCCTGAAGGGCCACATGCATATACCGTTGCATTTTCAATCTGATCCAATCTAGACACATGGTTTTGATTTAAACGCTCACCTTCATCTGACTCTTGGGTATAAAACATGCTGAATGTGAAGTTTGTGTATTGTGCTGCCAACTGCTCAAAATATGCTTTGAAAGCTGCATCAGTATGTTTTTTCACCCAATACATCAAATGTACAGGCTGCTTTTTAAGCTTAGCGGTCTTCTCTAAACGTTTCAGTAAACTCAGCATGGGGGTAATACCACTGCCCGCAGCAAGTAAAATTAACTGTTGATCATTTACAGTCAATTGCATATCGCCATAAGGCTGGCCGAACTCTAAAACGTCGCCGATTTGAGCCTGCTCACATAGCCAATGACTTGCCTTGCCTTGATCTACCATTTTTACATTCAGTAAGACATGTTGCGCATCAATCTGGGTCAAACTATAGGTACGTTCATAACGTACGCCTTGAACCACGACATATACAGGATGGTGCTGTCCCGCTTGCCCCATTTGAAAATGACGATTGGTTTGCAGCGTTAAACTCACCATATCGTGTGCAACTTGCTCTTTTTTTACCACTTTACCCAAAGCTTGGTGTATCGACCAAAGTGGGTTGATTTTTTGAAGCCAAAAGTTAGCTGTGTGTCGGTCTATAACACTCTCAGCATACTCAGTTAAAGGAGATTTAGTTTTTTCAAGGATCTGCATAGTAAAGGACCACGCCATAGATTTTGAATTATTATACACATGTATATATATTTGTATATATACTCTGATTGTTTCGTTTCGTTTCACAATGCCGACCAGTGGGGCTATAATGAACCGATTGATTTAATTGCTTGATAAATATGACACCGACCACCATTCAAACCCATACAACCAACACAGAGCATGAAGCTTCAAAAAAACATGCACCAGTGCTTGCACGTAGTGTTGGTCGAAAAGCAACGATTACAAAAGATGAACTGTTTCAAGCTGCTTTAAATTTGATTGGTCCTGAAAAAAGTATTGCATCCTTAAGTTTGCGCGAAGTTGCACGTGAAGCAGGCATTGCGCCGAATAGTTTTTATCGTCATTTTAAAGATACCGATGAACTTGCTATTGAGTTGATTGAACGTGCAGGTGTTGTGCTACGCCAAATTTTGCATGAAGCACGGATTAAGGCCATTCGCCAAGAAAGTATTATTCGTAGCTCAGTCGAAGTTTTTATTGAACAACTGGATGCTGATGACGGCAACTTAAGCCTGCTATTACGCGAAGCATATACGGGTTCGGCATCTTATAAAAATGCGGTCGAAAAACAGTTAAATTATTTCCAACAAGAACTCAAAGATGATTTAATTCGTTTAGAACGTTTAAATAATAGCAAACTCTTCCACCCTGAATTGGTGTCCATGGCAATCACCCAATTGGTTTTCAATATGGGTGCCAAAGTGATTGATATGCCAAGTGTAGAGCGTAAAAAAATGGCTGAACACACCATGATCATGATTCGCATGATTTTGGAAGGTTCGCGTCATTTGGATGAGGCGATGATTCGCTAATCTGTTATTACACTCAACAGATTCACTGAAATATCTTCTTATTTGTTTCGCTGTTGCTCTTTAATGAGCTGGTGCACAAATTCTGCGGTCTGTTTCGGTTGTTCTAGCGGAAACATATGCCCACCTTCAAGCACACTATAGTCGATCGCATAGGTTTTTTTCATGCCTTGGGGTAAACCTTGCTTATAGAAATGGCTATCTTTTGCAGTCAACACATGAATTGGCATATCAGGTGCTTTGCGTGGGGTACGCCACCACCATGCAGGCACTGTCCTGAAGATCTCAGCTTCTGTATGTTTGGGAATGGTTAGCGTCACCCCATTTCGAGTCGAATCACTTTTTAAACCACACGCTATAAAGTCCGCAAAACACTGTTCATCAAAGTCTTTAAAAATACGATTCGGTCTGAGCGCCTGACTGGCCTGTTCTATACTCTCCCAATGATCACGACGCTTGACAGTCACTGCAGCTGGGGTAAGTTTTTCAATGGACTTTGATCCCAGCTTTTGTAATGCTTCAAATAAAAAGGCCTTGGAACCAATCACAAACGGCGGGTCCATGATAATCACTTGCGAAAACAACTGTGGTTTTTTATAGGCCGCCATAAGCGTGAGTAAAGAGCCAAAAGAATGCCCTAAACCAATCACTTGTTGCCGTGGAAACTGCTGTTCAATATCTGAAATAACTTGGTCCACCAACGCTTCCCAACGGTATTCCACAGGATAGTGCGGATCTAGGCCAATCATCGGGATCGCTTTGACATCAAAATCTTTATTTAAAAATTGGAAAAATTTTTGATAGCTGCCCGAGGGAATGCCGTTTGCATGGGTAAAGTGTAAGGCTGGTTTGCTCATATCATTCAAATCTATTTTTATAGCCTATTTACCATAATCTTTTTTTAATCCAAACGAAATGGCACAGGATGAATCCTAAGTCATGGACTTTGATCACTTCGGCCAATTTTTAAAAATATTCTGGGATAGATCTAAGATCACTTTGCAGAAACAGTTAGATTTTGATTGCCTAAGAAAGTAGCACCACAGTTGGTTTTGTCTCCTGCAATCACCACAGCACGCCCCAAGACCGTTGTACTCTGATCTGCTGCAATCGCAGAAACCACCATTCGACACTTTGGACAAAAGTGCTTCATTCCATTTAAGTGCACAGCAATACCATTGATCACAAAACTGTTTTCACACTCAGTGACGATGCCACCATGTGTTGTTTTTGAACCCATTGTTACTAGAGCTTTAGACATAATTTATTGTTCGATACATTAGAGTTTTAATGGCGAAAATTCTAGCATAAGCAAGCGCTTAAAATTTCAATGAATTACTTTTCAAATACAACTTCGACATTCCTTTTTTAAAATTCATTAAAAAAGCACCCGAAGGTGCTTTTCATACAGCAATTCCAATTATGGTTTAACCACAACCATCACTTGAATTGCTTCTGGTGTAACCGATAGGCCATCTAGTAAACCAAGACCTTCTTTTTGCAGTTTTTGTAGACGTGAAATTTCATCTTCGCGAATACTCGGATTAAACTGCTTTAAGTAAGTCAGGCGGTCAATTTCGTATTGCCACTTGCTACCGTAAACTTCTTTCGCTTGTTGCACAAAGCTTGGTAAAGCTGCACGCGCAAGCTCCAATGCTTGTACATAACGCTGTTCAATCACTTCACGGCGTGCTTTCACGACTTGGCGACAGCTATTACCATCCAAATGATGCAAGTACGGTTTTAAAATTTCAGGTGCAATTTTCTGCGACAGGTCTTGACCCTTTTCACTTAACAAAACGCGAACCAGCTGCTGCGGTAAGCTTGAAGGCAAATTCAATGCTTTCGGTGCAACCACATCGACCTTAAACCACACTTCCAACAATACCGAACCTTGTGGTAAAGCAGCTGACTTCAACACTGCAACGTTGGTACTACCAAAACCTTGAGTGTTGATCATTTCCATTACGCTTTCAGTAAACGGATGCTCAAGGGTTAAATACTGAGCATCTTCACGTATCTGAGCTTGATCGCGATAGAAGGTCGCTGTCATGCCTTCTTCATCCAAGGTCAAACCTTGAACTTGCATTTGATCGGTTGGTTTAATGATGACTGTACCATTGCTTTGCTCGTCAAAATCAATGTTTGTCGACGCCATAAAACGCTTCATAAACATTGGCAAAGTGGTGTTGTCATCATAAGACTCAAGCGCTTGTACAATTTCTTGCGCCACAATTGGACGACAAGAGTTATATTCAAGCAAACGGTCACGACCTGATTGTAACTCTGCTTCTAAGGCTTCACGTTGTACGCTAACTGCTTCGAGTAAGTCATCAAACTGCTGACCTTGATCTGTCAGTAAACAATCTTTTAATTCAACAATAAAGTTTTCTTGTAAAGTTTGAGCAGTTGGCGAGATATTACTGAAAATATTCAAGGCTTCGTTATACCAACGGAACATACGTTCTTGCGCTGTACCAATTAGATACGGCACATGAATTTGAATCCGGTTTTCTTGACCAATACGGTCTAAACGACCAATACGTTGTTCAAGCACATCTGGGTTCGCAGGCAAGTCAAATAAAATCAAATCTGATGCAAATTGGAAGTTACGACCTTCGGAACCAATTTCGGAACACAGTAAAATTTGTGCACCATAAGATTCTTCAGCAAAGTAAGCCGATGCTTGGTCACGCTCAAGTAAACTCATGCCTTCATGGAACATTGCGGTACGAATACCTGCATGTAAGCGGAGTACATTTTCAAGCGCTTCAACTACGGGACCACTACGTGCAATAAGCAACACTTTTTTGTGTTTTAAGTCTGTACGTAGTTTTTCCATGAGCCACATGACACGTGGGTCAGCTTCCATCCACGCACCGTCAAGCTGTGCTTCTTCTGGCCACATTTGTTCACGCAATTTACCATCTTTAGACCAGTTTTCTGGTGCAGGCAAAGGTGCAGGCTGACAGTCACGACCTGGGAAACCTTGAATGGCCTCACGGGTGTTACGGAACAAAATACGCCCTGTACCATGACGGTCTAAAAGCTCATGAATGGCACGGAAACGTTGTTCGGGTGCATCTTCAATACGATGTCCTAGCAAACCTTCTAATGCAGCTAAATGCCCTTCTTCAAGTGGCATATCTGACATCAGTACTTCCGCAATTTTTGCAGTTTGTTGATACTGGGTTTCTTCATCCAAGAAACGATCCAATGAACTAAAACGTTGTGGGTCAAGTAAACGTAAACGCGCAAAGTGACTTTCCACACCCAGCTGTTCAGGAGTTGCCGTTAATAGCAAAACACCCGGTGTTTTTTCTGCTAACTCTTCGATCAAGTCATAGCGGTCATTACCACCATCTTCTTCATTCCACATCAAGTGATGTGCTTCATCGACCACCAACAGATCGAAACCAGCTTCTAGGGCTTGTTCACGCAAGTCATCATGGTCAATCATCAAATCGATTGACGCAATAATGCATTGTTCAGTCAGGAATGGATTCAGTTCAGGATCATGTTCTTTGATTGAAGCCGTACGGGTTAAATCAAATAATGAGAAGTTCAAATTGAAACGACGACGCATTTCAATCATCCACTGATATTGCAGTGAATCAGGTACCAAAATTAGGATACGTTCTGAACGGCCCGTTTTAAGCTGTTGATGGATAATTAATCCAGCTTCAATGGTTTTACCTAAGCCGACTTCATCGGCTAAAAGGACACGGGGAGCAAAACGCTGACCTACTTCGTGTGCAATATACAACTGATGAGGAATCAGACCGACGCGTGAACCGACCATACCACGCAGTGGGCTCGACTTCATATTGGCTTGCATCAGCATCGCTTCAATACGTAAGTCGTACCATTCTTTATAGTCAATTTGACTTGCCAATAAGCGATCAAGCGGTTTAGACAGCTGGATTTGAGCGCCAATACGAGTCTCATTCAGTGATTTACGTTCTTCCGTGCCATCTTCTAAGCGACGAACAACGTTATAACGCACCACACCATGACGGTCTTCATGTGATTCAACCGTCCACTTGGTGCCTTCTTGATCTTGTAATTCATCATTCACGTTAAAAATGATACGTGATAAAGGTGCATTATTCCGTGCATAAACACGTGTTTCATCACTTTTAGGGAATAAGATGCTGACAGATCGCTCATCTACATCAATAAGAACTCCTAGACCTAGTTCCGTTTCAGTATCTGATAACCAACGTTGACCAATAGCAAACTGCTGCAATTTTTCCACCTTTATCTACAAGTTAGGACTGCAAATTTAATGCTCAAACATTGTTTGATATTTGAGCAAAATTATACACCTTTAAGCAATATATTTTGACATAAAGCTCACTAAAAAAGTGAGCAAATTTGATGATTCCACGTACTTAAAATGGTACTGGACAAATAAATTCGATACGTTCATCTGTTTGGGGATGATGAAAACTCAAACGCTCTGCATGTAAACACAAACGCGGCATCAAATCTTGCTGATCAGGCGCAGCATAAAGCGTATCTCCCACGATAGGATGACCTAAAAACTGCATATGTACACGAAGTTGATGCGAACGCCCTGTAATGGGGGTGAGCGCTACACGAGTCACGGGCTGACCCTGTATTTCAAAATGTTCAATGGCTTTCCACTCTGTCACAGCAGGCTTGTTATGACTGGGCTCTGCAATATGTAACGGTGGACGGGATGGATCATAGATCACAGGCACATCAACAGTGCCCTGACCCTCTAAATGACCAGCCACAATCGCTTGATACGTTTTATCGGTTTGGCGCTCTTGAAACTGACGAGAAATGTTTTTTTGTCCCCAACGGCTGAGACCAAAAACCAAAATACCTGAGGTATCGCGATCAAGACGGTGGATCAGTAGAGTTTTAGGTTCTAGTTTGACTAAACGATTGATCATACAATCTTGTAAATCTTCTGTCTTCCCCGGAACGGTGAGTATACCTGCAGGCTTATGGATGACCATAAAGTCTTCATCTCGATGAATCAGGTGTTCGGTTAGAAAATTACTCAAGGTTCCATTCCAAGCTGATCGCGAAAACAAGCGGGCAATAATAAAAAGCTTAAGCCAGAAATACAATGCAAAAATCGTTTTTTTTAATCATGAACCGATATTGATTGCATTATTTAACGTCAAACGCCGAATCACAGTCTGTATCCATAAGCGATACATAAAGATATCACTCTATTATGACAAACGATTTCGAAATAACCACGCAGCCAAAGGCAAGGTAATTACGGCTAATATTAACATCGGTACAAAGTCCCATTTCACTTGCGCAAAACTCACACCTTCCAAATACACCCGTTGTACCAAGTCTATTCCAAAGCGTAGCGGGTTGGCATAAGTCAGCCAATTCAACACTTTTGGCATATTTTGTACAGGAGTTAGTAAACCAGATAAAAGTGTCAAAGGCATGATCAAAAAGAAAGTATACAGCATGGCTTGTTGCATATTGAGTGCAATTGCTGAAATCGACAGTCCCACACCCACAACAGCAATATTAAAGGCAAATAATCCAAAATAAAGTAAGGTCAAGGAGCCATTCATCGGGATCTGAAACCAGAACAGAATAATCGCCAAAATAATGGAAGATTGAATAACCCCAATCATAATCGGCGGAATGGCCTTCCCGATCATAATCTGCGTCGGGGTATAAGGTGTAACTAAGAGCTGATCAAAAGTCCCTTGTTCACGCTCGCGTGCTACTGAAAGTGCCGAAAGTAACAGTGTCTGCATCATACTTAAAGTTGCAATCAGAGATGGCATGATGCCCCATCTCGACTCGACATTCGGGTTATACCATGTCCGCGCTTGTACCATAATCGCTGAGCTAGCCCCCAAACGTTCTCGATTGACCTGCCCCACCACACTACTGATGTAGGAGCCCGCCATACTTGCAGTAGATGAGTTTCTCCCATCTAGAATCACTTGAATCGGCGAAGCCTCTTGATTATTGAGCTTATCTTCAAAATCAGCAGGAATGGTGATAACGGCCAAGGCTGTTCGATCATTAATCACCTGTTGAATTTGTTGATTATTCTGCAAATCTGCCGTGCGTTTAAAAATTCCTGAACCATCTAAATGCGCTAAAACTTGTTGTGAACTTTGACTTCAGCTTTGATCCAGTACAGCATAATCAACATGATTCACATCATAACTTGCGGCATAACCAAACAAGACCGCTTGAATAAATACAGGAGCAATTAAGGTCACTCGATTGGCTGGATCGACTAAAATAGCTAAAAACTCTTTTCGAATCAGTACCCAAAGATAACGAAACCAGCGAATTAACGTTGTCATAACACCATTCTTCCTTTCGTTAGCCCAAGCGCTTTTTCAGTGTACGCGCGGTCATTACTGTGAATAGCACGATATAAATCAGTAAAATGCCACATTCTTTGAACCATAAAGACCAATCATCACCACCGAGTAATAGCGTTTTAATCAAAGTCATATAGTGCGTTGCAGGTAAAACATTGCTGATGATTTGCACAATTAGCGGTAAGTTTTGTGTATCAAACACAAAACCTGAAAGCATCAAAGCGGGCATGAAGCTGGCAAGCAGTGCCATCTGACTGGCTTGAAACTGACTTTTTGATAGGCCTGAAATCATCAGCCCCAGCAGTAACGACACCATTAAATATAAAAAAGAGGCACTCATAACAGAGAACAGCGATGCGCGGATGGGTACATCAAACAGAACATGTGCTGCAACTAAGCACATCACAATATCAATCATCCCAATCACGATATAGGGCGCCAGTTTTGAAAGTACAATTTCTAGAGGACGTACGGGCGTAACATATAATGCTTCTAAAGTGCCACGCTCGCGCTCACGTGCAATCAGTAAACCTGTTAAAAATGCGCCGACCAAGGTCAAAATTAGGACAATTAAACCTGGTACTAAAAACCACGTACTATTTGCGGACTCGTTAAACCACATACGTTGTTCAACCGTGATAATGCCACCCACCGAAGCTGCATTGGTTCGGTCTGCTTGTATCAAGCTGGCGGTATTGAGCGCACTGGTAATATAACCCTGCAAAGCCGAAGCAATACTGGTCGAACGGCCATTCGTAATGACCTGAACAGCACCAACTCCCTTTGCATATTGCTCCGCAAAGTTGCTGGGTATATTGACGATGGCATCAATTTCAGCCTTGCCCATTGCGGCTTTAGCTTGGCTAAAGCTTGTATAGTGCTTGACGGTAATGTATTTAGAGCCGTTTAGCCCACTCATCAGTTGCTGACTCTGTGGCGTGGATTGTTGCTCCACCACCCCGACGCGTCCGTTGGTTAAATCGAAAGACAGTCCATAACCAAACAGTAAAATTAAAATAATCGGTAGAATGAAACCGATCGACATACTGCTTTTATCACGAAGCAGCTGTTTGGATTCTTTACGTGTCAAGGCAAACAGTCGTGTCCAGAAAGCTGAGAAATGATTCATCTGACGCTCCTCAGTGAGCCTGCATGTCTGCACGGGACTGTTCAACGATGGCAATAAAAGCGCTATTCATATCGTTTACACCCTCTAACTGCGCCATCCTACGAATCTGTTGAGGTGTGCCAATCGCCAGCAACTTCCCTGCATCTTGAATCGCAATCCGATCACAATATTCAGCTTCTTCCATAAAGTGTGTGGTCACAATTATGGTCATGCCTTGGTTCGCCAACTCTCCAATGGTGTACCAAAAAGAACGCCTTGCTAAAGGATCAATACCACTGGTCGGTTCATCCAAAAATACAATTTCAGGCTGATGTAACAGTGCTGCTGCCATCGACAAACGTTGTTTAAAACCATTTGGTAGATCACCACTTTTAGCATGTGGCTTAAGTTCAAATTGGAGCAACGCTTTATCAATTTGCTGCTTTAACTGTTTGCCCGATAAGCCATAAGCGCCACCAAAAAACTTTAGATTATCCAGTACGCTCAAATTGCCATACAGGGCAAACTTCTGCGATACATAACCAATTTTTGCCCTTGCCTGTGCACGAGCTGTGCGCAAATTCATGCCTGCCACTTCCAACACACCACTGCTGGCGGGTAGTAAGCCACAGAGCATACGAAACGTCGTGGTCTTACCTGCACCATTGGGGCCAAGTAAACCAAAAATTTCGCCTCGAGATACATCAAACGAAGTACTGGCTACGGCAGTAAAATCACCAAAGCTGCGTACCAAATCCTTCACCACAATCACAGGTTTCTCGAGCTGCTGTTTTACATTCTGCTCTGTTTTCACTTTTGGTGGATCAGAGTTTTCTATCCATGATTTTGAAGGGTCTAAAGCTAAATTTTCCTGTGCCAATACCATTTTTTGAGTATGCTTCGCCTCATGTAAAAGCAACATAAATGCATCTTCTAACTCTGCTGGCCTCTGTTCCGCAACAATGCCTTTGGGTAACAGATCTGTTGGAAGTGTTGAGCTTTCAGCTCGCGTAATAAAACGGACTACATCTCCTTTGGGAACTGCATCGGCAATATAATGTTGATTATCGAGTAAATGTGCTTGTAACACCCGCGCCTTCATGTTGGGACTAGGTTTTACTTGCCATGTTTGTCCCTGTGCCTGAGCCGTCAGTTCGTCGGGTGTACCTTGCTTTAAGACTTGCCCATCCAACATGACATAAACCTGATGACAGCGCTCAGCTTCATCCATATACGCCGTACTGAGGATGACACTCAAGTTCTCCTCCCTCACCAACTGTTCAATAATGATCCACAAATCACGGCGTGAGAGTGGATCGACACCGACACTTGGTTCATCCAACAGCAATAGTTCAGGTGAACGGACTAAAGTGCAGGCCAAACCTAACTTCTGCTTCATGCCTCCAGAGAGTTTTCCTGCGGGACGCTCTGTAAAGCGCGCTAAATCGGTAATCTTGAGTAAACGTGCAAAACGCTCATTGCGAATGTTCATTGGCACGCCATGCAAATCCGCATACAAGTCTAAATTTTCTTGAATGCTGAGGTCTTCATACAAACCAAACTTTTGCGGCATGTAACTGATACGATCTTGCACAGATTGCGGGTCTTTGGCGACATCCATTCCTAAGACTTTTAAGCTTCCAGTGGTTGGCTTATATAAACCTGCGATCAATCTTAAAAATGTGGTTTTACCAGCACCATCAGGCCCGACCAAAGCCGTCAGTTTTCCTGTTTTGATCTGCATATTTATGCCTTGCAAAGCCTGCACATCATCCAAATCTTTTTGTTCTGCTTTAAAGGTTTTGTTTAAATCCGTGGCAATCACAATGCTCTCTACTGACATCGACATACTCCCATGCCTTAAGGATTATTCTTGGCAGTTGGACGCGATGATTTGGCTATGCTCACTGTCACAGGCTGTCCCATTTTTAGTTGGTCATTCGGGTCATCGACATAAATACGGACTTCATACACCAAAGTCGTGCGAATATCTTCGGTCTGTACCGTTTTCGGGGTAAATTCTGCCACAGATGAGATATAACCAATTTTTCCTGTGATGGGCTGATTCGGTTGTGAGTCACGAATGACTTGTGCTGCTGCGCCCATGTTGATATATCCAAGATCCATTTCACTGGCATAAACACGCACCCATTTAGGGTGGATCAGAGCAATGGTATAGACGGACTTGTTTGAAGTCGTCATGTCGCCGACTTCTTGTAAACGTGCACGAATTACACCATTAACAGGTGCCAGCAGCTTACTTTGAGTAATTTGGTAATCAATCAAATCAAGATTGGCCTTGGTCGATTCATATTGTGCTTTAGCCGCTTCACGATCTTCTGTGCGTGCACCTTTCAAAAGTAGCTCCAAGTTGGCTTTGCTTTCACCGACGGCCGCTTCCGCCATTTTCATATTGCTTTTTGCAGCATCAACCTCTTGCTTACTCACCGCTTGACCCGCAGTACTCCGATTTAAGACATTTAATCGTTGGTATTGTTTATCGGCATTTTCAAATTGGGCTTGGGCAGACTGTACTTTCGCTTTCGCTTGGGTAATCTCTTCAGGTCGATTGCCCGCAGCTTGCTCATTTAAGGTTTGCTGTTGAACTTGTAACTGTGCTTGGGCTTGCTGTGCTTGTATAATCAGCGATTCGGTATTCAGTTCGGCAAGAACCTGACCTTTTTGAACGCGATCACCTTCTTGAACAGATAAGCTTTGAATACGTCCAGCCGTTTCAAATGCCAGCGAGACTTGTCGAATATCGACATTGCCATATAACACCAGATGATCGGGATCGGCTTTGTCTCGACTGAACCACAAAAATGCAGCCGCTATAGCAATGAGCAATACCCCAACCAGCAGTATGAACTTACTTTTGTTCATGCACACCAAACCTTCGCTTAGTTTTAATACAAGTTTAAATTTAATTTAAACTATAACAATTCAGTTAAGAAAGATATACTTCAAGTCTAAATTTTGATGCAGAGTAAATAATGTCTAGAGCTGGACGTAGCGATGGTGATTTAACCAAATCGAAAATTTTGGATGCTGCTGGCCGCCTAATTGCTCAGGATGGTTTTGCAAAAACCACGAGTAAAGCCATTGCCAAACTGGCCGAAGTCGATTTAGCTGCCATTAACTATCACTTCGATGGTCGTGATGGCTTATATCGTGCCGTACTTGCCGAAGCACATACGCATTATATTGATGAACAAGAACTCTTGACCTTGCTTAACAGCTCTAAAACGCCTACTAAAAAACTCGAAGCTTTTTTTGAAAGCCTGATCGGTAAGCTGGTTGAAACCGATGTCTGGCATAGCAAGGTGTTTGTTCGTGAACTTTTTTCACCGACCACCCACCTATACACGTTTATGCAAAATGATGGTGCGCGAAAGTTTCTTTTGGTCAAAAAAATTATTAGCCAAGTTTCAGGCATTGATGAAAATCACCCTGCACTTTTGCCTTGTGTACTCAGCACAGTCGCGCCTTGTATGATGCTGATTTTGGCAGATGCAAATGGGCCAAGCCCACTTAAAAATGTCTCCAAGCTTGAACCTGCGCTTTTGGTCAAACATCTCATGACCTTTTCAGTCGCAGGTTTACAAGCCGCTAAACAACTTTATCTTTGATAAACCAACTATCCTTGCTTATAGGTTGCAAGAACGTTGATATCTTTGATCTTAGACGGATCAATTGTGATTGGATTGTCACTTAAAACAACAAAGTCACCGTATTTCCCAGTACTTAATGTGCCTTTGATGTCTTCTTCAAAATACTGATATGCAGCCCAGTCCGTCATCGTTTTAAGTGCGATATACGGGCTGACTTTTTGTGCCTTACCCAAAACTTTGCCTGTTCGCGTGGTGCGATTAACGGTTGCATCCAGCACCATCATACTTTTCGGTGGGATAACAGGGGCATCATGATGCTCAGTGAAAATCATGCCTTTTCTTAAGGCCGAACCTGTTGGTGAGATGTGTTCAGCACGCTTTTCACCTAAGGTTTGTGCCACATGCCAGTCGCCCCAGTAATAAGTATGTAGAGAAAAAAATGAGGGAATCAAGTGAAGCTGTTTCGCCCGATCCAGTTGATCCTCTCGCATGGTTTGCGCATGAATAATCACATCTCGTCGCTGTGAGGCATCATATTTCTTTTGCGCATTGGCAATCACATTAAGGTATTGATCAATCGCGGCATCACCATTGGCATGTGCCAAAATTGGCCACTGCTCTTGAAAAGCCAAATCAATCATGTGCTGGACTGTTTTTTGCTCTGGAAATGCAGGATAGCCACGATAGTTCTTATCTTTCCCTTCAGGTGGAACCACATAAGGTTCTGTTAACCACGCTGTTTTACCTTGGGATGAACCATCTAAACTGATTTTTACACCGCCAACTCTAAAGTGATTGACATAGTTTTTGCTTACACCTTTTTCAAGCATATACGCCTGTTCTGAACTGATATCAGGATAAGAGACGACATCGATGGCTAATTTGTTTTGATTGGCCAAACTACGCCAAAGTTCTGAAGTACCACGATCAGCTCGTCCTTCTTGTACTGTGGTGTAACCATTTTTCATATAGGTCTGTACCGCAGTCAACGCCATCTGCTGCATCATTTCAGGTGGGACCGTTTTAAACGCCTGTAGCATGGCCTCAATCACAACACTTTCTTCCAGTACACCATTTGGAATATTGATCCCTACTACGCGTCGAATCACTCCACCACTGGGGTTGCTACTTTTTTCATTAATGCCTAACAACTCTAGCGCTTTATGATTCACAGAGGCCAAATGTCCAGACTGATGCAAAATCAGTACAGGCTGAGTCGTTGAAATCTGATCTAAATCTGTGGCTGTCGGATGGGTTTTCTCTTGTAGCTGGGCATCATCATAACCATTGCCAATAATCCAGCCGGAAGTCGCTTGGACAAAAGTTGGATTTTGCTTCGCCCACGCATTCATTTCTTGGATAAGTGTGGCAATACTCACCACCTTGCCATCTGGCGGCGGATATAAATTTGCCACAGTTTGCTGCATACCGACAGAGTTTAAATGACTATGGGCATCAATGATGCCAGGAATGACGGTCTTGTTATTCAAGTTCAAACGTTTAGCTTGTGGCGCAAGTTTTTCAGCCTCAGACAAGGTGCCTGTATAACGGATCTTTCCGTCTTGAATTAACATGGCATCGACATAGCTGGGCTGCATGCCTTGCATGGTTAAAATGGGGCCACCATAGACCAATAAGGCATTTTGCGTCTGTTGTTGTGTGTTTGAAGCGGTGCTAGACGGACTGGTTGTACAACCACTCATCAGTACTACAGAGGAAGAAATTAGAGCCGTAAGTGCAAAAGAAACCTTATTAAAAAGCATGGGTTAAACACCTCATATTGCTAAATATTATATTTTGCTCCATACGAGCATTCGTTATAGGTATAAAACTTTAATACAACACATTATCACTCTACCTTAGCACTTTAAGCCAGCTCTTGTTAGGCAGAATAGGGCGCTCAATATTCAACTGTCTATTGCAATAATTTTAAAATATGCTGCAAACGGACATTGTCTATATTTTCTTTATACACTGCATAAATCGGCGCAATACATGGGTTATTGGCCTTAAGCGTTTTATAAACAATCTGCTTATTCCAAAAGTCACGAATGGCCTCAGGCACGATGGATAAACCAATCCCTGCAGCAATCAAGTTTAAGCTTGAGGTTAAACGTGGCGCTTCTTGTACAATTTTGGGACTAAATCCAGCTTGGTAACAACTGGCCAAAATATTATCGAATAAATCTTGTCCAGCTAAACGTCGGTATAACACAAAATCATGCGGTTCAAGATCCAGCAAGTGAATTGGTTCGGCGTGTTCAGCCAAAGGATGATTGTTGGGTAAGGCCACAATGAGCGGCTCATCTAGTACATGTAGACTGGTTAAACCAAGGCCAATCGGTGCAGGTTTGCGTAAGAACACAATGTCATTTTTTTCATTACTAATGGAATCAATCAGCGAGCTACTGCCATCTTCTTCCAGATGAATTGAAACACGTGGAAAAGTTTCCCGAAAGTTACGCAGCAAGGCCGGTAAAAATGGATGTAAGCCAACCGAGTTGGTAAAGCCAATATTAATCTGACCTTCGACCCCCAAAGAAATATCCTGCACACGTTTAGGAATTAATTGTGCATGCGCCAATATCGCAAGGGCTTCTTTGTACAAAACCTTGCCCGCTTCTGTTACCTCGACACCACGCGGCAAACGCTTTAACAGCTGAGCATTCAGCTCTTCTTCCAAACTTTTTATAATCCGTGTCAACGGTGGTTGTTGCATATTCAAACGAACAGCAGCATGCGAAATATTACTTTCTTCTACCACTGCAACAAATGCTCTGAGTTTATGAATATCGATCATGTCTGCCCCATCAAACATACTTTTTTAGTATATATAACGTCAAAAATAGCATTTTTCAACATATCTCTACAGGTTCATACTGGGCACATTCCACAAAAGGCGAAAGACATGAACACTGAAGTGCTCCCTGCTGAACAAATAACCCATCCAACTTCACGGGAATTATTTGCAGGCTTTATGAAGCTGGGACTCATGGGCTTTGGTGGCGTATTGCCACTTGCACATCAAATGGTTGTAGAAGACCAAAAATGGCTCAACACGGAAGAGTTCACGCACTTATTGGGTGTCTGTCAAATCCTCCCCGGTGGAAACATCATTAATATGGCTGTTGCCATTGGTTATGAGTTTCAGGGTGCTAAAGGTGCTATTAGTGCTGTTCTCGGCTTGATTTTTGCACCGACGGTGATTGTGATTTTGCTGTATCAGCTCTATAGCCAATTTCAAAATATCCCCGTGATTCAGCACATGATACAAGGACTGGCAGCGGCAGCAGCAGGTTTACTGTTTGCCATGGGGCTAAAAATGCTGAAACCCATTCTGAAAAGTTACCTCACGATCTTTACCATTGCGCTGACCATTGTCTTTATGCTGATTATTAAGATTCCCTTGGCATTAACGTTACTGATCTTAGTCAGCATCAATGTCGCAGTCTTAAGCTTGAAAAAAAGAGGAAAAAACGCATGATTTTACTCACTCTAGCCATCGTTTTTACCCAACTTTCTATACTGGCCTTTGGTGGAGGCAATGCTATTTTGCCTGAAATGCAACATCAAGTAGTCGAAGTGCATCGTTGGCTTACTGCCACAGAGTTCAGTACCATGTTTGCCATGGCTCAAGCGGCACCGGGCCCCAATATGATGATTGTACCTTTGGTCGGCTGGCATGTGGCTGGACCTGCTGGACTGTTCGTGACTTCATTGGCGAAGTTTGGGCCCTCTTCTGTACTGACTATATTTGCACTCAAGTTTTGGAATCAGTTTAAGGATCACCCACTACGTAGCATGTTTGAAAAGGCATTGAAACCGATTACCGTCGGCTTGGTTTTGGTCAGTGCCTATATTATTGCCGCAGCATCTGCTCAGAACTGGTTACTCATTGCAATCGTTATCTTGGCGACGGGGTTAAGTTTAGTGAAAAAAATTCATCCACTGTGGGTCATGCTCTTTGGAGCAATGTCAGGCGCACTATTTTTATAAACGGTGTGTCATAAAAATTCGTGTTCAATAACACATACTTTCTATTTTATTATTACTTTCAAATAAATAGCATAAGCCTTACATCTGATGCCCAAGATGTAAGGCTTAATTTCGTTTGGGCCAATAACCATGTGAAAAGAAAGCAAGTGTTTAGGAAATATTCCCACCCAAAGCAGTCATTAATTGCGCTGTATTTTTTAATTGGATTTGTTGCAACTCTAATGTGCTCTGTTCAGCTTGCAGCCTTAAATTCTGCGCCGTGACCACTTCCAAATAACTGACTAAACCTGCGTTATAACGTCGCATCACCACTTGTTCATTTTCTTTAGTTAGTTGCAGTAACTGAGCTTGCTCCAGTTGTTGTTGTTTCAAACTTGAAGTTTGCATTAAAGCATCATCAACTTCCTTCCAGCCCGTAAGTACAGTTTGCTTATAGGCTGCTAATTTTTCATCATAACTTGCCTGCGCTTGGGCAATTTCAGCTTGCCGTTTTCCACCATCAAAAATAACCGAAGCCGCTTCTAGTCCCGTAGACCATAAATATGCAGGGGCTTGGAACAACTGACCCAACACTTGACTATTTAAACTCGCATTAAGGCCAATATTAATATCTGGCAACCATGCCGTTTGTGCTAAACCCAACTGTGCATGTGTACTCGCAAGCTCTCGCTCTGCACGAATCACATCGGGACGTTGCATGAGTAAGCGACTGGGTAACTGTGCAGGTACAGTAGGAATACTCAAACCTTGCTGACGTTTCACCAGTTGAAACTGAACCACACTTTTACCCTGCAAGACCGCCAGCACATTTTCCTGTAAATTGCGTTCACGCTGCGTTTCGATTTGCTGTATTTGCACTTGTTTCAACTGTGTTTCTGCCTGTATCACATCTGCCCGCGCAATCATCCCTGCTGTATATTGGTTTTTTAAAATTTGCACTGAACGTAGGTAACTTTTTTGGGTTTGCTGCAATACATCAAGTTGCGCATCCAAAACACGAATGTTCCAATAGGCCTCGGTCGCCAATAACTGTTGATTCAATTTCACTGCGGCTAAGTCCGCCTGCACTGCTTCTAAATTTGCCTGTCGTCCCTCTATCGCTTTGGCTACACGCCCCCAGACATCGGGAATCCAGCTGGCCTGAACCCCTGTGCTAAACTGACTGTTTGGAGAGGTATGCTTTGCGCCATTACGGTTGGCAGCACTTTCTAAGCTTAGACTGACAGAACGACTGGCTTTTTGCTGCTCAAGTAAAGCATTGGCTTGTCTATAACGTGCCTCGGCCTGTTTCAAATTTAAGTTTTCTGCATTTAACTGTTGCAGCAGTTGGCTTAAAACAGTGTCTTGATAAATGTCCCACCATGCAAATGTCTTGCCTTTTAACTTTACGGTTTCTGTCCAATTAAGCGCAGCATATTTATATTGCTCATCTACATGAATCATCGGTGTTTTATATTCGGGAGGACGTACGACCGCCGTAGAACTACATGCAGTCAACAACAACACACAACTTAGGCTTAAGACATTTTTATAAACCAAACCTGACATTCTATTTTCCTATTTCTTTATCTATTTGCCTGAGCTTGGCAGCACAAATTTACGTTTAAATCTCGAACAAGATTCAGCCCATTTTTCAAAGAGCAAATACAAAACAGGCGTTGTGTACAAAGTTAAGAGCTGCCCAAGCGCTAAGCCGCCCACAATGACCACACCCAAAGGCTGACGTAGCTCAGCCCCCTCACCCCAACTACAAGCCAACGGAATTGCACCCAATAATGCTGCGGTATTGGTCATTAAGATCGGGCGAAAACGCAGAGCCGCCGCAGACAATACAGCTTGATATGCTGACTTTCCTGCACGCCGTTCATATAAAGTAAAATCAATCAATAAAATGGCATTTTTCACCACGATACCAATAAGTAAAAACATGCCCAACAATGCAATCAGGGTGAACTCAAAGTTAAAGATCCATAAGGTTAACAGTGCGCCCAAAGCCACAGCGGGTATGGTCGATAAAATCGTTAATGGATGTACCACACTTTCATAGGTCACCCCAAGCACGATATAAATCAACAAAATTACCGCAAGAATTAGCAACGGTGTACTTAAGCCCGCTTGTAAACTTTCTGCTTCTACATCTTTATCCGTGGTCATAAAAACGTTGTTTGGCAACATCACTTCAGTTAAAACAGATCGGATCGCGGCATCGGCCTGTTCATAGCTATAGCCCTGTTTCACCACATAACCAATACCCATCGCGGCATATTGATTACGTCTATACACTCGATCATTGGTAATTCCATAAGACCATGTCGCAAAGTTACGCAGCGGCACAGCTTGTCCATCTTTATTAGGAACTTGTACATTGGCTAAGGATTCAGGATGTTCCGTGAAGTGCCTATCTACCTCCATGACCACATGAAACTGTTGGGTCGGATCATAAATGGTTGAAATCTGGCGCTGTGCAAATGAGTTGTTCAGTACACTTGAAATGCTTTCAATATCAACGCCCAAACGGCGTGCCGCTTCACGGTCTACATCTAGGGTGACATGCTGCGCACCTTCATCCCCCATAGTTTCCACTGCCTCAAGTTCAGGCAGTTTTTGCATGGCCTGCGCGACTTTCGGCACCCATTGGCGTAGCTGTGCAACATCATCTGACTGTAGCAACAGCATATAGTCTTGACCACTACCGCTTGAAAAAGGATCATCCAGTTCTAATTCTTGTTCCACACGTGCTGAGAAAATTGCCCCAGCCTGCCACGGCGCATTTTGTTTCATACGCTCGACAATGGCATGTGAGCTTTGCCCCTCACGCTCTGCTTTGGGTTTTAAACTCACCATGAAAAAGGAATTGGTGGTTCCGCCTGCTCCCCCTGAAGTTCCAACCACATCTTTTACAGCAGGATCACTCAACAAGCTTTCACTAAAGGCTGCAATTTTGGGTTGCATAATTTGAAAGGAAAACCCGTCATCACCACGAATAAAAGCCTCAACCCGTCCTGTATCTTGCTCAGGTAATACTCGTTTAGGGAGGTGCTGATAGACATAGAATGAAGCACCTATCGCACCTAGCCAAAATAAAATCACGACATAGCCATGTGCTAGCATCCATTTTAAAGATGTTAAATAAGCATGATTGAACTGCTGCATGCAGCGATGGCTAAATTGATATAAAGGCTGATGTTGGTCGCTCTCTAACGGTTTTAAACAACGTGCAGATAAGCTTGGTGTTAGGACCAAGGAAACAAAAACAGACAACACTACAATAAAAACTAAGGTCAGTGAAAACTCGCGGAACAGTCGCTCAATCACACCGCCCATAAACAACACTGAAATGAAAATCACCACCAAAGCCAAATTCATGGCCACTAAAGTCAGACCCACTTCCTGAATCCCTTTAATGGCAGCCTGTACAGGAGAGTCTCCCTGCTCAATATGACGCTCAATGTTTTCCAGCACCACAATCGCATCATCCACCACCAATCCTATAGCGACAATCACCGCCATAATGGAGAGGTTATTGAGCGAAAAGCCTGCCAAATACACCAAACCACAAGCCCCCACTAAGGTCACCAACATGGCAATACTCGGCACAAGAGCACTTTGCATACGCCCTAACATTAAAGCAACGACAATAATGACCAACAGCATAGAAAACAACAGCGTATCGCGAGCTTCCGCTAAGCCTGCGCGAATGATTTCAGAACCATCCATCACTGTAGTCAATTGTACATCTGCGGGTATGAGTGATTTTAATTCAGGCAATTTTTCTTTGATTTGATCAATGGTCGCCACAGTATTGGCATTGGGTTGACGGCTGATTTTGATAATCACCGCAGGTTTACCATTATGAAAACCACTGACATAGCGGTTTTCAACAGAATCTTGCACCTCAGCCACATCTTTTAAACGTACGATGGCTTGAGCATTACGATGAATCACCAAGTTGGCAAAATCTTGCGCTTGTTTCAAATCATTCGACAGTGCGACTTGCCAACGAAGTTGATCGGTTTCAACCACGCCCAATGCTTGTACTGTATTACTTTGTTCAATTGCAGTACGGACTTGTTCCAATGAAACACCCTGTGCAATGAGTGCATTCGGATTTAAGGTGATCCGCACCGCAGGCATAGACGCGCCATCAATTTCAACCTCACCAACTCCACTTATCTGCGCAAGATTGGGCTGGAGTTGATTACTGGCAATTTCATATAATTTACCCGCAGATAAATGCGCTGAACTCAATGCCAAATAAAAAATTGGGCTTTGGCTGGGATTAACTTTGAAATATTCAGGTGGGCTAGGTATTCCTGATGGAAGTTGTGACATTGCAACATTAATAGCGGCCTGTACTTCTCGTGCCGCCTCATTTATATCGGTATCTAAGTCAAAGTGCAAAGTCACTTGCGTTGCATTTTGACTACTGGAAGAGTTAATTGCTTTTACCCCAGAAACGCTCATCATGGCCCGTTCTAAGGGTGTGGCAACGGTCGCCGACATACTTTCAGGACTTGCCCCAGGTAAACTGGCCCGCACCACGATGGTCGGAATATCTGCCTGAGGTAAGGACGCCACGGGTAAGCGGAAATACGCCAATACACCAAGCAACACAATTGCGATGCCCAATAACACACTGGCAACAGGACGATGAACCAAAGCAGAGAGCAATTTCAAAACTCGCTCCTTGATTCATCAAGTTCAACGAAAGGCAACTTCGGCTTTTGAAAAACAAGCTGTAAACGGTCAAAAAACAAATAGACCACAGGTGTGGTAAATAGCGTCAGTACCTGACTTAAAATCAAACCACCAACCATGACAATTCCTAGAGGCTGGCGTAATTCAGCTCCAGAGCCTGATGCCAACATGAGTGGAATAGCACCAACCAATGCCGCCAGTGTCGTCATTAGAATAGGGCGGAATCGCATCAACGCCGCCTTATAAATCGCTTGCTGAGGTGAAAGACCCTCTTGACGCTGTGCTGCCAAGGCAAAGTCCACCATCATGATGCCGTTTTTCTTTACTAAGCCGATCAATAAAATAATGCCGATTAAAGCAATCATATCGAGTGGTCGACCGACCATAAACAGCGCCAATAAAGCCCCGATTGCCGCAGATGGTAAGGTTGAAAGAATAGTGATGGGATGAATAAAGCTCTCATACAACATCCCAAGCACGATATACATGGTCACAATCGCGGCGATCACCAACCAAAAGGTATGCTGTTGCGAGTTTTCAAATGCAGCAGCAGCCCCTTGTAGCTGAAGTTTAACTTCAGCAGGTAAATTAAGCTGCTGCTCTACACGTTGAATGGCTTGGATGGCATCTCCCAAGGCCACGCCTGTTGCAAGGTTAAAAGAGATAGCATTGGCAGGAAACTGAGCTTGTTGCTGTAAAATAATCGGGACACGTTTTTGCACAATGCTTGCCACAGAACTGAGTAAAATCGGTTCTCCCCTGGCATTATGGATATAGGTTTGCTCTAAAGCTTGTATCCCTTGAGTTAATTCTGGCGCAAGTTCTAAGACAATGCGGTACTGATTCGACTGGGTATATAGAGTCGCAATTTGCCGCTGTGCAAATAGATTTTGCAAAGCCAAACTAATGTCTTCTACTGTTAAGCCGAATCTCGCTGCTGCATCTCGATTGACATCAATATATGCCTGTAAACCTTGCCCACCGTTTTCACTACTCACTTCTGCAAACTCAGATTGTTGGCGTAAAGCATCTACCAAGACGGGTGTCCATAACACTAAGTCTGAGTAGTTTGCTGCCGTCAGACTAAGTTGATATTGAGTACGACTAACTTTATCTTCAATACTCAACTCTTGCACAGGTTGCATCCAAGCACGAATACCCTGAACATGACCCAACTCTCCACGCAGACGTGCCATGACTTGATCTGCACCCTCTCGTTCAGCATGTGACTTTAAGTTAATAAGTATTCGGCCATTACTAAGTTTCGGGTTATTGGCATCAATGCCAATAAACGAAGACAGGCTTTCAACAGCGGGATCTTTTACAATTTCAGCCGCTAGTGCTTGCTGACGCTCACTCATGGCTTGAAATGAAATATCGTCTGGCGCTTCGGTCACCACTTGGATAACGCCACTGTCCTGCACAGGGAAAAAGCCTTTAGGAATCATCCAATACAAAAAACCTGCGAATAACACTGTACTGAGCATAACGGCCAGTGTCAGGGTTTGATGCTGAAACACCCATTGCAAAGCTTTTCCATACTTCTGAATGATGCCATCCAAACTCCACCTATTGGCTGAAATTTGATGCTCTGCTTCTTTTAATGGCGCTTTGCCTTTGAGCAAATAAGCGCACATCATCGGCGTTAAGGTTAAAGAGACCACTAGAGAAATTGCAATTGCAGCTGCTAAAGTCACTGCAAACTCATGGAACAACCGTCCGACTACATCGCCCATAAACAGCAGCGGAATGAGAACAGCAATCAATGAAATGGTTAAAGAAATGAGCGTAAAACCTATTTCTTTCGACCCTTTGAGCGCTGCTTGCATCAGGCTTTCACCAGCTTCACGATGTCGTGCAATATTTTCCAACATCACAATCGCATCATCCACCACAAAGCCTGTGGCAATGGTCAGTGCCATTAAAGTCAGGTTATTGACTGAAAAACCTAAAAAATACATCAGTACAAAGGTACCAATGATTGACAGTGGAACGGCAATACTCGGAATAATGGTGGCTGATAAATTTCTTAGAAAGAGAAAAGTCACCATGACCACTAAACAGACCGCAAAAACCAATTCCTTTTGCACATCGTGGATCGAACTACGAATACTCTCTGTACGGTCGGTCAGTACTCGAATTTTGACGTTTTCAGGCAGGTTCTTTTGCAGCTCAGGCAATAGCTGCTTAATCTGATCGGCCACTTGAATGACATTGGCATTCGGTTGACGCTGCACACTCACCAAAATAGCGGTTTGGCTGTCTGCCCATGCCGCCATATAGCGGTCTTCACTACCTTCAATCACCTGTGCCACATCTTTTAATCGAATCGGAGCACCGTTATTCCAGCGTAAAATGAGGCTTTCATAGTCGCCAATTGAACGGATTTGATCATTGGCATCTAGCATAGTACTGCGATAGGGCCCATCAAAACTGCCTTTGGGTTGACTGGCATTGGCCGCATTGATTGCGGTGCGGACATCTTCGGCACTCATTTTATAAGCGGCAAGCGCAGCAGGATTCATTTGCACCCGTATTGCTGGTCGTTGCCCACCAGCAAGGCTCACCATACCCACACCCGTGAGCTGAGAAAGCTTTTGTGCCACCCGTGTATCCACCATGTCATAAACCGTGGTGAGGGGTAAAGTCTCTGAACTAATCGCTAATGTAATGACAGGCACATCGGCTGGATTGACCTTTCGATATACTGGTGGCGTTGGCAAATCACTTGGTAATTTACTGCTGGCAGTACTTAGTGCCGATTGTACTTCTTGCTCCACTACGCCCAGTTCAGCACTTAACTCAAACTGTAAGGTAATGACAGACGCCCCGACAGAACTCTGCGAAGACATTTGCTTTAAGCCCGCAATTTTGCCCATTTCCCGTTCAAGCGGTGCGGTGATAGTTCGTTGTACAGTGTCGGGGTTTGCCCCAGGCTGAAAGGTATAGACCTGAATAATGGGGTAGTCGACCTGTGGTAAAGCCGATACTGGCAAAAGCCGCCAAACCAATAAGCCACTAAACAGCAATGCCAGCATCAACAACGTAGTTGCGACTGGACGGACAATAAAGAACTTTGAAATATTCATGTCTTATCCAACAGCAGGTTTTGATGTGGCCATGGCTTGAGGTTGATCCGAGACAATTTGAACTTCTTTGCCTTCTGCAAGTCGGTCAATTCCTTCTAAAACCACCTGCTCCGTACCATTTAAGCCTGTTAAAACTTGAATCTGCCCATTAGAACTTAAGCCAAGGGTGAGCATACGAATTTCTGCTTTTTTCTGCGAATTGACGATATACACATAAGTGCCTTTGGCCCCATGTTGCACGGCGTCACTTGGAATACTGATGGCATCTTGAACGGTATGTGCTTTTAAACGAACATTGACAAACTGATTGGGAAATAAAACATCATCACGATTATCAAAAATTGCCTTGATCTTTAAGGTACCTGTATTGGCATCAATCTGGTTATCCAACGCCTGCACCTGCCCAACCGCAAGTTGCTTTTGTTCTGCTTTATCCCATGCCTTGACTGGGACTTGATGTCCCTGTTTCATATTTTCACGCAAATGAGTCAAATCATGTTCAGCAACTGAAAACTGTACATAAATAGGATGAACTTGGGTGATGCTGACCAAACCTGTCGTATCATTGGCCTGAATTAAATTACCCGCATCTTTCTGCTGAAAACCAACTCGTCCATTAATCGGTGAATAAATTTTGGTATAAGACAATTGTAATTTGGCTGCATCAACCTGTGCACGATTGGCCTGTATTTGCCCTTTCAACTGATTGACTAAAGCGAGCTGTTGTTCAACTTGTTGTTTAGCAATGGAGTCTTGCTTAAACAGCAGTTGATAACGTGCTAACTCAGTTTCTGCATTTCGGAGTTGGGCTAAGTTTTGCTGTTGTGTCCCCTCTGCCTGTGCCAAAGCCACTTGAAATGGTGCAGGGTCAACTTGAGCAAGAAGTTGTCCTTTTTGAACAGTCTGCCCTTCTTTAAAATAAATCTGCTTGAGAACGCCTGAGACCTGAGTTTGCACATTCACTGTATGGGTCGGAACAACCGTCCCAATGGCTTTGATTTCCACCTGCAGGTCTTGTCGCTGCACAGGTACAACACGTACAGGCACAGGTTTATCCCATTGACTATATTCTTCACTAGGCTGAGACATGGCCTTTTTCCAATACAACCCTCCCATGCCTAACAATAAAATGACAATGATGAATCCAATCCAAAGTGTTCGACGATGAAGAAAATGCTTTGCTGGGTTGTTATTGTTCAATGGCTCACTCATTACATTTCCTATTCATTACAAAAAATTCTCGCCAAACACATACTGTTCAAAATCGGAAGTTCCATACATTTTTTTAAAATTTGATCAAATTAAGTATTTAAAAAATTGAAACTTCCTATCCCAAATCACGCATATCTATTAATAAGACGGATGAAAACAAAAAACAGCTCACGCTAAATGTTGCGATTTGTAATTGCATTTAATAATGATTATCATTAATATTCAACCTTTCATTTCTTTATCCCACTTTTACTGCTGAGATTCAGGATATTTTTCTAGGGTCATGAGTTAAAAATATGAACTTAAATGTCCAAAAAAAATTGTGGTTTAGTCATCTCTACAACACCCATCAAACAACCTTGTTGTCATGGTTCAAACACAAACTGCAACACCATCATCAGTCTGAAGACCTGAGTCAGGAAGTGTTTTATCGTGCTCTCAAAAGTGAATATTGTTTTGAAAAAATTAAAGAGCCTCAAGCATGGCTCATGGGTATTGCTAAACATGTGATCATTGATCACTGGCGGCATCAGCATGTTGAAAGGTTGTATTTAGATGCGTTGGCACAGCTACCAGAAAACTACTACCCTTCGGCAGAACATGAGGTGTGCATTCGAGAAACCTTGTATCAGGTTCATCGTATGCTTGAGAAACTACCGACGCGCACATCTCAAGTCTTTTTGTTGTCTCAGTTAGATGGCCTGACCTATCGAGTGATTAGCGAAAAGCTGAATATTTCTGAAGCAACGGTAAAAAGAGATATGAAACAGGCTTTTTTAGCCTGTATAAGTCTTTATAATCCAACCGACTAATCGATTTCCTTACAACTGCTATGTCACAGCCTTCCCCCCTTCCTGAAAGTATCTTAGATGCAGCCGCGGATTGGCTGGTGCTGATTCATTCTGGGGAAATCACCGAAATACAACTACAGCAATTTGAGCAATGGAAGTCTGAAAGTAAGGAACATGCTTTAGCCATTTCGCAGATCGAACGTTTTACACAAGGTTTATCGGATTTACCTTCCTCTTTCCAACCTGATGCATTAGTAGAGTCTAAGCAAAAATTTAATATTTCTTTAAAACACAATATGCTGTTTGGGCTATCAAGCTTTTTAGTCCTTGGTTTAAGTGCACATAGTATGCCTTGGGCAAAGTGGCAAGCCGACTACCACACCCAAGTGGGTGAAATTAAAACGGTGCCTTTGGCAGATGGCACGAAGCTGATTTTAGCCAGTAACAGTTATGTGAATGTCGACTTTTCAAAACAAACTCGACAAATTGAATTGGTAGAAGGCGAAATTTATATTCAGACGGCAAAAGATCCGCAGCATCGTCCATTTATGGTTACGACCCAAGATGGCAAAATTGAAGCACTGGGTACACAATTTACCGTTCGCCAAGAAGACCGACATCGCACCAAAGTCAAAGTTTATGAACATGCGGTAGCATTATATCCTGCTGAAACAACGACACGAAAACTTTTACAGCAAGGTCAACGTACCAGTTTTGATGCCAGTTCAATTTCAGTCATCAACCCGCTTCAAAATGACCAACCCTATTGGACACAACATTTACTGGTTGTAGAACAATGGCCACTTAAAAAAGTATTGGATGAATTGTATCGTTATCAAAATGGAACTTATTTTATCGATCCTGAGTTAGAAAAAGTTCGTGTTTCAGGGGTGTTTTCATTAAAAAACCCAAAGCAAAGTCTAGAGAACTTGGCCTATACCCATCAGCTTGAATTGGATTATTACAGTGCTTATCTATTAAAAATAAAAAAAAGATAAAAATTTGACCCTTTTTTTGAGCTGACTCGACTTATACAGAAATACACTCCCAGTCGAGAACACCGCATGAAGGATTATCAGGCAAAAAGTAGATTAGCGATGGCTATTCGCGCAGTTTTATGGGGCATGCCACTGATGGCAGGAAGCTTCGCTACTACTGCTGTTTATGCTGCCACAACGTATCCTGTGAACATTACTCAACTCCCTTTAGATGAGGCGCTAAAACAACTCGCAATCCAAACAGGGACTACCATCAGTTATGACTCAAAGGCCCTCTCAAATTTGCAAGCGAAGGCGCTAAAAGGTAATTATGCTGTCGATCAGGCATTGGCTGCATTATTACAACCTCATGCTTTGCTTGCAGTAAAAGTCAACAATGGCGGCTATAGTGTTCAAGCAAAACAACGAGCTCACGTTCAAACAAGAGAAGTTCAACTTGAAGCCATTCATAGTCAAGCCAATAACGCTTCAGGTGCAAACAGTAGTCAATTGACCAGTGCAGATGGAACTGCTCAGCTCGCAACGATTTCTTTAAAAGCAAACTCAGGCAATAACTTAACGACTGAAGGCTCGGGTTCTTATACAGCCAAAGCCACCACAGCCTCGACGGGTTTGGCACTTTCACTCAAAGAGACGCCACAGTTGGTGAGTGTCATTACGCGCCAACAAATGGAAGATCAAAACCTGACCCAACTAACCGATGTTGTTTCACAGGCCGCAGGTTTGACCATTAACCAAAACGGTAACATCGGCAGTGATAACTCGCCTATTTATGCACGTGGCCAAACGGTTGATAACTTTCTACTCGATGGCGTAAAGCTGATAAGTTCATATAGCAGTATTTTCCAAAGTCAGGACACTGCTTTATTTGACCGTGTTGAGGTGGTGCGTGGTGCCAATGGTTTAATGACGGGTGCAGGCTCTGCCAGTGCAAGTATTAATATGGTAAGAAAGAAACCTTTACAAGATTTTAAAGCCTCTATTAGCGCTAGCGCAGGTTCATGGGACACTTATCGTACCGATGTCGATGTCTCATCTCCATTAAACCAAGCAGGCACGATTCGTGGACGTACCGTTCTCGCCTATCAAACGGGCGACTCTTATATCGACCGCTATAGTGAAGAACGTAAAATTGCCTATGGTGTTGTTGAGGCAGACCTTACAGAAAAAACCAAAGCCAGTTTGGGGCTCAGTTATCAAAAAATGGATATTTCAGGTATTGCCCGTGGCGGTTTACCTTCATTTTATACCGATGGCAGTCTCATCGATTGGTCACGTTCGGACTCAAATGCTGCAAGTTGGAGTGAGTCTGATCGAACAACAACAGCTTATTTTGCAGATATTGAGCACCAGTTTAACGAGCGTTGGAAGCTCAAAGGTGTCATATCTCGTACGATCACAGCCTCTGATGAAATTGTCGGTTATGGTTACGCACGCTCAGGAATTAATAAAGAAACTGGGGCAGGTACTTTACTCTATGGATCTCACTGGGACTACGAACCCACTCAAGACCTCTTTAACTTAACCTTAAATGGTTCATTTGACTTACTCAACCAAAGCCATGATGTGGTTTTAGGCACCACCTATGCCAGAAGTAAAAATAAACGTCCAACCTATTCGGGTTGGAGTGTAAATACTTTGGATAATATTTTCGAGTGGGATGGGCATAACCCGACACGCCCTGAAATGCCGATTGATGGCTGGTACAGCAATGATGAGAAAAGCCAATCTGTATTTGGTGCAGTACGTTTAAAATTGGCTGATCCACTGGCGGTGATTTTAGGAACACGTTTAGAAAATTGGCAACGCGTAGATAAAGACTACACCAACTCAGATCAAAAACTCGTGACTTCAATACGTGAAGAAAAGAACAAACTCATTCCTTATGTTGGCATCACCTATGACTTAACAGAGCAATGGACAGGTTATGCAAGTTATACCAATATTTTCTTACCACAAGACAAGCAAACCACCACAGGTAGCTATATCGATCCACTGGTAGGAAATAGCACAGAGCTGGGGATTAAAGGTGAATTCTTTGATAACCAACTAAACTTCGGTGCTGCCATTTATCAAACCCAAGAAGATAATAAAAGCATTGCAATAGAAGGGAAAACTGCACCAAATGGCTCTCAAGCATACCGTACAGAATCTGGTACAAAAAGCCGCGGCTTTGAGTTAGAAACCACAGGTAAACTGACGGATACTTGGCAACTTTCTGCAAGTTTTTCACGCAATCTCTCTCAGGACAAAAATGGCAAGAACTTAAATACAAGTATCCCAAACAATACCGCTAAATTATTTACCACTTATACCCTGCCTTACCTCGACGAAGCTTTAACAGTAGGTGGTGGACTACGCTGGCAAAGTGAAATTTATCAAGATAATGAGTCTAATAAGACTCGATTCACACAAGACAGCTATACATTGGTTGACTTGATGGCACGTTATAAAATCAATGAAAATCTTGTAGTGAATTTTAATTTAAATAACCTGTTCAATGAGAAATATCATCTATCAACTACAAACAGCTACTATGGCGCACCAACTAACTTTAGAGTGGGACTAAAATACGACTGGTAATTTTAGGTCAAATATCACTGATCATTTAGTTGTACATCTACGGCATTATTTTCATATGAAAGTAATGCCGCTTTTTTATGTATTATTTTTCTCTAATGAAACGAGTCGGCTAGACAAAACGTTATTTCTTGCTCAAGAGCGCTCTCAAATGCTGCTGCACCGCAGGCCATTCACTTTTTAAAATACTGTACACATATGTATCTCTTAAAATATCATTCTGCACAATTTGGTGACTTCTAAGTACCCCGTCTAATTTTGCCCCTAAACGTTCAATCGCAGCCCGACTTTTAAAATTAAAAGAAGACGTACGGAACTCAACCGCAATACAATTCAAAGTATCAAATGCATGCGAAAGCAGAAGATTTTTACACTCCGTATTGACATAACTACGCTGCGCGGACTGGCTATACCATGTTGAGCCAATTTCAACACGGCGGTGCTCGGCTTCAATATTCATAAAAGTAGTCATCCCTAACAGCCGACCACTGTCTCGTGCTTCAACCGTAAATGGCAACATAGTGCCCAGCCGCTGTAAATCTAGGCGGCGTTGGATTTCAGCCGTCATCTGCTCAGGTGAAGGAATGCGGGTATACCACAGTTTCCATAGCTCACCATCACGCACTGACTCACACAGTGCTGGTGCATGTTCAAATTCAAGCGGTTTTAATATAATTCTCTCACCTTGTAAAACCACAGGTTTTAAGCACTGCATGGCTCACTCCTTATATTTCAATTCGTTAAATTGGATCATCTGTGGCTAGTTCGAGTTGATTTTTGATGTTGCAATCAAATGCATTGCATCGGCTATCTCAAGCTGTCCCGTTTTTGTCAGTGCATTCGCTACACCTAGAACATCTCGGTGCTCTTTGTTTTGGCCTAGTTTCGATTTGCCTTGTAAGTGAGTAATTTCGATTTCGATCCCCACAATTGCTTTTAGCATAGGTTCAAGATAGTCCTTCGGAGCATCCGACATTTTCCACGGCTCTGACTGCGCCGCTTCATGAGTTCGTGTCAAACGTGCCACCACACCGCGTACATAGCGCTCATCATCCCGAATACTCACACGACCATAAGCATGTACCACTCGATAATTCCATGTCGGTACTTGCTGATGATGCTCTTGTTTGCTGGGATACCACTGCGGTGAGATATACGCATCCCCAGCTCGAAAGACCACCAACACTTCATCGCCACTCTTCAGTTCTTGCCAAATAGGATTATTTCGAGAGACATGGGCATGCAATATGCCAAATTCAGTAGTATCGGCTTGTAACTCAAAGGGTAAGTGATTTGCATCTAAACCACTGATCCCATGTGTAAATAAAATACCCAATGGATAATTCTGTATGAGCTGATATAGCTCATCTATTTGAGTCACTTCAAAATCTGCTGGAATATACACGGCACAACCTCCTTAAACTCAATGTTGCTATATTTGTTCTTGTAAATTTTCAGGTTTAATTGGATTATTCAAAAGTACCAGTTTGTATTACTTTGAGTAGACCAGAATTATGGCAAGAATGGCAAAAGTCGTAGAACTTCCCTCTATCGCAAAACTCAATAAAATGCAGGGACAAATAGCTGCCCAGCTGATCCAAGCATTGCGACACGCAGTACAAAACGGTGATTTACAAGCGGGGGATCCCTTACCTTCTTCGCGAGAATTGGCGATGACATTAAGTGTTTCGCGTGGCACCATCATTGAAGCGTATGATCAACTCTTGGCTGAAGGGGTTTTAGAGGCACGTGCGCGCCAAGGAACTTTCGTTTCAGATACCTTATCGCATTCAAAGTCTCAGCAAACTCAGGAGCGGAGAAATATTCAGCCTACTCACGTTCAGCTAACACCCGCAGCTCAGGCCTATGCTGAAGTATTGAAAGAATTTAAACCACTTCCCCATCTTCCTTTTGCAGTCTCTGTACCTGTTGGGCGCACCCAACCAAATGATATTTGGAGAAAATTTGGCAACCGCTATCGTGCTCAAGGAGTAGGTGCACCCTCAGGTTATGATGACCCACAAGGTGTATTTTCCTTACGAGTTGCGATTGCTGACTATGTCCGACGCTCTCGTTCTGTCCGCTGTGAACCTGAGCAAATAGTGATTACCAGTGGCATCCAACAGGCTCTATATATATCTAGTCAGATTCTATTTAAAGCACAAGATCAAGTTTGGGTCGAAGACCCTGCCTACCGAGGTACAACCGCGCTACTAGAAAACTCAATACAACCCTTACACATTGTTCGTGTTCCCGTGGATGAAGAAGGAATTCAAGTCGATACAGGTATAAACCTCGCGCCCAATGCCCGTGCTGCTTTTGTCACCCCATCTCATCAATACCCAATTGGCATGCCGATGAGTTTAGCTAGACGCACAGCATTGCTCACGTGGGCCAAACAGCAAAGCGCTTGGATTATTGAAGATGATTATGACAGTGAACTGCGCTACAGTGGCCAGCCTTTTCCTGCCTTGCAAGGGTTAGCACCTGAACAAGTCATCTATTTGGGGACATTTAGCAAAGTGCTGTTCCCATCACTGCGACTCGGCTATGCCGTACTTCCCAAAGCGTTGGTCGCCCCTTTTTGTGGATTGCGTGTTTTAATCGACCGTCATCCTCCCTCTGCTGATCAGCATGTTTTGGCTGCTTTTATTCAAGAAGGTTATTTAGAACGTCATATTCGACGGATTCGTAATGTCTATGCAGAGAACCGTCGATATTTGATTGACATGATTGAGCGTTATATTCCAAAACACTTAGGCTATTTACAAGCTGGAGATCAAGGCATGCATATGGTGCTATGGCTTGCAGAATACATGGATGATCGGAAAATTGCTCAAGCTGTACTCTATGCTGGTATTGCGATTAAAGCGGTTTCGCCAACCTTTTCCTTGGAACGTAAACGCTCTGGTTTAGTACTTGGTTTAGGTGATTTTGAGCTGATTCAAATAGAACGTGCTGTACAAAGTTTGGCTCATGTTCTTAAGCAGCATGAGCAGCCTCTTGAGGCGGAGTAAATTCACGTGATTCATGATCAGGTATATAAGCGACTGACCACCATTTTTCCGTATAATGTCGGCGGCGCTCAGTAGCCTTAAAAACTGCACTGTAAATCTGTTTTTAAACTAAACAATGGAAATGCTAAACAGAATTTACAAATTAAATGAATATGTTAAAGACTACAAACAAAATGAACTCGACGAAAGCAACATGGACTGGTCTGGCGGCCATTGTATTATGGAGTTTAATTATTGCTCTGATTAAAGAAGTGAGCAACAGCTTTGGAGCAATTGGTGGTGCCGCCCTCATTTACTCGTTGGCCTCTGTTTTTTTGTTGCTCTTATTTGGTTGGCCTCGGTTAAAAGAATTTCCTCTTCCCTATCTGGTTTGGGGTAGCTTGCTGTTTGTCTCTTATGAAATTTGCCTTGCCCTGTCCATTGGTTACTCAACCAGCAGTCGACAAGCCATCGAAGTTGGTATGGTGAACTATCTGTGGCCGACCTTTACTATCATTTTTGCGATTGTATTTAATAAACAAAAAGCCAATTTTCTCATCGTACCCGGCTTTTTAATCTCGCTGATCAGTATTTGTTGGGTGCTGGGCGGTGATCAAGGATTAAGCTTTAAAGGCATGTTCAGCAATGTGCAAAATAATCCTCTAAGCTATGGTTTAGCATTGCTCGGCACTGTACTTTGGGCGTCTTATTGCACCCTCACCGCAAAACTGGCGAATGGTAAAAATGGCGTAACGCTATTTTTCGTTTTAGTTTCAATTGTGCTTTGGGTTAAATGGTTGTTGTTAGGTGAAGGCTCTTTGAACTTTGAACTGCAACCCACCATTTATTTAGTCCTCGCAGCCTTTGCAATGGGTATGGGCTATGGCGCATGGAATATTGGTATATTGCATGGCAATGTCACGCTATTGGCTGCCGCATCATATTTTATTCCTGTGCTTTCTGCTGTGGTTTCCGCCTTCATTTTAAGTACCCATTTAACTTTCAGTTTTTGGCAAGGCGCGTTGATGGTCTGTCTTGGTGCTCTACTCTGTTGGGTTTCGACCAAAACCAAAGCTTAAATGATTTAAAACAGCGTCTATTTCAAGCCAATTTTCAGCGCTGATTCTTATTTTTTAAAACCAGTGACTTAATAAAAAAGCCAACGCATATGATCTCATCGTTGGCTTTTTTATTGTTTCAAACCAATGGGCGGATATTAACGTTCACGCAGTGCTTCTTTGGCTTTGTTAAACGGTTTTATTAAATAGTCCAACACCGTCTTATGCCCCGTTTTAATATCCACGACTGCCACCATACCCGGTGTAATGTTAAATTGTTTACCTTGCTTATTGATGAGTTTGTCAGAGTCTGTACGGATATAAGCACGGTAATAGAACTGATCTTGTTTGACCTCATCACGTATTGTATCTGGTGAAATGACCGTCACTTTTCCATGCAAACCGCCATAAATTGAATAATCATAGGCCGTCACTTTCACCAAAGCCTCTTGGTCAGGTCGAATAAAAGCAATATCGCGTGGCGAAATGCGGGCCTCAATTAAAAGCTGTTCATCTAAAGGAACGATGGTCATCAACTTTCCATTTTGTGGAATGACACCACCAATGGTCATGACATCAATTTCTTTGACAATGCCCCGTACAGGTGACTTAAAAACAGTGCGCTGTAAGGTATCCGTTTTGCCTTTAATCACCTGTGCTTGAGTTTCAATATCAATATTGGCTTTGGCCAATTCTTCCCGTGCTTTCACATAATATTGATTGCGAATATCGTTCATCTGATTTCGAAGGTCATTGGCCTCTCGTTTCAAACGAAGCACCTCTACTTCACTGGCTGCCCCTTTTGCGACAAGGGGCTCTGTCATCGCAAGCTCCTGTTCCACCAAAACCAAAGCTTGACTTAAGCCAGATATCGAATCATTTAAGTTCGAACGGCGAGATTGATATAGTGCAGTTTCTTCACTAACTAGCTTCGGAATTTTTAGCACATCTTCTGGAAATACCAAGGGAGTAGCGTTGACCTCCGCACGAAGTCGTGCAGCAGTCGCTTTTGACGCAATTAAGAGTGATTCTGACTCACCTACATTTGAAGCAAAACGCGTTGGATCTAGCTGTGCTAGAACTTGTCCTTGCTTTACAATTTCCCCTTCACTGACATACAGTTTAGTTAAAATCCCGCCTTCTAAGGATTGAATCGATTGTTCTTTAGATGATGGAATGACTTTACCTGAGCCTGTAGAGACTTCTTCTAATTCAAAAAACCATGCCCAAGCCAACAGCACAAGTAATCCAATACAAATCACCCATATGAACTTGCTAACACTCGGTAAAGGCGGTTGAAAGTTGAGAGCAGAAACACTTTTTTTACTAGACTCCGTTTGACTCATGACTTCAACACCTCAGCAGTTTTTTGTTGTTTTGATTGATTTAGAATCTGATCTCGTGGTCCATCCATGACGATCTTTCCATCATTCACCACAATAATCCGATCGACAAGCTCTAAGACCGCACGACGATGTGTCGCAATAATCATAGTTTTAGGTCTTAACCAGTGCTTTAAATGATCAATTAATTGTTTTTCTGTGACTTCATCTAAAAATGACGTTGGTTCATCAAGCAGTAAAATATTCGGCTGACAAATCAATAAGCGCGCCATTAACAAAGCCTGACGTTGTCCACCTGAAAACCCTGTACCACCTTCTAAAATTTGAAAATCGAGCCCTTCCTTTTTAGCTTGAATAAAATCGAGTGCACCTGTAATTTTTAGGACATTTAAAATTTCTTGATCACTGGCCAGAGGTGCTCCAAGCGTCAAATTCTCTCGAACTGTGCCAAAAAAGAGATGTGCATTTTGATTGAGCAATCCCATATCTCGCCTTACATCTGCGGGATCAATCAGTCTTAATTCCAGTCCATCGAGTTTAATTTTGCCTTGTGTGGGTTCTTGCATCCCCGATAACAACTGCAATAAGGTCGATTTACCTGCGCCATTTCGTCCAAGAATCGCAATTTTTTCGCCAGCTCTTATGACCAATTTAGCAATGTGTAAGTTGGGCTTTTCATCTCCATCACTGTATTTAAAACTAACGTCTGTTAAGTCATAATCACCATTGATCACAGGTCGATGAATTAAATGTGCCCGCTCAGGTTGATCAACAGCACGTTTCATCAGTTCATCTAGACCTGTTTTTGCAACTTTTGCCTGTTGTAAGCGCCCAAGTACCCCTGCAATTTGGGCTATAGGTCCAAGCATGCGAGAAGACAGCATCGAACATGCCACCAATGCCCCCGTTGTCATTTCACCTTTCATGACCGCAAAACACCCCACTAACACCACAACAGCAAAGGTCAACCCTTGAATCTTCTGTGTCCATGCATTCAACACACCCACCAACTTTCTCTGACGCATAGAAATATCCGCAGAAATTTCATTCATTCGGTTCCATTGATTTTGAAAGCGAGACTCAGCTCTAAGCAGTTTAATGTCTTCAATACCCTGTACCACTTCAACGAGCATGGCATTACGAATCGCACCTTCACGCATACCTTCTTTAGCCAATTTTGCTAAAGGCTTTTGAATCAGCAGCCCCGGCAAAATCATCAAAGGAACAACCACAAGCATGACCCAAAACAGATTGCCGCCAATAAGCCAAAAGATTACTAAGAACATTAAGAAAAAAGGTAAGTCAGCAATTGCTGAAATGGTGGTTGAAGTGACCAGTTCACGAACCCCATCTAATTCTCTAATTTGAGAAATAAATGTACCTGTTGATTTTGAGCGTTCTTTATTTTTAATGCGTAAAGCATGACCAAAGACCCGATCCGATATCTTTAAATCTGCTCTTTTACCAATAATGTCAGATAAAAAAACCCGTGCAACGCGTATCGAAAACTCAAAAATTGCCGCAATTAATACTCCACCTGCCAGCACCCACAACGTTGGGATTGACTGTGCTGGAATGACACGGTCATAGACATTC
Source organism: Acinetobacter sp. BWR-L5 (assembly GCF_039655985.1). NCBI lineage: Bacteria > Pseudomonadati > Pseudomonadota > Gammaproteobacteria > Moraxellales > Moraxellaceae > Acinetobacter > Acinetobacter sp. BWR-L5. Next base: position 46,000 of record NZ_JAGFEV010000010.1, on the reverse strand, counting down.
ATAGAAAAGACGACGGTTGCTAATGCAAGGATATTCGCCATTAAAGAGGCAAACATAATGTCGATATAACGTTTCCAGTCTTGTAATACAATGCCCCAAAACCAACTGGCTTCATAAGGCTTGATGTATTCATCAACCCGGACATCACTCACCGATTTTTCAGGTCGAATGATATAAACAAAGCGAATATGTTCTTGTAGTTTCGTAATGGTATAGGTTTGTGTAAGCCCAGCGTCAGCACTAAATTGGATGCTGATATTGCCTTCTGAATCTGCTTTTTCAATTACAGCAACTTGTCCATCCGATAACTCGACAACAACAGGTAATAACCATGGATTGAGCAAATCCTGACTGAATGGTACTTGACGTAAACTCATCCCCAGTTGACGGGTTATGAGTGTCAAAGTCTCCGCGATAGAATCACTTTGATTCCAGTTGAGTTGCAAACGCAGTTGTTCTTCTGATGTTTCAATACGATAGTGCTTTGCAATACGAAGCACTGCTTTTAGCCATGGTTGGTAATTTAATGAACTGCTCATGACACCACCTCAAGTCCCTGAATAGGCGTATTATTTAATTGATAAACAGCTCTACTACGGCCAGTAATTTCAATATATCGAATCAGTGCTGTATAAATATCATAGCGAGCAGCTTCAATTTCCTGAGCTGCACCATGTATTGCTTGTTCAGCATTGAGCAAGTCAACAACAGTTCGTGTGCCTAATTTATATTGTTCTTGATAGAGTTCTTTGGTTCGTTTTGTGGTTTCACGTCGTTGAGCAAGAACCACCATTTGCTTTTGCTTACTTTCCACTTCTGTCTGAATCAAACGAGTTTGATCCAATACATCTAAATAAACAGTACTGACTTGTGCTTTAGCTGCTTCCTCTGCATAACTAGCAGCACGGTTTCTCGCACTAATCGCTCCACCTTGAAAAAAGGTGCTTGAAGCTTCAAGCATGATTGAATTATAAAAACCATCATCTTCGTTATTATTTGGATTGCGCCCATTTACCGCCTGACTCAGGCTGCCTTTAATATTTAACGTTGGATAGACATTTAATTTAGTTTGTTGCTTCTGAAATTTCGCAATCTGAACTGCAGTTTGTGCGGCCATCATTTTTGAAACGTTATTAAAATCAATTTCATCGTATAACCCTGCTTTTTCAACTAAAAAACTGGGCATATTTATATTTACATTTGAAACGTCGTATCCCAATAAAGTTCTGAGTTTTTGTTGATACTGATGTAATTGGGCTTCCTGAACCACCTTGGTCGATTGCGCTGCTTCTAAATTTGACTGCGCTTGAATCGGATCTGCTTGGCTACTAATACCAGCTTGTGCACGTAACCGCGCAATTTCGGCGATACGACCAATACCACTAATTTGTTGATCAGCAATTTTTACGAGCTCTTCATAACGTTTGATGTTCACAATTGCATTGGCTACTTGGTATGAAATATCATCAATTTCAAGTAATAACTGTGCTTGGTCTTGCATCAACTTTGCTTGTTCGACAGTCACAGCACTTTTTATTTTGCCGAAGTCATAAAGCATTTGTGTCGCAGAAATACTAAAAACTTGTCGGCCACGCTCTCCTGTCGTAAAGTCGCCAGTATTAAATCCTCCTGAAATTTGAGGAAAATACTGTGATTTGACGGTATCAATGTTTGCTTGCTGCTGAGCAATTTCCGCAATGCCTTGAGTAATTTCGGGACGACGTTGCAATGCCTGCCGAATCGCATCTAAAAAATCCAGTTGGCTTCTTTTTGTTACAGCGACAGACCTTACACTATGACTAGGCATGTCAGTCGTCACTGCGGCGCTTATTTTTGGTAACTCTTGGACTGACGATGTATTGGTGAATAAACGATTAAAATCATCAATTTTAATCGTATTGGCTTGATCGTCAGGTTTAGGCTGCCATATTTGATTGATTTTACTTTTAACAGAAGATGGTTGTTCTGTATTGGCACTTGCAAATGTCACGGGAAACAATAGAACTAAACTTAAATATAAAGAGGAGTGCCAAAAACCAGAACTCTTAAGCATACAAATAAAATGCGTTCTTTTTTCGGCAATAGACCATTTGTTCATTAAAAAGATGGATTCAGATTTTGATTCAGAGCGAATCATTTCCTTTTTTTTCATTTATAAAATTTCTCATTTGCCAACATGCGCACTTGCTGTGTCTTCGGGTACTTTTTTTCTGTTAGCAATTTTTGCATGGCTTCTTGGCCTTGCTTTTTATATATTTTACAATAGGTTGCTGAAACAGCCAACTCATCTAATGCTCGCCACTCATAGATACTTGCATCCACAAATAACCCGTCTTTGGGGCTAGGAATATCGATAGCTTGCATAGCAAAATAGCAAGCTAAGTCAAAGTCTTTTTTTAGCCGATAGTAACGTGCTAGAGCATAGAGTGGTTCAGCGCGTGACTGATTTGAAATCCATGATTTTAAATATTCACGATGAATGATGACTTCATCTAGCCCTAGACGTTCAGCCATTTGCGCCGCCCGAAATTGGGCCATCCAGCGCTCCTCCTCCCAACCAACTGCTACAGCACGCTTTAAAAAATACTCGCGTGCTTTTTCAAACATGCCAGCATCACGGTAACTTTGTGCCAAATAAAAAACATAGCGCAAATTATCTGGCTCATCTATGAGTCCTTGTTCCAGCAAAGCAATATCATTGAGATATGTATTTTTATTTTTTGCTCGAGCACCATCATGCTGAACAAATATGTTCAAGCCTTCAAGTGTTTGCCAACGATGTAATTGCTGTGAGTGAAGATATTCATGTATGACCCCTTTCCAACTCCACTCTAGAGTTGTAGAAATCATGGCATTACGTCGATAACGCAAAGCGCCATAAATCACTGGAAAATAATAGGCTTTCGCCGTAAGTGCAGGTAAAACAAAATCTTCAGCAGCTTGCAACTGTTCATCCGCATCAATGAATAAGAGATAATCCGCAGTAGGCAGATCTTTTGAGACTGCAAGCTGTAGTGCCTCTGTACGGTTGTACCCAAAATTTTTCCAAGGCCGTTCATATAACTGCCCAGGAATGTCTTTTAAATAGTCTTGAATAATGTCCTGAGTACCATCACTCGAACCGGTATCTACAATGCACCATGAATCTATCCAAGGTTTAACTGACGCCAAACATCTTAAGATGACATGCGCCTCATTTTTAACAATCATATTTAGGCGAATATGCTTTTTCATTTATTACTTATATCCAATTCATCAAATACATAGAGAAGAGATGCTTTGTGTTTAAACCCACAAAGCATCCTTTTTTATTCCTTTCCTTCTGTTTAGAAGATGATCTGATTATTATTTAATAAGGTCTGAAGTTGATCCTCTGCTGTAGCACCTAAACTACTGGCTGTAATGTTTTCTAGCACCAACAAGTCTGATTTGACAGTAAAGTTCGTTCCACTACCATCTCGGTCAATTGCAATCACTGCATGTCCATTTACATCAGTTGTCACAGAAATATAGTTACCTATATTAGTCGCAGTCTGATGTCCATCGAGCAATGCAGAAACATCAATTTTATCTGCCCCCGCGCCAACCGTAAAATCAGTCCAAGTGTCAGTGCCATTACCACCTCTAGCATCTAAATTATCTAGAAGTTCATATAGCGCTGTGTCATTACCCGTACCACCAGTAAGCGTGTCATTGCCTGACCCTCCAATCAACAAGTCATTCCCCGCGCCACCAATGAGTGTGTCATTTCCATCTCCACCACGTAACAGATCATTGCCAGCGCCACCTGTTAATGTGTCATTACCAGCATAGCCATATAAACGTACACCTTCTGTTGCCGCAGAATGGTCTAGGTTGTCAGTGACATTGGAGCCTTCAAATATGAACGTATCACCATTGCTAAAACTATCGAGTAAGTTCACATCGATTAAGCTACCACCACTCTTCGTTGATGATGCACCTTGACTATCAATGGCTGTCATTGAAACTGAGTTCAGTACATTTGTAGTTAACAAATTACCTGTAAGCAATGTGCCATCTTCCGCACGCATTTCAACTGCTGCTAAAAGCTCATTGATAGCCAAATTGCTAATCGTTCCACCATCTAGTGCCGTAATGATGAGTGTATTGCTATAGCCGAGTAGATTGAGTAAACCACCATCTGTCACTGAGGTAAATTTCAAACCTAGCTCAGTAGCCAACTCTGTACTGACGGCAAAGTAAGCACGTGTTAAGCCAACATTAACTACAGGTTGATAAACCAATTCAACGCGTTGCAAATTGTTGTTTTGGTCGATGACTGAATAAGACTGGCGACTAAGATCTAGTAAGCCAAGTGCATCTACACCAATCAAGCCAAGAAGCGTATTCACTTCTAAACTAATTTCTGGTGCAACATTATTTGGATCAAAGTCTGGCTGATATTGATTGGCGTCTTCTAAACTACCAACTGTTAAATCCACGTTATGTGTATCTGTATCACCATCTCCATCTTTGACTTCAATGTCGATATTCAGATGATCATCAGCTTTAATACTGTCATAAGTCGTCTGATCTAGCACTTGTTCGCCAATGATCAATTTTCCAGATTTAAGTAAGAAATTGATGAGTTCTTCTTGACTATTAAATTGGTCTAGCAGATCTGACACAAATTCAAGTACGATCACTTGATCAACTGCATTTACCGTATCAGAGGCTGTAATATCTGTAATACCACCTGTTGAACTGATATGTATTTCTGTGTTCCCCCCAATTTCAACAAAGTATAAGTACTGTCCTATATTAATTGAGTTAGTGCCAACACGACTCGCACCAGACAACAAACCAGATAGATCAATTGCATCACCACCTTGTGCTACAGAGCGAGTATCAAAATCAAGAATTGTGTCTCTTGCTGCTGATGAAACAGTTCCTTGGTCGCCCGCTTCCCACTTGAAGACCACACGACCTAAGTAGCCTGTCATCGTGTCATTGCCTTTTCCACCAATGATAATGTCATTTCCAGCACCACTATCGATTGTGTCGTCACCAGCTCCACCACGGATGATGTCAGCAAAGTTACTGCCTGTGATGATATCGTTGCCGTCTAGACCATAAATGCGTACAGAGTTAGCTGCTCCACTTTGATCTATTACGTTTGCACCTACTGTACCAGTAATAATAGCTTCGTTAGATTCGTTGTTTGAACCGAGTAATCCACCTAATACATCCGCACTAATTAAATCACTGTGCGTTGAGCTATCTGTGGCGTTATTACTATCAGTCGCTTTGACTGTAAATGTTGGGGCAACTCCAGCTTGTGCTAACCCGCCCAAAGCGCTTGTAGCAACGTTAACAGATCCTAATAACTCATTAAACTTTTGAGCAGCGGCTTCGGGGTCACTAGTAGTAATTGTAAGGGTTTGTCCGTAAATATACCCACTACCATTAGGATTTGGGATAAATGTTGCATTTGCAGAACTCTTCGTTACAGTTAAACCTAGTTCTGTCGCTAGTGTGGTTGAGTAATCCAAAGAATATTGACTAAGACCTAAAGCAGAAGTTAACGAACCTAGGACACTTCCTGCATAGTTTAAAACTGCGGTTATACCTAATGTATTCAATAGACCTGCAAGAATTCCACCAATAATAGGAATACCAGCAACTGCTTGACTTATTACGGCTGATCCTAATTCAGTTGTAATTGATATCTCAACAGTTTTTAGATTTTCATTAGTATCACTAACACTAAACATTTGAGATTTCGATAAATCAACAACACCCAATACATTTGCATCAACGACGCCTAACAATCCGCCACTAGAATTGATTGTGGCCTCAGGCGCTTCATTGACTGCAAGACCTTGGCCTGTAACCTCGACTGTATAGTTTCCAGTGTCTAAATTCACCGTAATGGTTTCACCACGAGCAGTGGTAACCACTAAAGACGTATCTGAACCATCCACTACAGTATGTGAGGCAACAACACCTGAATTAGCAAAGTCATTAGGCGCTGTCACTGTCGTACCATCATAAGTAAACTCTATTCCTTCGATAGTCACTTTACTGACATGTGCGCCTTCTGAATCGCCACCAAAAGTTTCAACGGCAGAGCCACGGTAGGTTTGCGGTACGCTGATATCGAGCGTATCTGCGCCTTGTATGATTTGCTGTGTTAAGTTAGCTGTGCTATCTGTCGCTGCTGTAGGTACACCATCTACAACGTCTAGTATCAATACATCATGCGCAACACCACCATCGAGAACAGGTACAGTAATTGTGATTTTGTCTGCACCAGCCAATGCATGATCCAAACTATGGTTTTGAACAATCGTATAGTCGCCATTATTATTGATCGTGATACTCAACACTGGCTCAGCAAGACCTGCTACCGTTGCAACAAAAGGACTTGCTGCTGTTCCTGCCCCATTCCAAACCACAGCAACGCCACCCACAGTGAGTACAATTGGGTTACCGACTCCATCAACTGCCGTGACGGGCGCTGAGGTACTGTCCATAGCTAGGCTTGTACCTGTTTTAACAGTACTACCTGTAACTGGTGGATTTACACCAACTCCTGCAAGTACGGAATCACTCAGTACTGCTGGAATATCTAAGGTATATGCAGCATCAGCCACCGTTGGTAATGATGTATTACCAACACTGTCAGTAAAAGTCGCTTCAGCATGAACATTACCAGCACCGCCAGCAAACTGACTACCTGGAATAGATGCTGTCCATGTGTTTCCGGTTAGAATTGCAGGATATGTCTGACCATTTACCGTTATCACAACTGTTGCTGAGACTGTATCAGCAGGCAACGTTACAGACCCTGTAACCGTAATATTACCCCCAACTTCGCTGGCATCAATAACATCATCACCAGCAATAGGTGTAAGAATACTGACAGCCCCTCCAACAGGTGGTAATAAATCGACAATGATTGAATCAGTTACTCGATCTACATTACCCCATTGATCCGTTGCTGAAACATCAATCGGATTTTGACCTTCTCGTACTGATACGTTAACTATTAAGGTATGGCTGCTCACCTCTGATGGATTAAGAATATATTTGTCACCATTGACAACAATGATATCTCCGACCTGAGCATCTGCACCTAATGTAATTTTTACAGGGGTATAGTTTTTACCATCCATCTCTGTTGGAGTCAGTATGCCATCGCCACCTACGATATTTACATCATTAGGGAAGTCAATCGAACTTACGATGTCACGCGGTGCACCATCAATCTGTATATCTTTAGATGCATCATCTAACTCAGTCCCTGTATTAGATTTAATATCGACATCTAGCGTCTCAGTTTGTCCTTGTGTTACAGGTACATCTAAAAGTTCTACGTATTTTTGATCTATGTCAGCTTGCGTTACTGTATGTTCTACGCCACCCAAAGAGATAACATCTCCTACGCGGACATCGTCACCAATCTGCACACGAACATCGATCGTACTACCTACACCTAGCTCAGTGTTATCAATAATGTTATTTCCATTCGTATCACTTATGACATTCACATTACCAATATAGTTCCCATCAGTGACTTCAAAGAATTTAAAGTCTACATCTGTCTGACCATCGCTATTTGAGGCATCAACACGTATGAAATTTAACCCGTCCAATACAGATACAGAAACTTCTATTTCTCCTGCATCAATATCTTGTTGAGTAAGCACATACGGAGTGCCATTTACTATAATGACATCTGTTGCCTTGGCATCTGCACCCAATCCAATCGTTATTGTATTTGGCCCATCTAGAAGCTCGCGCTGACTGAGTTTTCCATTTGCATTTGCATCGGCATTTAAAGTAATACCTGTAATCAAATCAGCTGATCCACTTACACCTGTAGCACCAGTTTCGCCTGTAGCGCCTGTTTCGCCTGTGGCACCCGTAGCACCCGTTTCGCCTGTGGCACCCGTTGCACCATCTGCACCTACAAGCCCTGTTTCACCCGTTGCACCAGTTTCACCTGTAGCACCTGTTTCACCTGTAGCACCTGTTTCGCCCGTTGCACCAGTTTCGCCTGTGGCACCAGTTTCGCCTGTAGCACCCGTTTCGCCTGTGGCACCAGTTTCACCTGTAGCACCCGTTTCGCCTGTGGCACCTGTTTCACCTGTAGATCCCGTTGCACCAGTTGCGCCAGTTTCGCCTGTGGCACCTGTTTCACCCGTTTCACCCGTTGCACCAGTTTCGCCTGTGGCACCTGTTTCGCCCGTAGCACCTGTGGCACCAGTTTCACCTGTAGCGCCTGTAGATCCCGTTGCACCTGTTTCACCCGTTGCACCAGTTTCGCCCGTTGCACCAGTTTCGCCTGTGGCACCAGTTTCACCCGTTGCACCTGTTTCGCCTGTAGCACCTGTTTCGCCCGTAGCACCTGTAGATCCCGTAGCACCAGTTTCGCCTGTAGCACCAGTTTCGCCTGTGGCACCCGTAGCACCAGTAGATCCTGTAGCGCCTGTTTCACCCGTAGCACCATTTTCGCCTGTGGCACCTGTTTCGCCCGTTGCACCAGTTTCGCCTGTAGCGCCTATAGATCCCGTTGCACCAGTTTCGCCTGTGGCACCAGTTCCACCTGTAGCGCCTGTTTCGCCCGTTGCACCAGTTTCGCCTGTAGCGCCAGTTTCGCCTGTGGCACCTGTTTCGCCCGTTGCACCAGTTTCGCCTGTAGCGCCTATAGATCCCGTTGCACCAGTTTCGCCTGTAGCACCAGTTTCGCCTGTGGCACCTGTTTCGCCCGTTGCACCAGTTTCGCCCGTAGCACCCGTTGCACCAGTTTCGCCTGTAGCACCAGTTTCACCTGTAGATCCCGTTGCACCTGTTTCGCCCGTAGCACCCGTAGATCCCGTTGCACCTGTTTCGCCTGTAGCACCCGTAGATCCAGTAGCGCCAGCCTCACCTTTCAAATATTCAGCCAAGTCTGAAACTGTAGAACCTACTGGTAATTCACCAGCATCAATCAATAATTCTAATACTGATTTACCATCCGCACCTGTGGCGCCAGTCGCACCATCTGCTCCTTTAAGGTAGTCAATCAGATCGTTCGTATCTGAACCCGGTGGTAATTCTCCAGCTTCGATCAGCAACTCTAGTGCTGACTTACCATCCGCACCTGTGGCACCTGTTGCGCCAGCCGCGCCATCTGCGCCTTTAAGGTAATCAATCAGATCATTCGTATCTGAACCCGGTGGTAATTCTCCAGCTTCGATCAGCAACTCTAGTGCTGACTTACCATCCGCACCTGTGGCACCTGTTGCGCCAGCCGCGCCATCTGCTCCTTTAAGGTAGTCAATCAAGTCGTTTGTATCTGAACCCGGTGGTAATTCTCCAGCTTCGATCAGCAACTCTAGTGCTGATTTGCCATCTGCACCTGTGGCACCTGTTGCGCCAGTCGCACCATCTGCACCTTTGAGGTAATCAATCAAGTTATTCGTATCTGAACCCGGTGGTAATTCTCCAGCTTCGATCAGCAACTCTAGTGCTGACTTACCATCCGCACCTGTGGCACCTGTTGCGCCAGTCGCTCCATCTGCGCCTTTGAGGTAATCAATCAAGTCATTCGTATCTGAACCCGGTGGTAATTCTCCAGCTTCGATCAGCAACTCTAGTGCTGACTTACCATCCGCACCTGTGGCACCTGTTGCGCCAGTCGCGCCATCTGCGCCTTTAAGGTAGTCAATCAAGTCGTTTGTATCTGAACCCGGTGGTAATTCACCCGCATCAATCAAAAGCTCTAGTGCTGACTTACCATCCGCACCTGTGGCACCTGTTGCGCCAGTCGCGCCATCTGCTCCTTTAAGGTAGTCAATCAAGTCGTTTGTATCTGAACCCGGTGGTAATTCACCCGCATCAATCAAAAGCTCTAGTGCTGACTTACCATCCGCACCTGTGGCACCTGTTGCGCCAGCCGCGCCATCTGCACCTTTGAGGTAATCAATCAAGTCGTTTGTATCAGAACCTGGTGGTAATTCTCCAGCTTCGATCAGCAACTCTAGTGCTGATTTGCCATCTGCACCTGTTGCGCCAGTCGCACCATCTGCACCCTTTAAATATTCAATTAAGTCATTAAGGGTTGCATCGGTTGGTAATTCACCTGCATCAATCAATAACTCTAAGGCTGATTTCCCATCTGCACCTGATGCACCTGTCGCACCAATCGCACCATCTAACCCTTTTAGGTAATTGATCAAATCATTAATATTCGCATCGGTTGGTAATTCACCTGCATCAATCAATAACTCTAAAGCTGATTTTCCATCTGCACCTGATGCACCTGTCGCACCATCCACACCTTTTAAATATTCAATTAAATCAGTAATGGTTGCATCTGCAGGTAATTCTCCAGCTTCGATAAGCAGGTCTAAAATTGACTTTCCATCTTCACCCGTAGATCCAGTGGCACCCGTTTCACCTATAGCGCCTTTAGAACCAGAACCTGAATCATCATCTGAATCATTTGCTGCCCAAGCTATCATGCCTCCCGCAGCTAATGGAATTGCAATCCACGCTAATGCAGACATTCCATTATCATCGTAAAGTAAAGGTTCAATATCACTCAAAGTTGAATATGTTGCATTTATAGCATCGCCATTAGCAACAAAATCTACCCATATTAAGGCATTACTACCTTCTAAAACTAAACTATTATCCGATGCGAAAAAACCAACAATTGTTATAATCTCTCCATTATTTAAAATAACTTTGAGATCATTCCCTTCTTTTGAAAAACTCTTAACATCATCTTTATTTAGCTGAAGCTTGACTACCGAAGGGTTTTCTTTTGATAACTGAACTTTATTTGATCCTCCCATATTAGCCACAGCTTCTTTATGAGATTCCTTACCTACTATTGAAATTTGAGTAACCATACAAATAACCCTCTGAAATGGTATTGATTTGTTATTTCCATCCAAAAATAAAAAAGCGTTTTCTGGTCTTATTAAACTTAAACAACTTTCAGCTACTCATAACCTGTATGTTCTTATGGTTCATTAAATAAAAAATGAGTATTAAAAGTAAATTCTTTCTTCTCTAAGTGTTTTTACACTAGTTTATTATTCTTTAAAATACACCTGTATAAACCCACTCAATTCTGACAAAAAATTATTAAGATTTTTTAAAAAATCTTATTAAACCTTTTAAAATCCACATGTTAAACCAATGTTTTAAAAATTATTTTTTATATAAAAAACAAATAGATAACAATAATGAATATTTTTAACAAATCGAAAGATATCTATTTTTAAAATTATACACATTAAAAATAAAATTGTTTTTTTATGTAACATTAAGAATGAAAATGCACATTTTTTTTATGGATTTTTATGAGAACAAAATCACAATAATTTATATATATTGTATTTAAAAACACAATATTTTATACACTGAGTACAACCCACTCCCAAAACCACAAAATCACTATTTTGATTTTACACACACTTTTTTTTATTTTAGATACCCACACATCTAAGTACTGAATTAAACTAAAACTAATTTGTATTTTACTGAATACACATCACTTACACGAAATTTGCGTATCATCTTTATCAGTTAAAAAACTAGAGAAAATTTTATTAATAGACTCTAGTTTTTTAGTCTAAATAAATCATAGCTTTAAGGGCTAGATAAAAGATAACTGTGTTGTTTTCTTTTTTTCCTTTAAAACCATTGCTAAATGCTTCAACAATATTTCTATATGATCTTGCGTGGTATATCTTCCAAAACTAAGACGTACCGTATTTGACACTAAATTTTCACTCAGTCCTAAAGCACTTAATACATGCGACGGTGCGGCATGATGCGAATTACAAGCCGAGCCACTTGAAACTGCGGCAACCTGTTTAATCGCGGCAATAATAGAATTAGCTCGTTCGCCTAAAAAACTGACATTTAAATAATTTGCGACATGCTGTGTAGCATGGCCATTTAAGTTCACGGGTGTCAAAGCCCGTAAACCTTGCAATAGCTTATTCCTTAGATGTTGGATCCGCTGTTGTTCTTCCACTAAGACTAATTTAGCCAATCTGCAAGCTTCGCCCATTCCAACGATTTGATGTGTGGCTAAAGTTCCCGAACGTAAACCCTGTTCATGTCCACCGCCATGAATTTGTGTCTTGATCTGTTTTTGAATGTCTTGACGAACATAGAGCGCACCAATGCCTTTGGGTCCATAGATTTTGTGGGCAGATAAACTTAGTAAATCAATCTGCATCGCCTGAACATCAATCTGTGTCTTTCCAGCGGCTTGGGCGGCATCGACATGAAATAAAATTTGATGCTGATGTGCAATATGACCAATCGCTTGAATATCAGTTAATGTGCCAATTTCGTTATTCACCATCATGAGCGAAATTAAAACCGTATTGGGTTGAATGGCTTGCTCTACCTGTTCTGGGCGAATAAGCCCCGTAACCAATTCGGGTTGCAAATAAGTGACCTGAAAACCGAGACTTTCTAACTCTGCACAGGTATCTAAAACGGCCTTATGCTCTATTTTACTGGTAATAATGTGTTTATTTTTATGCTTATAGATATCTAAAGTGCCTTTGAGCGCGAGGTTATTCGATTCTGTTGCACCTGAAGTCCAAATAATTTCTTGAGGTTTAGCGTGGATTAAATTGGCAACGTGCTGTCTAGACGTGGTGATATGTTTTGCCGCGTCCCAACCATAATGATGCGATTGTGAGGCTGGATTTCCGAAATCACCTTCTACAGACAAACATCGAATCATTGCTTGAGAAATTTCAGGAAGTATAGGTGTTGTTGCTGCATAATCCAAATAAATTAATCTGCTCATTTTAATCACTATTAAAAATAAATTTAAAATGATTATAAACGATGAAATTTATTCTATTTATATGGATTTAATCATACCTTATCAACAAAATTAAACTTATAAAAAAAATCGTTAGTTTTATCATTCACCAACGATTTTAATATATAAAACTAAAATAGATATCATTAAAAAATAAGACTCAAATTTATAAAACCCGAGATAAAAAGTTTTGAGTACGCTCTTCTTTAGGATGTTCCAGAACTTGTTGCACCGTACCTTGTTCAACAATTCTACCTTGATCCATAAACACCACATGGTCGGCAACTTCTCGTGCAAAAGCAATTTCATGCGTTACAATCACCATGGTTTTACCTAATTTCGCCAAACTTTTGATTACATTTAGAACTTCACCCACCAACTCAGGGTCTAAAGCCGAAGTTGGCTCGTCAAATAAAATCACTTTGGGGTCTAGTGCCAAAGCTCTGGCAATCGCAACACGCTGCTGCTGCCCCCCAGAAAGTTGTTTGGGCCATGCTGCAATTTTATCCCTTAGCCCAACTAAACCCAATAATTGATTGGCTTTTAAAATCGCTTGATCTTTACTAAGTTTTTTATGTGCTAAGGGTGCTTCAATAATATTTTGCAAAACATTTAAATGTGGAAATAAATTAAAGTTCTGAAAAACATAACCCACAGATTTACGTTGTTTTAAAATGTCTCGTTCTTTTAATTCATAAAGTTTATCGCCTTTTTTATGATAGCCGATAAACTCATCATCAATTTGAATAAATCCTGCATCTACACGCTCTAAATGATTTATCGTACGTAGTAAAGTTGATTTACCCGACCCAGATGGACCAATAATTACCGTCACGGATCCCGCCGGAATATCCAGACTAATATCCTGTAATGCCGCATGTCCCGCATAGTTTTTAAAGACATGGCTCACTTGGATATGACCATTTGTAGGCTGTGCTGATTGATTAATTATCATAACTGACTCCTATGCGCGGCTGAGTAACTTGTGGCTGCGCTTTCTTGAAAAAAGCAAAGCTATTAATGGCTGATTTCCGTTCACCTTTCGCCAATATTTTTTCGATATACCATTGCACGATGGAAAAAACACTGGTGACGATTACGTACCAAACGGCGGCAACCATCAACAACGGAATCACTTCTTGGTTGCGGTTATAGATCATTTGTACCGTGTAAAAGAGTTCAGGCATTGCCAAAACATACACAATCGATGTGCCTTTAGATAAGCCCACACATTCATTGATAATCGCTGGAATGATACTGCGAATGGACTGCGGTAAAATAATGTGCGTCGTACGGCGCCACCATGACAGACCCAATGCTGCCGCTGCTTCAAATTGACCATGATCGACAGACAAAATTCCGCCTCGGATGACTTCCGCGGTATAGGCACTTTGTACAATCACCAAACCCACCAAAGCTGTTGAGAACTGATCTAGTGCATTGATGGTTTTAAACTGGGCAAAGACCGTGTCAGTAAAAGGCACTCCGACATTGATATATTCATATAAATAAGAAAAGTTATAGAGAATAATCAACACCAACAGCAATGGTAATGATCTGAACATCCAGATATACACCCATGCCAATGAGCGAATTAACCAAGATGAAGACAGTCTCATCATGGCTACAATGGTGCCCAAAATTAAACTAAACACGATTGACCAAAAGGTCAGTTTCAGTGTCATCAACAAGCCCTGAAGAATGGCAGGATCAAAGAACCATTGTCTAAAAACAGGCCAGCCCCAGTTTTGATTGGAAAATATCGATTCCGCGATGACTGCAATAATTAATATCGAAAATGCGACGCCAATGTAACGCAGTGGATGACGTGCTGGAACGATTTTATAGTGCTCTAAATTCATGCGACCTCCTTTTGCAATAAAGTCTTTCTAAAAGGAAGTCCACCGTGTAAGGGTGCGCCAATATAGCGATCAAAATTAAAATCTGGGGTGAGTTCAAACTGCGGTTCATAACCTAAGCTCAAATACAATTTCACCGCTGGAATTTGTTTAAACCCCGTGGTGAGAAAGATTTTGCGATACCCTGCAGCAAGCGCACATCGTTCTAGTTCTTTGACTATTTTTGCAGCCAGCCCCTGTTTACGTAAGTTCCGATGTGACCAAATCCGTTTCAACTCTGCGGTTTCTGCGTCATAGCGTTTATACGCACCCATTGCAATGACTTCATCATCACGTTTAAGCACCACGAATAATCCATGCGGCGGTAAAAAGTCTTCCGCGCCTTCATAGCGTTCCCGATGTGTGGCTTTTTTGCGTTCATCAATAACGTGAGTATCTTGGCGTGCAAAAAAATCACCATAAATTTCTTCATATTCAGCAAATAACTGATCCAGTAAAGGCTGTGCTTCGGGCACATCAACGGGTATTTGGATAAATTTTTCTTGCATAACGACCTCTTATTTATCCTGAATCAATTGAAGACTAATCTAATCCAATTAATCAGTTTTCAAACTTTTTTACGTGTGAGCCGCTCTCCCATTGTTGTAGCAACTCATCACACTTCTTAATGCCAGAACAAAATTACCACTGTCTGGGCATTGTACCTTTTAGTCTCCTAGCCCCGGCGGGTTGATTACAGAATGCTGAATCGCTTCTGCCTGTGCCCCCCAACGCGCTAAGACTTTTTGATACTCCCCTGTTTGAATTACTCCATTTAAAGCGGTCTGTACCGCATCGGCCAAACCACCGCCTTTTTTCAGCGTGACCCCCAATTCGGCAGGTCGTGTTCCACCACCGAGCGCTGTTCCTGCTAAACGAATTTTTGCACCATTTGCTGCTTGCCATGCATAAGCAACGTTAGGACCAAATAAGGCATCAACCCGCCCAGACTGAAGCGCCAAACTTGCGGATGCACCATCATCGTAATAAAGTGCTTGCCCCGGTGGCAGCCCTTTCTTTTTATTGTCCTCAATCCAGTCCAACAGCACTTTTTCCTGATTGGTACCAGAACCAACAATCACTTTTAAACCTGAAATATCATCGGGACCTTTGATGGCTTTGACTTTGCTTTTCTCTGAGACATAAAAAGCCAATACGTCTTGGCGATAGGTCGCAAAGTCGAATTTCTCCTTACGCTCTTTGGTCACAGTGACATTGGCAATGGCTGCATCATATTTGCCACTAATCACACCGAGCGGCCAGTCTTCCCACGAGGTACGAACCAGTTTCAGCTTTAAGCCCAAACTGTCTGCAATCAAACGGGCAATATCAATTTCCGTTCCAATATAGGTTTGGTTATCGGGTCCCAATACACTTAATGGAGGTGCGCCTGAAATTGCAGCAACCGTTAAATAACCTGCATTTACAAACTTAAAATCTTTTGGAATTTTTTGACGGGCTTCTGCATTTTGAGCAACATGAATCGGCGTCATATTCTCTTTTAACTTTGCAAGCTCACGGCTATAAAAATCGGTTTTATCGGTCGATTTTGTAGACTCGGCTGTTGAGCTCGCTGTTTGTGTAGATGCCTGTTCTTTACTGCATCCAACCAGAGAAATTCCTAGAAACAATGCCAAAGCAATCGTCAAAGGTGTTTTATTCAACCGCATGAAACTGTTCCTTTTCTAATGGTTCAAATTGATTTTCTGGTCGCTTTAAACCAAAACTAGAACGTAAAGTGCTGCCCGGATACTCGGTACGATATAGGCCACGCTGTTGCAGCAATGGCACGACTTTTTCAACAAAAGTATCTAAAGTTTTTGGGGTTGCGCCCGCAATAATGAAGCCATCTGCCGCTTCTTCTTTTACCCACAGTTCCAACTGATCCGCCACTTCTTCCGCGGTTCCAGCAAAAGGTGGACGTGGAGTTGCTGCTTGCAGTGCAACCTGACGTAAAGTTAAATTCTCTGCTTTGGCTTTACGTTTAATTTCATCAGTGCCACTTTTGAAGCTGTTTTCACCGAGTGTGCCCAGTTCTGGAAAAGGTGCATCGAGTTCATACTGAGAAAAATCATGGTGTTCAAAGAAGCGCCCCAAATAATTCAGTGCATCCTCTATCGTCACCAATGCAGCAGTTTCAAGATATTGACGCTCTACGTCCTCAGCAGAATCTCCAATCAAGACCCCAATCCCTTGGAAAATAAGCAAATCATCTGCGTCGCGACCATTCTTAATCACTTGCTGTTTCACATCTAAGTAAAACGCTTGTGCTTCTTCCAAAGAGGCTTGATGGGTAAAAATAGCATCGGCATGTTTCGCAGCTAATGCACGACCTGCACCCGATGCTCCAGCTTGAAACAAAATCGGACGGTCTTGTGGCGAACGCTCCACATTGAGGGGGCCTGCCACTTCAAAATGTTTTCCTTGATGATTCAGCGTATGTAATTTACTGCGTTCAAAAAATTGCCCTGTTTCTTTATTACGAACAAAAGCACCTTCACCCCATGAGTCCCAAAGCCCTTTCGCCACTTGCAAATATTCATCGGCAATTTCATAGCGCTGGCTGTGCTCAGGATGCTGCTTACGGGTATGATTTTTTGCAGTACCTTCAAGCGGTGTGGTCACCACATTCCATCCTGCACGTCCACCACTTAAATGATCCAGACTGGCAAACTGACGGGCAATGGTAAAAGGCTCGCTATACGAGGTCGACACCGTACCCACTAAACCAATATTTTGGGTCACACTGGCTAGTGCTGAAAGCAAGGTAATCGGTTCAAAACGGTTGAGAAAATGAGGAATTGATTTTTCATTGATATATAGACCATCAGCCACAAAGACAAAATCAAACTTTGCCCGTTCTGCTTGAAGCGCGACGTTTTTGGCAAATTCAAAATTGATACTGGCATCGACTACCGCTTCAGGATGGCGCCATGCAGACATATTTCCGTTTGCACCGTGTAAGATTGTTCCAAGGCGAATTTGTTTGGTATTACTCATGTTAAACCTCTGCATTTTTATGAATAGACTCAAGTGCTTGTGTTGCTAAGGCAGCAAAGTACTGAGCAGCTGGATAAATTAAAGATTCATTGGGTTGATATTGGGGATGGTGCAGCCCGAAGTGACTGGCACTGCCGATACTGACAAAGGCACCCGGGATCTGTTCTAAATAGGCGCCAAAGTCTTCACCGATCAAATAAAGCGGCGCCTCTTGCACCTCATAACCTTGCGCGTGTGCAACAGATTGGCTCAGTTCAGTCCATGTCGCAGTGTTGATTAATGCAGCGGGGCCATTGTCCCAATCCACAGCAATCTCAACTGAGTGGGCAAGTGCAATACCCTGTGCAATTTGTTTAAGTTTTTGTTCAACGGCTAGTCGAACCTCAGGAGAATGGGTTCGTACCGTGCCCTCTAAGTGAGCTTCTTCTGGCAAGATGTTCCAACTGGTGCCTGCATGCACTTGGGTAATACTGACCACACAGGTGTCTAAATTATTAATGTTGCGACTAGCAATGGTTTGCACGGCACTAATCAACTGTGCCGCGACAACGATTGGATCTTTGGTTTCATGTGGATGGCCTGCATGCCCTCCTTTGCCTTTAATCACAATTTTGAATCGATCGACGTTGGCATAAAATCCACCAGCACGTGTCGCAAAAGTGCCTAGAGGTAACTCAGGGACATTATGAAAACCGAAAATGGCGGATACATCTTCCAAGGCTCCACTATTGATTACTTCATAAGCGCCACTATAAGTTTCCTCGGCAGGCTGAAAAATAACGCGCACCGTGCCTTTTAAATCAGACACTTGCGCTTTGAGTAAAATCGCAGCACCTAAAATGGTCGAGCTATGTAAATCATGTCCACAAGCATGCATCACTCCGTTTTGAGTCGAGCGAAAGTCTTGCTCGATCTCTTCATGAATGGGTAAAGCGTCGATATCTGCTCGAATAGCCACAACCGGATGACCAGTGCCAATATCCGCAATCAGTCCAGTTTTTAAGCCCCAAGTTGAGGTTTCGATGCCATATTCAGACAACCATTGTTTTAATTTGTCGGTGGTTTGAAACTCTTGACCTGATAATTCTGGATGACGATGTAATTCATGTCTCCAACTCAGCAACTGCTGTTCTAGTAATGGTCTATTTGACATCAATTTCTCCAACTCAAGCTGCAAGCACAGCGTGCTGCGCCAGTAAAGTTAGAGATTTCAGACGCGTTGCATGATCCAACAGTGGCGATTCGACAATAAATTCATGAATTCCATATTGTTGATGCAAAGCGTGTAATTGCTGATGAATGTCATCGGCAGTACCTTTAATAATATTTAGCTGCTCTTTTTTAAGGCTTTTAATCGCAGATTGAGCTTGTCGCGAAAACTCTTGGCCACTTTGCTCATTCGGGATTTTTACCCGTTGCCCATTCTCAAGTTCTAAGGTCCAAACGGATAGCCCTGCTGCCAGTTCTTCTGCTTGATCACGGCTATCAGCCACAATAATTTGTGCTGCAACAATGGCCTTTTTTCCAGCTGAAAAGTTTGAATAGGTCTGCAAAGCATCTTGAAGTAAGGTGGCATCGCCATTTAAATGCGCAGCAAATACGAAGTTCCAGCCTAAATCTGCTGCAAGTCGAGCGCTTTCAATACTGGCCCCCAATAAGAACTTTTCTGCACTTTGCTGAGGTATTGGTGTTGCAGCAACCTGATCAGGCTGATTTCGATCTAATTTTGCATTCAAATAATGATCTAATGCTTGTAACTGGGTTTTAAAGTTGCCTTTTTGTTTTTGGTCTAACCCAAGTTGTAATGCCTGCGTTGAAACAGGAAAACCACCAGGCGCTTTGCCTACCCCCAAGTCCACGCGGTCAGGTGCAAGACTTGCTAAAACATTAAAATTTTCCGCAACTTTATAAGGACTGTAGTGTTGCAACATCACCCCACCCGAACCAATTCGAATGCTTTTAGTCTGTGCCAATAACCATGCAATCAAAATTTCGGGAGATGGACTAGATAACAAAGCTGTGGAATGGTGCTCAGCCACCCAGTAACGATAAAAGCCTAAAGCTTCTGCCGTTTGAGCAATTTTCAAGGCATTTTTAAATGACTGTTCCGCGCTGATACCTTCGGCTCTTGGACATTTATCCAGTATGCTTAATTTATAATTCAGCCCCATTTCCTATTTCCCAAAAGATGTAAAGTTGGGATCTATTAAACAAATTTACGCTTTAAAAATTAAATATTAAATAAACTTAAAGTTATATAAAAAAGAGAAAAAACAGAGCCAATTAAAAAATAATCTATTATAAAAAATAATGAATTAATTATTAAAATATTCAAAATAAAACTTCCAATTAAAAGTGATATTAAAATGACTATTTAATATTTAACAATAAAAAAACAATCGATATATTGACTACCAGAGTCGAAATACTCATCAGATTATTATTTTAAGTAAACCTCTATAAATTACATCATCATTGGAAAATATAATGCTGCACACCAAGTTAATACAGCCCCAGCCTGAAAAGCAGGGTTTTAAAATATCACTCCTTCATCAATCCATTTTTTTTGCATTAACTTGCGGAATTACCGGCTCAATCTACGCTGAAGATATTCAACAAAAAACCGTGACATCCGTTGAAAAAGAAGATGTTCAACAACTCGAAAGCGTAGTCGTGGTAGGCAACCGCGGTGGTATTCGTACCATCACTGAAAGCCCTGCACCTGTAGATGTGATTAGTGGCGAACAACTCGTCAAACAAGGCAATACCCTCGCTTTAAGAGACATTTTGGCAAAAGTAATTCCTTCTTTTAGCGTGGCTACCGTGCCTAGCCAACCTGATGGTTACGGAGCTGTAGCCCGTTCTGCGGGTTTACGTGGTTTGGGTGGTGGGCATACGCTCGTACTTGTGAATGGCAAACGTCGTCATGTCGGTGCTTTGGCCATTAACAAATACGGTTTTGGCGAGGGCTACCAAGCAGCGGACTTAGATCTGATTCCAATTGGTGCTATTGCACGAGTTGAAGTTTTACGTGATGGTGCAGCCGCTCAATATGGTTCCGATGCCATTGCAGGGGTGATCAACATCGTGCTCAAGTCTGCTGATAATGGCGGCAATATTAGTGCCACCTATGGTGGTCGAGAGCATTATGATGCTACTGACCGAAATGGAGAAACCTTCCAACTGAATGCCAACGTTGGTGCACCACTGGGACAAGAAGGCTTTATCAATTTGGGTTTTGACCTGAAAAATCAGGATGCCACCACTCGTGCAGGTGCTGTTTCAGGTAGAATCTATTCAAAAGTGAATGGTCAAGATGACCCACGTGAAGCCACGGTAGATCGTAATTTAAATAAATTAGGTCTGCCTTCGGTTGAACAGTTTAATGTTTCTGCAAATGCTGAACTGCCTTTAAGTAAAGCCGCAACCTTATATAGCTACACCACCGCAGGCTGGCGCGATGCTTCGACTGGTGCATCCTACCGTCGTCCGAACTCTAGATCGGGTATCGTTGAAATATTCCCGAATGGGACAACACCCGATGTCATTTTAAATGAAACGGATGTACAAACCGTTTGGGGACTAAAAGGCGATAATGCGCTTGGTTGGGCATGGGATGTGAGTAGTTCTTATGGTAAAAACACACAAGATCACTCTACGCAAAATAACTTAAATCCATCTCTTGGACCGTCTAGCCCAACGTCATTTGGTTTGCAAAAATACGATGCTTATCAATGGGTCACTAACCTTGACCTAAAGAAAACCTTCGATATTGGTTTTGGTGCCAACCCACTGAGTGTTGCGTGGGGGCTCGACTATCGTAAAGAAGGTTGGTCTTCTAAAGCCACTGATCCTTTAGCCTATAAAAATGGCGGTTATATTATTCCTACAGGTGATAATGCAGGCTTACCTGCAACTGTTGGAACCTTTGGTGCTCGTGTACTTTTACCTGAAGATGAAGCCGATATTAGCCGGAGTAACACCGCTGCCTATTTAGATTTGGGTTTAGATGTAACCGAAAACTGGTTTGTGGGTTTAGCAGGCCGTTTTGAGCATTATGATGACAGTTCGGGCGATACATTTAACGGTAAAATTAACAGCCGTTATGAGTTCAGCCCACAACTGGCAGTACGCGGAACAGCCAGCACAGGCTTTATTGCCCCCTCTTTATATCAACAAGGTTTTGCCAGTACAGGCATTGTGAGTACGGTAAACAATGGTGTTCGCTCAGATGTATACAGTAAATCTGTACGTACCGATTCAGCATTAGGAAAAGCTTTAGGTGCAGAGGCACTTGATCCCACCGAATCGACTAACTTCTCACTGGGTTTAACCTATAGCCCATTCAAGAATTTTAACCTTGCAGTCGATGCTTATCGAATTGAACTGAAAGATCGTATTGCCTCCACGGCGGGACTTACAGGAACAGGCATCTATAACATCTTGGCGGCAAACGGTTTTTCTAACGTCAACTATGTCACCTACTATGCCAACTTATTTGATACAGAAACCAATGGGGTCGATGTTGTTGCGGACTATACTCAAAATTTAAATCAATACGGTCGTATCCGCTGGAGCTTAGGCTTCAACTGGAATGAAACCGATATTACAGCGATTGCGGATAATCCAAGCCAGTTAGATGGTATTAACATTGATCGTATCACCCGTCGCACCCAAGGCATGATTACCGATGCAGATCCGAAAACTAAATTCACGCTGGCTGCGAATTGGCAATACGCAAAACTGGATTTAAATACCCGTTTATCCCGCTATGGTAGTTACATTGCGCGCAGTGAAACCGCTGCAACTGACCAAACTTTTGATGCCAAATGGATTGTTGATTTAGATGCAACCTATCATCTTACAGACAGTCTTTCACTGACTTTAGGTGCGGACAATTTATTTAATACCTACCCTGAAAAATCCAACATTGTCGATGGCTTAGGTGAAAACTACTATGCCCAGCTTTCGCCTTTTGGACTCTATGGTGGCTATTACTATGGACGTGTTAATTACCGTTTCTAAAATTATTTAAAGCAAAACACTTTGGTGAAATTTCAATATCATCTAAGCCATTTTGACTGTTCAAAATGGCCGATAGCTTAAATGTTAGATTTCACCAAAGTATGGCATCTTCACATTCCAAATTTCTGAGAAAATATATGAGCATCACCATTTGGGGTAGACCCAACTCTTTAAATGTCCACAAAGTACTTTGGCTTGCAGCCGAACTTGGACTTCAATTTGAACATATTCCTGCGGGACAGCGGTATGGCCTGACAGTTACTGCTGAATTTTTAGCGCTCAATCCCAATGGTCTAATTCCAGTCATTCAAGATGGTGACACAGTTTTGTGGGAATCCAATACCATTTTACGTTATCTGACTGAAGTATATGGGAAAAATTTATTATGGATTGAAGATCCACGCTTACGCTTTAGTGCAGAAAAATGGATTGACTGGTACACCACCACCGTCCTGCCTGTGTTTGGAATCGTGTTCTTTAATTTGGTTCGTCAGCCTGAAGACAAAAGAGATTTGGCTGCGGTCAAAGTCGCAGCAGAAAAACTAGAAAAGATCTTGGATGTCGCCAATGCTGAGTTGGCTCAACAGCCCTATCTGTCTGGCTCTCATTTTGGTGTTGCCGATATTCCGTTGGCTTTAGCGCTCAATCACTGGTTCAATTTAGATGTTGAGCACCAGCATGATCATACGCACTTAAAAGCATGGATCGAACGTATTAGAGCGCGTGAGCATTTTTTAAAAGTGGCCAATATTCTTTAGTTAAGCGTGATTGCTGCATTTTAAAAATCTTAGCTTTAAATAGCATAAGGCTGTTCTATCTATGGACAGCCTTATTGCATATAAATAGATATATTTATTAGAGATATTTAAATTACACACAGAGAAAAAATAGATATAACCAAAATAGATATCTCAAATATAAAATAAATTATCCATAATTACTCTAAGGTTTGATCTTTAATTATTCTTTTATCCCTTTTTATAAAAATACTAATCTAAAAAAGTTCTTTTTCTATTTTAGAAAAATCACTCATTATATTTCCAATCTCTCATTTAACTAAATTATTTCACGCATCTGTGAATTAATTAAAAACTTAGAATTGAAAGAATATTTCCTTATTCAAATTAAAGCAATTTAATTAATGAAATAAAAAATATTCTGCAATGCAAATTAAATCTTATTGAATGGTGCATTACTGATATGAGTGAAGTCAGTCGAAGTCCTTATAAAAAGGCAATTTTGTTTGAACAACTTCAAAATGTTCAGTCCAATGTATTTCATGCTGTAGATCCATTTGTTGCCCATTTGGCAAGTCCAGTCGCAGCAGAAAAACCTGTTCAAACCTATAAGATCTTTTGGGCGATTGGTGCTGTTCTGGCGTTACATTACGGCATTTTTTATCTTGCGGAGCATCTTCCAACACCGCCCTTAGTCGTGAAAAAGCCTGAACCAATCGCGATTGTAATTGAAAAACCCAAGGAAGAACCGCCTAAGGTAATTGAGCCTAAACTTAAACAGGAAATACAAAAACCGATTATTCCTCCTGTTTCAGCAAAGCCTCAACCTGTACAAAAACCAGTAGTTGAAAAATCCATTCAAAAGCCTGTCGAGCAGAAGCCAATTGAGCAGCCTAGACCAGTCGCTAAATCCGTTGCTCAACCAGTACCACAGACTGAGCCTACAGAAAACGTCACACCGACCCCAAAAGTCGCTGAACCTGTGACTAAGCCTGCACAAGAAAACTTGCCCGTGACAGCAGCTAAAGGTTATGCCGGTTACCTGAGTAATCCTGCACCTGAATACCCAGAAGTAGCATTAGACCGTGGTTGGGAAGGTGTTGTGATGTTACGTGTGAAAGTCTCACCCACAGGCAGTCCATTGGAAATCAACCTGAAAAATAGTAGCGGCAAAAAAGCACTGGATGATGCAGCAGTAAAAACTGTGAAGCGTTGGAAATTTTCACCTGCACTGCGTGGCAATACGCCAGTAGACGGTTGGGTCGATGTTCCGATTCACTTCAAATTACCCAATTAAACTGTAAAATTTTATCTTAGGAAAACTCAATATGTCTGATATTAATACGATTATTCATGATGCAACCATTTGGTTATTGATCGGTTTTTCGATCGTAACGTGGGTTTTAATTGTGGTGAAGGCCGTACAAACCTCAAAAGCCACTAAACAAAGTAAGCTGTTTGTCGACAGTTTTTGGTCAGCCCAGAACTTGGCAGATGCAATTGGTCAGTCTGAAGATGCGCAGGGACCAACAGCACGTATTGCCCAAACTGGTTTTAAAACCTTGACTGAAGCCAATGAAAAAACCCATCAAGACTTACAACAAACCTGGAGTCGTCAGGATTTGTTAGAGCGACATTTACGCAAGCAAATTCTTGCCGAACGTCGTCAACTGGAAAAAGGTTCAGCTGTTCTTGCATCCATTGGGAATAATGCTCCATTTATTGGTTTGTTTGGAACCGTGTTCGGAATTATTCATGCCTTACAGGCGATTGCACAATCTGGTAGTGCCAGTATGGATGTGGTTGCTGGTCCAATTGGCCAGGCACTGGTTGCAACAGGCATTGGTATTGCTGTGGCTGTGCCTGCTGTACTTGCCTATAACTATTTTGTACGTAAAGTAAAAGGCATTGGTGCAGATTTAGATGACTTTGCAACAGACTTTGTCAGCCTCACTCAAAAAGCAGGTTTCCAACTGCCAACCAAAACTCAAACTGTGCATGTTGCAGCAAAACCAGTGGCGACGCATCAGTTATCATCTCAAGAAAAGGAGGCTTTGGCTTAAATGGCAATTTCAACTTCTCAAGATGACGATGTCGTCAGTGACATTAACATTACCCCACTGGTCGATGTGATGTTGGTGTTATTGATCGTGTTTATCGTCACGGCGCCTTTATTAACCAATAGCGTAAAGGTCAACTTACCCAAAGCTGCACCGACACAATCTACTGATCAAAACAAAGCATTGGTGATTAGTGTAAAACCTAATGGCGCAATCTTTTTGGATAAAGACCCAGTCAAACTCGAAAATTTTGAGCAAGAAATCACACAGCGTAAAAATGCCAACAGCAAGTTAGCATTAAACCTAAATGCCGATGAAACTGTCCCTTATGGTACGGTGGCTAAACTTTTAGCCAGTATAGAACGTGTCGGTGTAGAGAAGTTATCAGTGATTACCGAACCGAAATAATCGATTACTCACTGAAATCCAAGGCATCTTCAACATTTCGGGCTGTATTGATCCTAATGTTGTAGGTGTCTTTTTATTGGACGTAAAAATTCTGGCTTGCAACATTACTCTATACTTCGCCATTTGCCATGCTAACGACATAAAAAGATCACAAAAACCTCAAATAAAAAAGCACCCTTCGAATTGGACATAATGATCCAACTTCTAGAGTGCATTTCGCTCTAGTACGGCTTATTCAGTTTAAGCCAATATATTAATAGACTTAGCGACTCACTCTCTGAATAGCCTCATCATAGGTCGCACTTGGTTTGTATTGGTTTGCTAGTTGATAATGTTGTTTAGCTTGAGCATAGTCCTGATTATTCTCATAAATTTTACCAATGTTGTAATGTGAATACGCTCTGGTATTGTCATTAGACGCTAAGGCAATCGCCTTTTGATTTGCCCATAACGCTTCAGATGAACGATTCAACTTTTGATAAGCAACAGCAAGATTACTATAGGTTTGTCCAACGTTTGGATTGTAATCAATAGATTGTTGATAAATCAGTGCAGCTTGTTCAAATTGATTGTTTTTATAGGCTTTATCCGCTTGCAAATTTAGTGCTTTAGCTCGTGCCTGTGCATTGGCTGAAACAGGAACATAGTGCAGCTGCGTCGCTTGGCTTTGGTAACTCGATACAGTTGAACCAACTTGGCTTGCCCCAATAGTTGTCCCCGAAATACGATTAATATCTTGGATTTCCCCCTCTGGACTAATGCGGAACACAGTCCATAAGTTCCCTGTCCGCCCGGTTGGAATATAATAAGAACGGATCAAAGACTCGCCTGCATAAACCATAACTTTAGCTTGGCTATTCGACAGGTTCGCAGTATTGGGTTGAGCACGATCTGAATAATCATGCACTGAATAAACATAATATTGCCCGTCTAAACGTTTATCGATAGTGACAGTTTCAGGGCCATAAGAGTCTGTATCGTCGACATCTAAATTGGCATCTTGCCCTTGTTTATTGTCCCAATAGACATGTTGATTTTTATAGCTTAAATGCGAGTCTAAATCTAAAGGACTCTGCCCCCAGTTTAAAACAATTCGCATACTGTTTAAGTCTTTCAATATAGGACTTAAAGCATAGGTCATGCCATCACAGGGACATTTTGCAACCAATGTTGAATAGCCTGATTTTTTGATAATCAATAAATTGTCTGCGCCATTCGCACTGCTACTGCTCACCGTTGCTCGGCCGTCTGCATTAGTTGAAGTTGATGCAGACTGTTCACCATTTTTTTGTAAAATGACTTGTGCATTCGCAATATTTTGATCTTTTATCGTTGCACTTAAAACATGAATATTGGTTGTATCTGCATAGCCCAAAGTAGGGATGCTTAAACCCAAAATAGAAGAATAAAGTAGATGTTTTTTCATTGCGTATCTCTTATTAAATTGCTTATTTCATTTTTAAAGTCTTTTCAACGCTAGGACTTAAACATTAAATCATTCAAATTATGCGGTACATTGGATGCATATACTATGGCTTAAATATCGACAGTCTGCTTAGGCTATTTAAAAGATGCATCATCAATGTTTACTCTTCATCACCTATCTAACTCAGCATTAGTCATGCTCTAAGCTCGTTGAAAGATGCCATCTTAATAAATTAAGCAAGCGTCTCTTCACTTTTTAGGACGGGTTCTAAACTCAGTTTCTGCGCAATAAACTGGATAAAGACCTCTATTTTCGGAGCTAAATAGCGTGTGGGTGGATATAATAACCAAGCATCTCCACTATAATAGGTCTTGAAATGCCAATCTGGTAATACTTGAATCAGTGCTTGGTTATTTAAAGCATGTCTCGCCATAAAATAAGGCAAACTTGCGACTCCCATATGCTTCAAAGCCGCATCAAGTCGGATACCAGTATGATTCGCCGAATATCGTCCTTTTACAGTCACACTGGTGGTTTTATTGCCTTTTTGGAATTTCCACTTTGAATCACTGACTTGTTCCCCCAAATAAATACATTGATGTTAGCTTAAATCACTCGGTTGCTGAGGTGTTCCATTCTTTTTTAAATACTTGGCTGTCGCCACTAAGACATGGTCAATGCGAATGAGCTGTCGGCCCTTTAAGCCTAACGGTGGTTCATTGGTAATGCGTATGGCCAAGTCAATTTCATCATCAATAAAGTCTATGAAACGATCTTCCAATAGCAGTTGAATATCTATTTGAGGATAAAGTTCAAGAAACTCGGGTATATGTGGATGAATCAGATAATGCCCTACGGCTTTCGGTACACTGATCCGAACGGTCCCACTCGGTTCAGTATTGAATTTGCCTGAATGCTCAATTACTGCTTGGGCAGCTCTAACCATCTCTAAACAATGATCATACGTTTGTTTTCCACTTTCACTTAAACGCAGTTTTCGCGTTGTTCTTTCAAGCAGCCTTGTTCCTAAAGCCCGTTCCAATCGACTAATGGCTTTACTCACTGCGGACGGCGTATTTCCAAGCTGTCGAGCCGTTTCTGAAAAACTGCCAGTCTCCACAACTTTGACAAAAATAGCCATTTCTTGGAGTAAAGCTATACTTTGATTTGTGCTCATGAGGAAAAAGTAATTTAATTTTTTACTAGATTATCATCAATAATTAGGCCTCATATAATCTTTTCTGTGAAATTTTGACAGAGATAATCATGACACAAGCTTTATATCTATCCGACATTACTCAAGCTGAGGTAGAAGTTTTACAGTGTGACCCCAGTGAAGATGGACGATTTGCCATTCAGCTTGCCCAAACACCGTTTCATCCGCAAGGTGGTGGTCAACCTAGTGATTTAGGTAAAATCAATGGTGTAGATGTGCTTCATGTCGCTATGCAAGATGATCAAATTATTCATTATGCTAATCACGCGATTTCTTTAGGTCTGGCACAGGCTCAAGTTGACCTCAACCGACGCCACTATCACAGTCGTCTACACTCAGCAGGCCACTTAATCGGGCATGTGATGCAAGCCTTTGGTTGGCAACCCACCAAAGCACAGCACTGGCCAGACGAATGCAAAGTCCAATTTGTCAAACAAGACCATTCTGAAGACCAAGATTTAGAAACTTTACAGCACCTATGTAATCAATATATTTCTAGCCAACTCGTCAGACTGACCCAACAAAATGCTGATGGCTACCGTGAAGTCATTTTTGGGAATTTACCTGCATTTGCTTGTGGTGGAACCCATGTCCAAAATTTATCTGAAATTGGGACGCTCGAAATTACAGGCTATAAACTTAAAAAAGATAAGTTAACCGTGAGTTATAGCGTTTCGGATGAGCATCAATAATATGTGGATGCAATATAGTTCAGAATTTTTAGCTTTGGCTTTGGTGCATTTTCTTGCGGTCCTTTTACCCGGCCCTGACTTCGCCATTACAGTTAGAAATAGCGTGCGCTATGGCTATGCAATTGGCTGCATCACGGCTATTGGCATTGGTATAGGAATTTCAGTTCATGTTTTATATACCCTTGTAGGCTTGGGCATTATTATTCAACAAAGTCCGTGGTTCATGCTTATTTTAAGAATCGCAGGCGCACTATATTTAATTTATTTAGGTTGGAGTTTATTACGTGCTCCCTCTGTCAATATCGACCCCTCAATTGAAGAAACTGCCAATATACCTTTGAGTCAAAGCAAAGCCTTTATAACGGGCTTTATGACCAATGCACTCAATCCCAAAGCGACTATTTTTTTTCTAGCTATATTTACCACACTCGTCAGCCCAACAACTCCGATGAAAGTACAATTTGCTTATGGGATATGGATGTGTAGCATCAATGCACTTTGGTTCATGCTAGTTGCTGTTTTGTTTTCTCGACCCGTCGTTCGACAGCAATTTTTAAAGATGGGAAAACAGTTTGAGCGATTGATGGGCCTCATATTAATTGCTCTGGCGCTGAATCTGTTATTTACCCATTTATGATGTTTCATAGCACCAGCAACTGTGAATTATTCAGAATATCGGCAGCGCCGATATTCTGAATAAGTACCTAAAAATATGAGTAGCATATTTAAATCATAAAATGTGCAATCATTTCATTAAATCTGGCTGTACATTGGTTTCTATTTATCTTCTGAAGATATCTTTTCGACTCACCCGACATTAAAATAAAACTGTGCTAAAAATGTTCAAATAAGCCATACTCTATTTTTATATCATGTGGTAAAAATATATAAAAAAGGGAATGACATGAAAATAAAAATATATTCATTACTTTCAATCGGTATTTTTATGAGCCAAAGCACTCAGGCTAAACGCTTTATAGAAGGCTTGCACGGCGCGTTAAAACTGAACCCGAACATGTATGCCTTTGGTGCAGATTTAGACAACACAATAAGCCAAAAAAACTTGAATTTTTTTGCTGACTGGAAAACAGCTGCAACCTCTCAAGAAAAACATGCATTGTCCCTACCTATTGCTTTAAATACCCAATTAGATCAAACCAGTTATAGAATTTACAATCAAGCGTATCTATCTCCTGAGACTACACAACTCAACGCGATCCAAAATAAATCTCGGAATAGGTTATCGTTATTTTGAACACAATTATAAAGCGAACAATTTTTATTAAGACATTTAACACCACAGTTACCTATTTTCTAAGAGAGCATGATAATGAACAATGTATTAAAAAAAGTATTATTTGCCGCAGGAATATTTGTGGTAGCAGAAGCTGCTATGGCATGTACTCGTGTGGTTTATCTAGGCAATAATGACGTCATGACAGCACGTTCGATGGACTGGAAAAGCGATATTGGAACCAACTTGTGGATTTTACCCAATAGTGTCAAACGTAATGGTATGGCGGGGCCAAAATCGATTCAATGGACATCAAAATACGGCAGTGTGGTTGCAACGGGTTATGACATCTCCACTACCGACGGCGTCAATGAAAAAGGGCTAATGGCAAACTTACTGTGGTTGGTTGAATCTGAATATCCAAATGTGAAAACCTCTAAAAAGCCAACTTTGGGCATTTCACTGTGGGCGCAATACGTCTTAGATAATTATGCCACAGTGAACGAGGCCATTCAGGCATTGGAAAAAGAACCTTTCACGGTGGTGACCGACCAAGTCCCCGGTGAAAAACGGTTAGCGACACTGCATTTATCTATTTCAGATGCCACAGGCGACAGTGCCATCATTGAATATATTGGCGGAAAACAAGTGATTCACCACAGTCGCCAGTACCAAGTCATGACCAACTCACCAATCTTTGATCAGCAGTTGGCGCTAAATGCTTATTGGAAGCAAATTGGTGGAACAACCATGCTCCCGGGTACAAACCGCGCGGCAGATCGTTTTGCGAGAGCATCTTTTTATATCAATACCATCCCAAAAAATGCGAATTATAAACACTCATTAGCGAGTGTTTTTGGTGTCATTCGCAATGCGTCCGTACCCTTTGGATTGAACACTGAAGAAGAACCAAATATTTCCTCAACCCGTTGGCGTACAGTGGTCGACCATAAACGTGGTTTATATTTCTTTGAATCTGCTGTTTCACCCAATGTGTTTTGGGTGGATTTAAAGGAAATTAACTTTAAAGATGGTCAAACCAAGAAGTTAGAACTTGGCCCAGACCAAGCGATGACGTATGCAGGCAAAGCCAATGCATCCTTTAAAGTCACCAAACCTTTTGAGTT
Source organism: Acinetobacter sp. BWR-L5 (assembly GCF_039655985.1). Classification (NCBI taxonomy): domain Bacteria; kingdom Pseudomonadati; phylum Pseudomonadota; class Gammaproteobacteria; order Moraxellales; family Moraxellaceae; genus Acinetobacter; species Acinetobacter sp. BWR-L5. The sequence goes on along the minus strand of NZ_JAGFEV010000010.1, from coordinate 14,366 downwards.
TTTAGGAACTAATCCCTAAGTTTTCAGTTAGATCATCGGCTTAACAATATAATCAGCACTAATAATAGCCCTGATCAAAGGGTTATTTATCACCCAAAAGAAAGTTTCTTATTTTTCTTATCCGCGACCAAAATTGACGGAGCATTGTTTATTCAGCATTTTTAAATTTGAGTTTTCACCCACATCAGCATATTCTAAACAGACAGATTTCACTTCCAAACACGCCTTGTAGCGTAGGAGTATTCACCATGTCAAAGAAGTTACCCATCTACTTCTCGGACGACGCATGGTCGTCTTTACAAGATCTCATGGGGCCAGAAGGTAAACCCAGTCCCACTATCAATAGCATGCTCGAACAAATTGCGCAGCAAGCTGAACTTGCGGATCAACTTGGGCTGACTCCTGTTCTACCTCAGTCCAAAGTCTCTATTCCTGTTTCTTTAGAACGCATTCCAGCAGGCCCAGCGTTCAGCACTAAAGATGAGCAAGGCAAAGCCATCGATCTCAATGAGTTTTTAATACAAAACCCCATTTCAACGTTCATCGCTCATGTAGACAGTGAGTCAATGTTGGGCGTAGGTCTTGAAGTAAATGACCCGATTATTATTGATCGGAGTATTGAAGCCAAACACTACGACATTGTAGTGGCTTTAATTGATAATAAAGACTCCACGATTAAAAGACTAATGATGACAAACAAAATGTCAAAGTCGGATATCAAAGACATTTTTGGAGATGAAAACTACCCTTTGCCTCAACTTTGGCTAAAAGCTGAAAACCCCGAGTATGAACATATTATTCCTACAGAAAATCAAACCTTTGTCATTTGGGGAGTGGTGACGTTTAACTTAAAACGTCTGTACCACCGTTAAGAATAATAAGAAGAAGCAATATGAAAAATGAAACTGAAATATTCGCGCTCGTTGACGTGAATAATTGCTATGTCTCGTGTGAACGCGTATTTAATCCAAAGCTCAATGACCGCCCTGTGATTGTGTTAAGTAATAATGATGGTTGTGTGGTTGCTCGAAGCCAAGAAGCCAAGGATCTCAGAATTGGTATGGCTGTCCCTTTTTTTCAAATTCAAGAACTTGTCCAGCAGCATAATATTCAAGTGTTTTCGAGTAACTATGCTTTATATGGGGAAATGTCTCGCCGCTTCATGCAGTTATTGGGACAATATGTGGCAGCCGATGAACAAGAGATCTATTCCATTGATGAATGTTTTTTAAAGCTAACGGCTTATGATCATTTATTTAACCTCACTGACTATGCCAAAGACATGAAAGACAAGGCATGGCAGTGGCTTGGTCTTCCCTGCTGTATTGGAATTGGTCGTTCAAAAACAGAAGCCAAAATAGCCAATCATCTGGCCAAGAAAAATAAGGCGTTGAATGGCGTGTGCAATTTGGCACACATGGACCCATGTACTGCTGAATACATGCTTGCAGATGTGGAGGTCGGTGAAGTCTGGGGCGTCGGTCGACAGAACTGCAAAAAGCTGAACGCGATGGGTATTTATACGGTTTTAGATTTGATCGAATCCAAGCCGAGTGAAATTAAAAAGCACTTTAGTATTGTCATGGAAAAGACCGTCCGTGAACTTCAAGGGATGTCTTGCATCAATATTGAAAGTGATGAGGTTGCGCATAGGCAAATTATTAGTAGTCGCTCATATGGTCAAGCTGTGTATGAAATTGATGACATCAAAGCCTCTGTACGCTTATATGTTGCCAGTGCAGTTAAACGCTTACGTCATGATGGCTCTATTTGTAAAATGATTGGGGTGTATATTCAAACAGGTCGTTTTAGTCAAAGTGAACGTTACTCGCCCTATACCATTGTGCATATGCATGAACATACCGATGATTTACTTGAAATTACACAGGCGGCCATGAAAGGCATTGACCAAATTTTCAAGTCAGGGTTTAAATACAAAAAGGCGGGCATCGTCCTTTTGGAAATTATGGATAAATCTAAATTTGTGCATGATCTTTTTACCGACTATAGCCATAAAAATGACCGTGAAGAACTCTCCAATACAATGGATGCCATTGCTGAACGTTTTGGTAAAAATATGATTTCTTTAGGGGTTTGCCATGAGAAAAAAGAACCTTGGCAAATGAATCAGTGCAATCGCTCTCCTGCCTATTTAAGCAACTGGTCGGAGCTCTTTAGAGTGGGTTGAAATCGTGTCTTCATAAAAGTAGTGTCACTTTCAACTAAGCGAATACGCATAAGGATTTTTTGAATGAACATCACGATTCGAGACGAACAGCCAGAAGATATTGAAGGCATTGAGACATTGACTCGCACTGCATTTTTAAATGCAGAACATACCAGCCATACGGAACAATTCATTGTGAACAGCCTCCGAAAAAGTGGTCAACTCACGATTTCTTTGGTTGCTGTTGAAGATGATTCAATTATCGGTCATGTCGCCATTTCACCTGTATCTATCTCGACAGGTACAACAGGTTGGTATGGCCTAGGCCCAATTTCTGTCTACCCAACTAAACAAGGTTTGGGCATTGGGTCACAGCTGATGCAGGCATCCCTTGAAAAATTAAAACAACTGGGTGCCAAAGGCTGTGTTCTATTAGGGGATCCAAATTATTATCATCGCTTTGGGTTTCGACCTTATCTAGAGTTGGTTTTACCTAGCGTTCCTAGCGAATACTTTCAATCCCTTAGTTTCAATGGAGAAATACCTCAGGGCGTTGTCAGTTATCATGACGCATTTAATGCCACTGAATAAATTGAACTTTTAAATATCAATTTACTCTGTTGTGTAAAGTTTGAATGAGCACTTTAAACCGTATTTTGAATTCATTTAAGGTGAATAAAAGTACGTTTATACAGCATAAAGCTCCATTTATGTAAGGCGAATGTAAAGCAAACTTTTAAACTTAAGGTATAACAAATAGTATATACGGACTTATGATTTATATATAAAAAGGTCAGTTTTATGAAAAATATTTTAGGTGCAACACTCATTACTTTAGCCTTAGTGGGCTGTACTTCTGCACCAACGGGAAAAGTCACCCAAGAAAATACATCAGGCAGTAATACTGCAGAAACACAAGTGATTCACTTCACCGGCCCAATGGATTTAACCATTGAACTGAAGTCATCTGATAATTTTGAAACAGCGATGATGACGGATAACTCAGATCGAACATTCATGCTGAAAAGTGCACCAGCCGCAAGCGGTATGTTTATGACGGACGGCAAAGGTGTTTCTATTCATATCAAAGGAAGTGAAGGCATTGTTGAGTTTGTCAAAGATAAGCCGATCCAGATTACTGAGTTTAAGAAATAAAGATAAAGTGTATTAAATTTAACAGCTTTAAAACCGAAATTGACTCAATAGATTTTTAAATACACCATAGCCCACTTTTAACGTGGGCTATGTAAATAGCCTTCTCGTAGTACTTGATATGAATCTCCCTTACACTAAGCATCACTCTGATTGAATATCAGCCAGAAAATCTGCAAAAAACTCCTTCACTTATAGTATCTAAATAAGTAAATGCCTAGCATATATTACCTTTTAAACTTATAAACAAGATCCAATCCACTAGCACTTAGCTCACTCTCTCCAGAAATTCGAGTTTAAGCCTCTACTAAAATCACATAAATCGCCCCCAATAAGCCTATTTAACATTATAGACAGTAGTTCAGATCCAGTAATAAAATAAGACTCCTCCTCTAATGAAATCCATTACCTCGATCAAACGAGATCCACATACCTTGCACACAATCCAGTTTCCATTCAAATAGTATTGGTCATTTTTGATATTTAAACTGCTGCAAAGCCTTTAACTCAAACAGCTATCCATAATTATCGGATATATTCTACACAATAGTTTTTTTTAAATCCTAGAACGTATTAGCCTGTAGACTAAATACCAATAGCAAGCTGAATTTTGTCCAAAATTTAGCTACATTCTCCCCGACCGTGAATAGAAAAATTTGCAAGCTTGTAAAACATTTCTATAGATGATAGTCATCCTATATAGATACTGACTTTTGCCCAATTCTAGTTTCAAACTAAATATCAGCAGTGTGGATAAGATAATCCAAAAAACACACTAAAAAATAATGGTGTTCTAAGCTTTTAAGCGTCTTCATCCTTTAGAAATACTACCCTATTTGTGTAGTTTTATTTTAAAATAGGCAACTTTTAAAATTGGACAAACTTAATGAAAAGAAGCATGTTTTTAGCTGTGTATGGGATCATTCTTACCACAACAATCTCGACATCGACACTTTCTTTAGCTCAACCCCAGCTATATCCATTAGAAAAACCAAGTTCGGTGGTGAACTCAACTCCACAGCCATTTGATTTTTTTAAGTCTGCCAAACAGCAAGAATTAAATTCAATACAACAACATGAAAACGATTTATTCAAAACACAGGAAGACCGTAGACATACCGCAAATATGAGCTCATTTGAAAGGTCACATTATTACTTAATCAATCATGATACTGGTGCATTGAACTTAGAAGAAAATGCAAATCGAAATAAAGCGTTAATAAATGCTCAAAGAGAAAAAACACTTCAGAGATGATGATTTCAGATTTGCTAAGCTTCATTTGGAGATTCAAAAGCTTTAAAATTCATAAGAAGTAACTACTCTATTTTTGAAACCTTTTTTTGTCTTTTTCTCTATATGTAAACAGCATCTATCACAAATAAACAAGGTAGGGCCCGTTATCGGCTCACTCATATATTGCTCCTATTGTATTATTAGGTTTATTATTTTCAGCCATGTTTTTGTGATAATCGCTTAGAACTTTAAAACATGACCGTTCAAAAGTATGGCCTTATGAAACAAAAATAGACATCCCCATTCGCCCGATCAGAAAGACCAGTAATATCAGGAAAAATATTCGAATAAAACCACTTCCATAACGTAAAGCCAAAAATGAACCTAAAATAGATCCTGCGATATTACATACAGCCACAATCACACCGATGTTCCATAAAACATGACCAGCAGGGATAAAAAACAAGAGAGACGCACTGAATGTTCCTAAATTGACCAGTTTGGCGGAAGCTGAAGCATTTAAGAAATCAAATCCAAAACATTTAACAAATAAGAAAAGTAAAAAGCTTCCACTACCAGGGCCAAAGACTCCATCATAAAACCCAATGAGTGCACCAAAGAATATACCCAATAAAATTTCTCTTTTACTGCATTGAATATAGCTATGAATTTTTCCTAAATCTTTCTTAATAAAGGTATAAATGGCCATAACTACCAATAGAAAGAAAACAATATATTTCATTAACTCTTTGGGAATAAATGAAACAGACATCGCTCCTAAAAATGCAAAAATAAATGCAGAAATCATGGTGGGTAACATTAATACCCATACAATTTTTATTCTTTTTATATAGGTAAAAATAGAGGACAGTGTTCCTGCCAGAACAGCAACTTTATTCGTTCCAAAAACCGTCGCCAAACTATACTGTGGTAGTGCATGTATAAGTGCAGGTAATTGGACCAATCCTCCACCACCAACAGCAGCATCAATTAAGCCTCCACAAAAAGCAAAAAAGCCTAATGCAATTAGAACATTTTCGATACCCATATGAGCTTAATCATTCCTTTGATATGTATGTAATAACGATTCTGCTAAAAATGGCCTATAAAAAGAAGTAAAATTCAGCCTTATACTTTTGGACAGACATCGGGGTGTTCCAAGCCATTCAGTAGCTTTTTGTAGATACACGTGTCAGCATCAATTGTTTTAGGATTGAAATGCCAATTTGCCTGATTTAAAGCGATTACCTTCTTATAAAATTCCGAATGTCTATACAAATGACAGTTGCATTTACACCCAAATATATAAAACAAATTGTATATTTTGAATATACGACCACTGATTATAGTGTTATAGAGTCCTACTCGATTTACAACAAACAACTGTCCATATATAAATAAGCAGTTTTTGACTAGGTGCAAATTGAACTCGTTTATCAATTTTTAGATTATGTTTATTTCAATTCAATTTCCTTTTTGATATCAACTCAACTTCACAAGTGATAGTCATCTCTTCAGATCACTCTCCTAATGACTAATCTCCGTAAACAGCCACACTTAAAAGTCGATGTTACGTAAGAATAGTTAGAAATTCGCTTAAATTTTAAGCTTTTAAAATTCAGTTTTTAGTTATTTCAATAAGAAATGTATAAATTTTTTATAAAAAAGTGTGACAAATATTAAGAATAAAAAGAACGAATATTTGACCTATATGAATATATAAAAACTGCTAAGTCACTATTATATTTAAGAAGATATTTATTGTAATTTTTTGTCAATATATATGCTTTTAATTCATCGTACAAATTAAACATATTTTAATTAATATGTGACATAGTTTGCATTTATATTTTAGTTTGTTATAGTTTGCGCACCAAAATGGTACATTATTAACAATTATCCACATCTTTTTTGGAAGATTTTAAATGAAAAGTATCGCAGTTATCGCAACTACAACTATATTAGCTATGAGTGCAGCAAATGCAGCAGATGGCACAATTACGATCAACGGATTAGTAACAGATAAAACATGTGACATCGTTACTCCCCAAGGTAAAGACTTCACTGTAACTTTACCTACCGTTTCTCGACAAACCCTTGCTAAAGTTGGTGACGTAGCTGGCCGTACTCCGTTCACCATTCAACTCGATAACTGTTCAGAAGGTAAGGTAGCTACTTATTTTGAACCAGGTGCTACTGTTGATTTCTCAACTGGCCGCCTAAATAACCAAGATGCTAGTGGTGCGAAAAACGTACAAGTTCAACTTTTAGGTTCAAATAATTTATTCATTCCATTAAAAGCTGCAGGTGCAAATGGTGCTCAAGAAAACTCTCAATGGGTTGATGTTGCTGACCAAGGTTCTGCAGACTTGAACTACTATGCTGAATACTATGCAACTGATGCTTCTACGGCAGGCAAAGTAACAACTTCTATTCAATATACAATTATTTATCAATAATTTATAGCGTATAGCTGAGAGCTTGTGCTGCTATTTGCATAAGCTCACTTGTTAAGATTTGTTTGAGAGAATATATCATGCACTTTAAGTCATCCCTTTTCAAAACTGCACTTTTAGCTTGTTTTATGCCATTTACTGCAACAAATGCCGAGATTATTATTCATGGCACACGTGTAATCTATCCTTCAGATGCTCGTGAAATCACTTTACAAGTGAGCAATAATGGTAACAAACCTGCACTTGTACAAGCTTGGATTGATGAAGGTGATGCGAAAAGTACTCCAGACCAATCTCAAGCCCCTTTTATGATTACTCCTCCAATTTCACGGGTAGATAGTCAACAAGGTCAAACTTTAAGAATTTCAGCTTTACCAAAAACTGCAAACTTATCTCAAACTCAAGAAACCTTGTATTGGTTGAATATTTTAGATATTCCTCCCAAACCTAGTGCAAAAACTACAAATGACGTACCAGATAATTTCTTACAATTAGCAATCCGCTCGCGCATTAAGTTTTTTTATCGCCCAAGTGAAATTAAAGGGGACTCTGGTGCTGCTCCCTCTAAACTTCAATGGACAGTACTAGGCGACCAACTTAAGGTAAAAAATCCTACGCCATTTCATATTACATTGACGTCTATCAATCAGAACAACGCGGGTCAGCGCACAGACTTAATTAAAGAAGGCTTAATGCTAAAACCTTTTTCTGAGGACAGTGTTAAGTTGAAAGGAGGCAACACCTCCAAAATGGTCTTCACCAGCATCAATGACTACGGTGGTCGTGTCGAATTGCCAATTCGCGTGCAATAACATTATTCAAAGATAAGTAAATTTACTCAAAAACACACCTATTTCAATTAATAGGCGGACAGTTTCATGCCAAAAAAACAACAAAGTCTTAAATGGGTTAAACATCACATTAGCTACTATATTGCGTTTGGTGTGATCACACTCAGTATGCCCGCACTTGTTCATGCATCTGAAACAGAAGATAAAGCAAATGTTGCAGAAGAAGCAGAATTTGACTCCGCTTTTTTAATGGGTGATGCCAAAAAAATTGATATTGACCGCTTTAAATTTGGTAATCCAATTTTACCTGGTGAATATAGCCTAGATGTTTATGTGAATGATAATTGGTTTGGTAAACATCGTATGGTATTTAAGGCTTTAGATAATAAAGAAAATGCCTTTACCTGTTTTACTCAAAAAAACTTAATTGAATATGGTGTTAAACCAGAGGCTTTAATTCAACAAAATGAAGCACTCAACATCAACCCTTGTCAAAAAATTGAACAATGGGTCGAGGATGCATATTACGAATTTGATCAATCGAAATTGAGAATAGATATTTCAATTCCTCAAATTGTGATGCAGAAAAATGCGCAAGGCTATGTCGATCCAAGCGTATGGGATCGAGGTATTAATGCGGCATTTCTTTCTTATAATGCCAGCGCATTTAAAACATTTGATCAAATGCAAGGACATCAAGAACGAACCACTGCATTTACTTCAATTAATGCGGGTGCCAATCTAGCAGGCTGGCAATTCCGCCACAATGGTCAGTGGCAATGGCGAGACCACGATCAAGATAATAACGATGCATCAACAAATAAACAAAGTAGTTATGATGCTGTTAGTACTTATGTTCAACGTGCATTCCCTAACTACAGAGCTGTCCTGACTTTAGGTGATAGCTATACTGATGGTGAAATTTTCGACTCATTTGGCTATCGCGGTGCTGATTTTTCTAGTGATGACCGTATGCTACCAAACAGCATGCTGGGTTACGCCCCACGTATTCGAGGAAATGCCAAAACACATGCAAAAGTGGAAGTACGCCAACAAGGTCAACTCATTTATCAAACAACTGTCGCACCGGGTAGTTTTGAAATTAATGACCTTTACCCAACAGGTTTCGGTGGTGAACTAGAAGTATCCATTTTAGAAGCTAACGGTGAAATTCAACACTTTAATGTACCTTATGCATCTGTAGTACAAATGCTCAGACCCGGTATGAGCCGTTATTCAATTACCACAGGACAATTCCGAGATAAAGAGATTGATCTTGATCCATGGATTATTCAGGCCAAATACCAACGAGGCATTAATAACTATATTACTGCTTTTACTGGTATACAAAGTGCAGAAGATTACCGAGCTGTGACTTTAGGTAGCGCTTTTTCAACTCCAATTGGTGCAGTTTCGCTAGACGTCACACACTCACAAGCAGATTTCAAAAAACGGGACAGTGAAACAGGACAAAGTTATCGATTAAGTTACAGTAAGCTCATTAATCCAACCAATACTAATTTAACATTAGCAGCTTACCGTTATTCTACCGAGAATTTTTACAAACTTCGTGATGCATTAATGATTCAAGACCTCGATGAAAAAGGCATCAGTTCAAGCCATGTTGGCAAACAGCGGAGTGAGTTTCAAATCACATTGAACCAAGGCTTGCCGAATAATTGGGGCAATTTTTATGCTACTGGCTCATGGAGTGATTACTGGAATCGTCAGGAGACAACACGGCAGTATCAAGTGGGTTACAGCAATACCTATAGTGCTTTAACCTACGGCCTATCCGCTACTAGACGTACTGTTGAAGACACGGCAACAAAGCTGATTACCAATGATACGGAATATATGCTGACCTTGTCACTGCCATGGTCATTCAAAAAGAATTCGGTCAATTTTAACTCCATTACCACTCGTGACAGCACAACGGTCGGAATGAGCGGCCTACTTGGTGACCGATTCAATTATGGGACTTCTATTACGGATACCTATGGTAATAACCCGAGTATGAACATGAATGCCCAATACCGTACCAATTTTACTACAGTGGGTGGCTCATATAGTATTTCTGATCAATATCAACAAGCTATGCTTTCTGCACGAGGCAATATTGTTGCACACACTAAAGGCGTTTTACTTGGTCCAGATCAAGGACAAACCATGGTCTTAGTCCATGCACCTGATGCAGCAGGAGCAAAAGTCAATAACGCAACAGGCCTTACAGTAAATAAGGCTGGCTATGCTGTCATTCCATATGTTACGCCTTACCGTTTAAATGATATCACGCTAGATCCACAGAACATGTCGTCAGATGTTGAACTTGAAGAAACCAGTCAACGTATTGCACCTTATGCAGGGGCGATTACTCAGGTTAGCTTTGCAACCAAAACAGGTAAAGCCATTTATATTCATGGGCTAACGTCTGACGGAAAAACGCTACCATTTGCAGCTGAGGCATATAATTCAGGCGGAGAGAATATCGGTATAGTCGCTCAAGGTAGCATGGTCTACATACGTACCAATAAAACAGCAGATACGATCACCGTAAAATGGGGTGATGACATCAGTGAGCAATGCCGTATTGAATACGATGTAAGTAAACAAACGTCAAATGAAAAATTAAACATGATTACCACAGAGGGTATTTGTCAATGAAACTTAAAATTGTAAATACACTAGTACTGTTGATTGGCACAGTTTCAATAAGCGAAGTTTATGCCGCTTGTACTCCAGAGAGAGGTTTTAAATCACAAGATGTAAGCATGGCTGTCGGACGTGTGGTTGTAAAACCAAGTGATGCTGTAGGCAGTGTTCTCAGAAAAGCAACCTTCCCTATTTATTCTAATAATTCAACAATAACTTGTGATCGATGGAGTTCGCCCTCAGATGTTAAGGCAATATTAACTCAACGTTATCCATTAAGTTCAGTCGGTAATTCAGTTTATAGTACCAATATTCCTGGCATCGGTATACGGTTATATCGTGAAGCCGAAGGTGCTTCAGGCTTCTCAGGCTATTATCCTTATAGCCGAAAACTTGAACGAGGTCGATCATACTCATTGGCTAATGGCTATTTTGTCGTCGAAATTATAAAAACAGCAGAAAACACTGGTTCAGGAACACTCGTGCCAGGCCGTTATAGTAGCTACCATATAGATGAATACCCCAACAACCCGATATTAACCAGTACTGTATACGGCAATGCCATTACAATCGCCTCTTCTTCATGTGAAATTCAAGGAAGTATTAATAAAGTAGTGCAATTACCCGTAGTCAATAAAGCTGATTTTAAAGGTATTGGATCTACCCAAGGCGAACAGGCTTTTGATCTCAATATTTTATGTAATGGTGGAAAAAACCCGACAGGATATGAAGAAAGTAATAAAATTAGCTTAAGTTTTGATTATACTTCTTTAGCAAATAGCAATAATCAAGTCCTTATGAACACAGCCCCAATTAGCACACGTGCAAAAGGTGTGGGTACACAAATCGTTTGGGATTATCAGAAGCAAAACAAAGTAATTTCTAAGGGTGATAAATTAACTCTTGGTACTCTAAGCTCAAACCAAACTCTCCAATACACTGTTCCAATGAAGGCGCGCTATTATCAAACCGAACAAACTGTATCACCAGGGACAGTCAGAGGAATGGCAACCGTCACAATAGAATACGATTAATAGAACTACATCACAATTTATAATTTTTTTTTATAAGTTCTGGGTTTTCTTGTTGTTTTTCATAATATAGGCATGTATTTTTTAACTAAGACATCTCAAAATGGGGAAAAGAGATGATGTTAAATAAGTATATACCTATTATTTGCACAGTTTTTTTATGGGGCGGCAGTGAGCTGAGTCATGCACAAAAAATTAATTTTCAAGGCTCTATTTCAGAATTCACCTGTAATTACAACAAACCAAATAAACTTTGTGAAGATATTCAGAAAACGATCGAAAGTATCAAATCCGAAAAGAGTTACCTGAGTAATGAAACTCCAAATAATTCAAATTCTGTTGCTAATATCACGACTAGTCATACAGACAAATCACATAAAGTGATTGTTTTAAGCTATCACTAATTTTTCAGAAGAGAGTAAACACTATACCCAGCCTATCATGCTAGGTTTACGCAGCTAATCTAAACAAACTTCAGATTATCTGCTACCTAGCTATAGATTTATTTTAGGCATGCGTGGTAATAATAAAAGCAACCACTATTTCGTTTAACAAATGTTAAAATTAATAATTAAAAACATGTTTTAAACACTGTTTTATTCATATATCTGTTTTCATCATATTTATTTAATACTTATTTAATTATAAAATACAAATCAGGACTTTATATTAATTATATTTTGAGGGCTACATGCGTATTTATGGATATTTCAGGGAAAATCCAAATAGATTAAAAAAATTACAGGATAGAATAAATTTAAATAAATTCGGTTATTCAATCCCATCAAATCGTTTGATTATCGAGAACGTGACAGTAGAAACCTCTGTTATTTATAGAGATAAATTTATGGCTCTTATTAACCTAACATTAGAAGAAGGAGACTTACTCATAGTCAAAAGCTTTGACTGTTTGGGAAAGGATTTTAAAGAAATATACAATAGCGTTCATAGGATCTATCAAAAAAATATAAATCTCATCTGTTTAGATTATTCTAAATCAGTAATAGAAGGAAGTGCAAAAGAAAGTTTTATTCATTTTTTAAAACTATGTTTCGATTTTGAAAATAATTTCATATTTGAATCAAAAATCAAACCTCTCAGCAAAAGTGTTAAAAAAGTTGGACGTCCTGAAAAATTAAATCTAAAACAACAAAAGGAAGTTAAAGATAAGTTTAAAAAAGGGTATAGCATTTACTCTATAGCAAAAGAGTACTCTGTCACTCGAACTGTTATAAATCGTATTTTAAAGAAGTCAGAAATAGAAGAAAATTAACATAAATTTCAAATAACGCCATTTAAAAACCTTATTTCTATATATTTTAAATATCAACAATCTCACTGATAAAATATATTTATTTAAACCATCAATTTTACAATAAAATTATTCTAATCTTAATTAAATGCGTTGAATAGTTTTATCTTGATTCACTTCTTTAATTTTGGAAATACGTAGTAGTCCACCTACTCTCTTTATCTCCTAGATTTACCATTGACACCTTCGACTGGTTAAAAAGAGCAATGTGCTCATAAATAATGATCGAATAACTTTTTAAAGGTGAATTTGAGTATAACCCATTGCTCTTCTGATTTTTAACTTTAAAATGTTTTTCCAGCATAATACTTGCATACTTTAATTATATTGCGTGTGTAAGAACTTTTTTCCATCAATTTGGATTTAATACTAAACTGTAATTGGCAAATATGTTCAGACTCGAACTGGAGACCTCTACGATGTCAAGATGAAGTCAAAACCCGACATAAGCCTTTAGAATATAACAATTTCATTACTTATTTTTGAGCGTATTTTAGTCACTTTCTTACCAAACTAGACCCAATAAAATCAATAATTTAGAGCATCATTTCTCTACAGCTTTTTTAGGCTTTTGCTTCAAATTGCTCATAGGAATTTTGTATTAAAATATGGCTTGTAGTCTTCGATTATTAGATATAAAAAACCGCCCTTTCAGGCGGTCATTTTCACTTCACTAAGTTGTACCTTTGATAAGGTACTATCTTAATTACTTTAAATATAAGTTTATTACACCAATAATAAAAAACCATAAAAATCCAAATATCCATTTTAAATTAGATATATATAACCAAGATTTATATTTTTTAAAAAATGTATCCATCTTTTCATCATTGATAGATGAAAATAAAATTGGAGGATTTGGAAATACCACTTTTCTCTTTAAAATAATTTTTTCTCGTAAAAAACCTATTTGTATAACAATAGGCAAGAAGCTGAGAACCATATAATTACCTAAATCAATCTTAGTAAAATAACTCTCATTATCAAATGATAATTTACATATTCTAGATAAGTTTCTTTTGATATATGTTCGTTCAATCAACATAGAGATTAAATAAAGAAATAAAAATAATATATTTAATATATTAATTACATTATAAAAAAATTGAGAATTACTCATAATATTCATTTACCTGATCTGCTATAAATGTTCCAGCTATATCACCACTAGATTTCCCTATTTCTCCACCAATGTAGCCTCCAGCTGCAACAGCTAAACCAATAACAATTAGCCCTACTCCTCCAGTACCAACTCCAATTATTAGACCAACTACCGTACCAGCAGCATATCCTCCCAATGATGCTCCACCGGCACTACCTGCAATCTTTAAAGGTTCTACAATACCCTTCTACTAAAGATTTCTTAGCACACATTTCTATTTTCTCAACATATAAAAAACCGCCATTAATGAACTGACCCCATAAAGTTGGACAGTTGGTTAAGCGGCTTGGACTGCCACCACTCTCCTAGACAAATATGGTCTATTCTTTTTGCATAGGAGAAAACATTATGAGTGGACAACGTTATACCCCAGAATTTAAAGATGAAGCTGTAAAATTGATTACTGATC